>CAZZHU010000011.1:5202-25097 GCA_964654045.1 uncultured Leptospirales bacterium
GTAAATACGCCTTTTTTCTGAATAAGCGAAGGGCCGCGTTCATCCATGAAAACCGCATCCTCCGGTAGTTCAGGAAGGGTGAACGCGTTATCTCGCCGGTAACGGTATTTACCAGCTCCCTGGTGCCGACCAGGTGTACGTGCGGATTGTAGTTCAGGGCATTGCCGCATTTATGGGATTAGCTACGGGTTTAAACCCGTAGCTAATCCCGCACTGCCAGTCCCTGCCCGGATTTCCCGCGCTTTTCAGCAACTCCTTCCAGTACACGCCGGCTGCGACGGTGATCAGATCTTCACAGAAAAAGCGCTTATCGAACAGCGCCCTGGTCATGGGGTTGGGCAGCGTGAAGGTCGCGTGGATGAGGGAGAGCGATTGGTTCATGATGATCGATAAATTCATCGACCAGCCGTACAGCTTTTTCCGGTAGCATGAAAGGCAGAGCCGGGATTTACAGGTAAACGGCACCATGAGGACCGTCCCGCACTCCGGGCAGATGTGCTTACGGAAGCCGTTTCGATAATCGCCGCACGAGAGGAGTTTCGAGACTTCGAAGCATTTTTCCGGCGTCAGTTCTCCATACCGGTGCGCGAATCGTTCAGGATAGACTTCCCGGAAGTCGCGCCAGTGCCTCTGCCACACGCTCTTATACGCGGACTTTCTGTCCATACCCGGCCGGTAGTCAGGCGCGTTGTCGCTCGTCCGCAGGTACATGCAAGGAGAACGAAATGATCCGGCCAGTGAAAAAAAATATTTATTTAAGCATGTATCCCGCTGTTTCGGGGATAAAAATATTTACATTATTTACATTTATCAATATCTTGACAATGATGAATCTATGAGAATTTGGTTGTATGGTATTGTACAGGTATCTCCATGTCAGACGGTATCAAACTCAAGGTGGCATGTTATTCCGGTGCCAGGGCCAATGAGCGGCCGATACGCTTTCTCCTGGGAGAAAAGCAGTATGAGGTGACGGACCTCATCGACCGCTGGTACGGCCCGGACTACCTTTATTTCAAGGTCCGCGCCGATGACGGCAATATCTATATACTGCGATGTGATGAAAAACAGGATGAATGGGAACTTGAGATGTTTCAAAAAACCGGTGTATCATAATGACTGTGATAAAAAAAATAATAAAAGAAATATGGGATAATCTCCCGGTCTGGTTCATTTTTTACGTAAGCGCCTGTACCGTCTTCGGCTTGACAGCCCTGTTGAGAAATCCGCATCCTGATTACGTCGTGACCTTTATCTTCCCATATGGCCTGATCCTGTTGTACTACCACGCGCGTTTCAGGGTTGATGACAGCCTTGACGCAACAGGCAGGATGCGGAATTTTCTGATTATTACGGGGATAACCGCTGTCATTCTCGTCCTGGCCTTTGCCCCGGCGCGTCCGGTCCGTTTCGCCCATGACTGGCGCTCGCATTTTGACCTGGCCGTCTGGGGTTTTGAAGTTTCAAGCATCATCTGGACCCTGCTCATCGCGGTTCACTGCTATCTGTTCCAGGGATGGAAGAAATTCATAGTATTCTTCGGCGTTGCCTTTCTCTACGGATTGATCCTTGAAAGCTCCGGCGTGACCATGGGCTTTTTCTTCGAGGATCATTACCATCTCTACCTGCCGGGCTTCAGCGCGCCGGTCGCGACCATGTTTGGATGGAGCACGGTATTCTATCCGTGCGTTTTTCTCCTCGACGGGCTCCGCGGGGGGATACGGTTCATCGGGAACAGGTCCTTCGCGTGGCAGGGATTATTTGTCGCCCTGGTCGCCGTGTTCTTCGACGCCCTGGTTGATCCCTTTGCCACGGATTTCGGACTCTGGACATGGAACAGGGCCTATAACCCGGGGAACAGCCTGTACTGGTTCGGGGTGCCACTGGTGAATTACGTGTCGTGGTTCACCGCTGTTTTTACCTTCGGGATCGCGTACTATTATTTCGAGCTTAATAAAGCGGGATGGGACCAGATCAAAAAAAGCGCGGCCATGCTCTGTTCGCTCCCGCTTATCCTGTTGACGGCAGGCATAATCGAATTTTCCGCGCTGGGTATTATTGAAGGCTTCAACGGCCCCAGCTGGACCATCCTCAAACAATATTTTCGGGACGGCATGCCGCTGACCAGGCCGCCGCTGAAAGGCAAGATGCGGGAAAATCAAGATGAAAGGTAAACGGTATGACATGTTTTGAAACGGGTCCCATTCGGCCTCCCAGCGAGGCCCAGAGCATTCTGCTGCGGCTTACCCGCAACTGCCACTGGAACAAGTGCGCCTTCTGCCCCGTGTATAAGAACGAGCGCTTTTCCATGCGCAAGGTCGATGAGATAAAGCGGGATATCGACATGATGTCGTCCATCGCCGATACCATATACCGCGAGCTTAACCGGCAGTATCCCGACCGCAGGGACAACTCGGCGGTGGCGCAGGTGATCAAGAACATTGATTTCGGGGAAGGAATCGACCAGGGGTGCGTGCGCCAGGTGGCCTTCTGGATCTACCATGGCATGAAGAGCCTGTTCCTGCAGGATGCCGACGCCCTGGTCCTCAGGACCGGCGACCTTGTGGAAATCCTTACCTCCGTGAGGGAAAAGTTTCCGACCATAGAAAGGATCACCACCTATTCCCGGGCGCATACCATAAGCCGGAAATCGCCTGAAGAGCTGCAGGCGCTCCGGCAGGCCGGCATCGACCGGATCCACATCGGTATGGAGACCGGTTCCGATACGGTTCTGGCCCTGGTCAGCAAGGGGGTGACTGGGGAAGAAATGGTCCGCGCGGGGCGGAACGTGGTCGAGGCCGGGTTCGAGCTTTCAGAGTATTTCATGCCGGGCCTGGGCGGCAGGGAGCATTCCGAGGACCATGCCGTTGAATCGGCCCGCGTGCTCAATGAAGTCAATCCTACTTTCATAAGGCTCCGCAGCACGGTGCCGGTGCCCGGGACGCCCCTCCATGACATGATGCTGGCCGGCAGGTGGACACCCCTCACGGAAGTGGAGAAGGTCCGGGAGATCCGTCTTTTTATCGAAAGGCTGGAAGGGATCACCAGTACGGTCGAGAGCGATCACATCATGAACCTGCTGGAGGATATCGAAGGAGTGCTTCCCGGCGACAGGGCGGCCATGCTGGATGTCATCGACCGTTTCCTTGGCATGGAACCGGACCACCGGGAATCGTTTGTCGTGGGGAGGAGGATCGGCCGCTACCGGTACCTGTCCGATTATGTCCCGCTGCCCGACGTGGAAAACATCAAGGGTGAAATAATAAAACAGTTCGGCTCCATTGAAAGGGGTATTCTGGAAATTCTGACAAATTTTATATAACACGGTGCCCGGTATCTGCAGCGATGCGGTCCCGGCGGGTGAAATTAATTCACAACTCCCGTATTTGCTCTTGACATATTACTGCAACTCTGGTTATTTTTTGAAAGATACCGGTCCGGGACACAGAGCGCGGCCCGGACCCTGATCTGCCCGGAGCTCTATGAAGATTAAAAGCCGTGTTGATAATTCAATAGCAATCCTGGAGATTGAAGGATCGCTTTCCTCTGACTTGAAGGTCGAATTCGACAATGAGATCGACAAGTACCTGGGGAAGCAGATCCATATCATCCTTGATCTTTCAAAAGTCGCCTTTATCGACAGCGCTACTCTTGGTTCGATTATCAAATTTTATTCGGCATTCCGGAAGAACGGCAGGCACCTTCTGATTTCCAGCGTCAACAAGAAGATTTTTGATATGTTCAGACTGACCGGGATAACCAAGCAGATCAAAATATTTGATTCCCCTCAGATCGCTCGTGAATTCATACGCGAAAACAGTTGACCTGTTCCGGAATGGAGATAATCGAAATGTTTGTTGTGGCCTGCCTGGGAAATCCGGGTAAAAAGTACGCGAAGAACAGGCATAATATCGGCTTCCTTCTGGGCGGTTATATAGCCGATCAGTACCGGATACAGTTGAGCTCTTCCTCCTTCAATTCCGTGTCCGGGAAGGGGACCATCGATGACCGCGAGGTGCTGCTCCTTATGCCGCAGACGTTCATGAACAACAGCGGCGGACCGGTGCGGAAGGCCCTTGATTTCTACAAGGTACCGCCGGAGCGGCTCGTGGCGATACATGACGATATCGAGCTTCCCTTCGGCCAGTACCGTTCAAAGTTCGGCGGAGGCCACAAGGGGCAGAACGGCATCAGGTCCATCATCCAGGAGGTCGGGACCCCGGATTTCCACCGCATACGCTTCGGCGTCGGAAGGCCGGATAACCCCGAGGTGGCGGTGGCCGATCACGTGCTCTCGAATTTCACCGGTGAAGAGCTGGCCCGTGTCCGGGAGCTCGCCCCGGCGATCACGGAGATGCTGGTTGCCATTATAAAAGCCCAATGACATGTCGGAGGACCGTCTGTGAAACGTTTTTTCATTCTCTTTCTCCTGGGAACGGCGATATTCGCGGCGTGCTGGCAGTTTACCGTCATGGGGTTCCTGCTCTCTTCCGTTGCCGGGATCGGCGGCATGATGCTGGCCGGGTCCGCGTTAAAGGTATATGACCGGACGAGGCGGAAGCGGGAGGATATCCGGCCCGAGCCTGAACGGGCCGCCGCTGACGTTATCCGGGACGGCATGGAAAAGCTCCGCCAGATCAGCAACACCACCCGGATGATCCAGAGCAACGAGGTTGCTGCAAAAATCAGGGGTATCTGCAAGGTGGGCGTGGACATATTCGACTACATCAAGAAAAACCCGGGCAAGATCAACAAGGTGAGGCAGTTTAACAATTACTACCTTGACGCGACGAAAAAAATCATCGGGCAGTATGTTGAGCTGTCCGGCCGGCCCGACCGGACGCCGGAAATCGAGCAGGCCATACAGAAGGTGGAAGGTATGCTTGACCTGATCAGGCAGACCTTCGATCGGCAGATGGCGAACCTCCTCGAGGACAACCTGCTGGACATCAACACCGAGCTTACCGTCCTGAAAAACACCATGAAGATGGAAGGATAATAATAAGGAATCAACATAAGGAGGATGCCATGGATTTGCAAAAAGTGGACGCCCAGGCGGCGCAGCCGGTTGAAGTGAAGGAACTGACCCTGGCTGACCTGAAGGATGATGAAAAAAAGAAAGTGGAGCAGATACAGAAAGAGCTGGATATCGATAATTCGCAGAGCGTCATCCAGTTCGGCGTGGGATCGCAGAGCGGGATATCGAATTTTTCAGATACCATTTTAAGCGAGATCAGGGCACGGGACAGCGGTTATGTCGGGAACATCCTCACGGACCTGATGCTCAAGGTGAAAAGCCTTGATGTGGGTGACCTTACCGCGGGGGAAAGCGGCCTGTCAAAGATACCGATCATAGGCAGCCTTGTCGGCAGCGCCAAGAGGTCCTTTGCCAGCTTTGAAAAGCTCTCCGTGCAGATCGAAAAAATCGTGGACGAGCTGACCAAGGCGCGGATGCAGCTTTTGAAAGATATCACCATGTTTGATTCCCTTTACGAGAAGAATATCCAGTACATCCGCGAGCTGGACCTCTATGTACTTGCCGGCAAGCTGAAGCTGAAAGAAATCGGGGACACCATTATCCCCGGGCTCAAGGCAAAGGCGGACCAGTCGAAAGACACCCTGGACGCGCAGAAGGTCCAGGACATGACACAGGCCCAGAACCGGCTGGAAAAGAAAATCTACGACCTGCAGCTGTCGCGGATGGTGGCGCTGCAGACCAATCCCCAGGTGAGGCTCATCCAGAGCGGCGACCAGGTGCTGGTGGAGAAGATCCAGAGCTCCATCCTAAACACCATCCCCCTGTGGAAAAACCAGGTGGTAATCGCCCTCGGCATCGTCCGCCAGAAAAAGGCCCTGGAGGCGCAGAAAGAGGTCTCCAAAACCACCAATGAACTGTTGCAGAAAAACGCCGAGATGCTTAAGACGGGCACCGTGGAAGTGGCCCGGGAATCCGAGAAGGGGATCGTCGAGATGGAGACCCTGAAAAAAGTCCATGACAACCTGATCTCGACCATCGAGGAGACGCTGAAGATCCAGCAGGAAGGCAAGGCGAAACGGCAGCTGGCCGAAGGAGAGCTTGCCAAGCTTGAGGGCGAGCTGAAGAACAAGCTTAAAGAAGCGGGTTCGTCAAGCCCGGGAATGAAACTGACCTGAGGAGCGCGCGGCCTGCCTGCCCCTGCGGCGGGATATAACTGACACAATACTACAGGGAGTCTGCCATGCATGTACTGGTCCCCCTTGCGGAAGGATTCGAAGAGATAGAGGCCGTTACGATTATTGACGTATTGAGAAGGGCGGGGGTCATGGTGACTGCCGCGTACTTGGAAAAAAATCCGGTTATTGGCTCACATGCCATAACCGTCACGGCCGATAAGAATATTGACGACATACAAACGTCTGATTTTGACTGTATAGCTCTCCCCGGCGGGATGCCGGGCAGCAGCAACCTCAAGGAGGACCGGAGAATCATCTCCCTGGTGAGGGATTTCAGCGGGACCGGTAAAATTACGGCAGCCTTGTGCGCGGCGCCGCTGGTCCTGGGCCACGCGGGGATCCTCAAGGGGAAACGGGCCACCTGCTATCCCGGGTTCGAGGACCAGATGACGGGGGCGGCGGCCGTTCCCGATCCGGTGGTCCGCGACGGGACGGTCATAACCGGCAGGGGCCCCGGCTGCGCGCTACCCTTCGCGCTGGAGCTGGTGGCGGCCCTCGCCGGACGGGAGAAAGCCGCTGATCTCAGGGAGAGCATGCAGGTGTACTGGATGTGACTACATGAACGAACAAAGCAGAAGGTTATTCAAGGCCGGATCCTATATTTATATTGAAGGTGATGAAGATGTCGACGAGGTCTATATCGTGGAGAAGGGCCTCGTCGAGTTCAAAAGCTCCAATCAGCGGGTGCGCACCCACGGTGAAAACGCCGCGCCCGGCGACGTGTTTGGTTTTATCTCGTCTTTAAGCCAGCGCCCGCGGATGGAAACCGCTTTCGCAAAAGTAAACTCCTCGCTCCTGGTCTTCAACAGGGAGCGGTTTCTCGTGCTTCTCAAGAAGAATTCCGAGATCGCCATTAAGCTTCTGAATTCCTACGCGGATGAACTGCGGCTTTATGACACGATGATATTCGCCCTGGGAGGCGTCAAGGGATCGTTCCTGCCCGAGGATGAGCAGCTTTATTCCCTGGGCGCGTATTATTATAATGCAAAAATGATGTCGAACGCGTATTACGTTCTGAGCCGCTACCTGCAGCTGTTTCCGAACGGATCGAGCCGGAGCAGCGCCCGCAAGACCATCGCGGAAATTGAAAAAAACGGCGTCAGGAGAATCCCGGAGCCGGTGCCGGAGGGGATCTACCGGCGGTATGCGGATAAGCAGATCATATTCTGCGAGCATGAACCGGGCAACGAGCTTTTTATCATAAAGAGCGGCAAGGTCAAGATCGTCAAGTATCACGGCGACAGCGAGATCATCCTCTCCGTGCTCAGAGAGGGTGAAATATTCGGCGAGCTTGCCATCGTGTCCGACAAGCCGCGCAACGCCACGGCGGTAAGCTTCGGCACATCGGTTCTGCTCCCCATCGACAAGGACTCGCTGCTGAAATTGATGCAGAAGTCCTCGGACCTGTTGAAGCGGATATTCACCGCTCTCAGCCAGCGGGTCTGGTTCACCTTCATCCGCACCGAATCGAAATTCTATCAGAAGCCGATCACCAGGATCTATGTATTCCTGGAGAATAAGCTTATCGAGGAGAATATCTCGCTGAAAGGAAGGGACCCTCATATATTCAATTTCGGGATCGATGAGCTTCTGAAAATGAACAGCATCCCCAATGATAAAGTTGCGGCAGCCATGGCAGATCTTTCCCGGGACCAGAACCTGAATTTTTACATGGGGCAGACCGTGATCAATAATCCCAGCCTGGTTTCTTCCAAGGCGCGGTACCACCGCTCGCGTGACCACCTGTACGAAAGCGCTGAGTCCGAGAATGGGGCCCAGCCGCAGCAGGCCCTGCCGGACGAGGCCGAATTTGAAGAAGATGTCACTGAAGACCTTGTCGACATGAGAGTTCCGCAAAAAGAAGTTGAGGAAATAGTCCCCGGTCCGGACGGCACTATTTTCGAGGAGCTTGACCGGGAAATAGGGAAGAGCGGGCGGTAACAGCTCGTCGCCTGCTGCTGGAGGCGGAAGCGATAAAAATATCCGCTCTTTGCCGGGGAGGGAACGGATTTTTTTATTGACTCGTTGAATCATGTTCCAATAGATATCATCAGACTTGTTTCTGTGCCGGATGTTTTATGGGGCTGTCTCAGCATACCCCCCCAACCCCCCAGAGGGGGGCTTACAAAGCCAATTATATAAAAGTCCCCCTCCGGGGGATTTAGGGGGTTTGTGGGAAAGACGCATATATTAACAATCTGATTACATGACAGTTCTAATATTTTTGATACCTGCCGGATGCGGTTTGCAGTTGTATCCGAAATCCGATTGTGGAGGGGAAACATGAGATATACTGTGGTTAAGCAATTTTCGAACGGAGTCATCGATAATCTTTTTTCCTTTGTCTTTAAATGGGTGGATTGCGGAAAGATGTTTCTGGAATTTCTCTGGTCATTCCTGGAAATATGGATAGCCTTCTTCCTCATATTCTACAATGCTTTCATGTACGTATATTACCTGTTCCTGTTCTTTATCGACCGGGGCGCAGAGTCAAGCGCCGGCATGTTCAGACTCAGGGGAACCTACAGCGGGTCCTCGATGATGCCGAAATTTGAGATTACCAGAAGCCCCAGCACGGTGCCGCCGCAGTACGGGTCACAGGTCGTGTCCAAAACAGCCGAGGCGGTCGTGAACAAGACCGCCGGGGCGGCAGCGCAGACCCTGAACGCTTTCAGGTCGGGGGGTTCGGCGGCGGCGCGGGGCATGAAGCAATCCCGGATCAAGGACTTCTTCAGCGTTATTGTTGATTTCTTCAAGTTCCTGGGCGGGATCCTGGTGCTGCCCTTCAAGAAGCTCGTCCTGCTCTTCGATCGGGGCAAGGAGATCCGGAACCAGCGCGAAGCCGGTGACGATTCGAGTAAAAGCCTTATCGATGAATATATAAAGGAATACGAGCAGAAACGCCGCTGATCAGCAGACGATCTGGACCACGATCTCCCTTTTCCGCGGCCTGGTGTCGCAGTCGATGAGGACCACCTGCTGCCAGGTGCCGAGTGCCGGTTCGCCCTGGACCACGGGCACCGTAACGGAAGGCCCGATCAGGGCCGCCTGGAGATGCGACGATCCATTATCGTCATGCCAGGTTTCGTGGTGGCAGTACCGGGCTCCGTAGGGAGCAATTCTTTCCAGGAACGCATCTATATCTTTTTTCAATCCCGGCTCGTATTCAATGGTGGTTACGGCCGCGGTTGAACCGGGCGAAAAAACAGTGGCGATCCCGTCGGTAACGCCGCTTCTCCCGATAATTTTCCTGAGGCCGGGAGTCAGGTCAACGACATCGCGGTTTCCCTTTGTGGAAACGGATATATAATCAGTTTTTACCGCCATTGAATTCCTCCCTCCAGTCCGGCGCATATAGTCAAAGAGTATAATCCTTTCATGTCAAATCAATTTCACGGCGCATACGTGCATCGGCGGCGATGGGCAGAGATGGTTGTTCCGCAGCGGGAAGACATTCAAATAATATGCAGCTTTGTAAAAATGTATAATTCTTCAGGAAAAGGCCGGTTTGATTATTCCTGAAAGCGAAATGACCTGCCATCCCCGGTATTAATGACTTGAAATATTATTAAGAACTATCTCAACTGTCAGCCAACTTCACTCCCGGCAGGTTGATCATGAAAAATCTGGATACCCTTTTTAACCCGAAAAGCATAGCCGTTGTCGGCGCGACGGAAGGAAGGCTGAAATGGGGTGCCACGGTGCTTTCGAATATACTCGACGGCGGCTTCAAGGGACCGGTCTATGCCGTGTCCTCGTCCCGGGACACGGTGTATGGCCTCAAGGCGTACCGGACCCTGGGGGAAATTCCCGGACCCGTTGACCTGGTATACGTGGCGACCCCGGCAAGTACGGTCCTGAACGTTCTCCGGGAATGCGTGGAGAAGGATGTGCACAATGTTGTTATAATTTCGTCAGGATTCAGCGAAGCGGGCGGCGACGGCGTGCGTCTTGAAAAGGAACTGGCCGATTACGCGCAGAAGAATGAAATCAACATCGTGGGGCCCAACACCATGGGCATGTCCAATATGAAGTGCGGCCTTAACGGAACCGGGGCCCATCCGAGGCCGAAGCCGGGCAGGATATCCATCATCGCACAGAGCGGCAATGTGGGGAACCAGATCATGCTATGGGCGGAGATAGAGGGATTCGGCATCAGCAAGTTCGTCGGCTCCGGCAACGAGGCGGATATCAAGGTGGAGGATTATCTTGCGTATTTTAATAATGACAGCGACACGTCGGTTATCCTGATCTACCTCGAGGGGGTCGATGACGGACGGAAATTCATAGATATCGCGAAAAACACCTCCTTGAAGAAGCCGGTGATCGCGCTGAAAGCGGGGAGGACCGCGGGGGGAAGCAGGGCGGCCCAGTCCCACACCGGGGCCATGGCGGGTTCCTTCCAGATATTCGAGAGCGTGATGAAACAGACCGGCATCATGATTGCCATGAACCCGACGGAACTGCTGGAGCTTTCCGCGGCCTTTGACAGTTATCCCCTGCCGAAGGGGAACAGGGTCGGTATCGTGACCCTCGGGGGAGGCTGGGGCGTCATCACCGCGGATGAATGCGAGGAGCGGGGCCTCGTTCTCCCGCCGCTGCCGGAGGATGTCATGAAAAAGCTTGATGAAAAGCTTCCTCCCTTCTGGAGCAGGGCGAATCCGGTGGACCTCGTCGGCCAGCCGGATGCCAGCCTCTTCAAGTATTCCATCGAACTGATGGTGGCATCCGAAGCCTATGACGCGATTATCGTGCTGGGTCTTATCGGTTCGGCGCCCTTCGGCATCCGGCCCCTCCAGGCGGCGCACCGCATGGGATTTTTCCTTGATGAAGAGATGCGCATGTTTGAAGAGGGGGCCAAGGTCGTGGATTACTTCATCCTGGAGGCCATCATGACCCTCATGGACACCTACCATAAGCCCATCTATCCAGTATCGCTGGCGGCATTCCCGGAGGATAAAATTGTGCATGAACGGGAAGGGAGCCCCTATAAAGTGATCGTGTATAAGACCCCGGAGATGGCGGTCCTGTGCCTGTCAAAGCAGTATCTCTACAGCAGGTATCTCCAGGTGCGGGGAAACGGCTGATGTGACCGGGCATATTCAGGCGCCACAGCCCGGAGGCCCGTCAAAATAACTTGACTTTTTCCAACCCCTGTACTATGAACAGGGGGCTAACGGTGGGGGTCTCCGGTGAATGATATAATGCTCATGGCCGCGCTTGTTGTGCTGATGCTCCTCTTCGGCGCTGCCGAGTATGTCTACCATGTAAAGAACCTCCGGTCAATTCCCATAAGGATCCACGTGAACGGTACGCGGGGGAAGTCGTCCGTGACGAGACTGATCGCGGCGGGACTGCGCGAAGGCGGGATCAGGACCTTCGCCAAAACCACCGGCACCCTGCCGCGCATGATCATCCATGACGGCACCGAATACCCGGTGCACCGCCAATCCAAGGCCAATATCATTGAACAGGTCCGGATCATCGCCTTCGCGGCGCGCAACAGGGCGGAGGCCCTTGTCATCGAATGCATGGCGATCCAGCCGTACCTGCAGAGCCTGTGCGAATTGAAACTGGTGCAGTCAACCCATGGCGTGATAACCAATGTGCGGGAGGACCATCTCGACGTGATGGGGCCCGGGGAACGCGACGTCGCGCTGGCCCTCCTGGGCACGACGCCTCCCGGCAGGGAGCTCTTTACCTGCGAAAAAGACTATCTCCATGATTTTGAATCGATCTGCCGCGAGCGCGGAACGCGCCTGAACGTGGTTTCCGAAGCTGAAATTGCGGCGCTCGGCGAAGAGGACCTGAGGGATTTCCGTTATGTCGAGCACCGGGACAATATAGCCCTGGCGCTGAAGGTCTGCCGGGCCATCGGCGTGTCTGACGATGTCGCGCTGCGCGGCATGAAGAAGGCGGAGCCTGACACCGGCGCCATGAGCGACCTGAAGCTTGATTTTTTCGGCAGGCAGATACATTTTATCAACGGCTTTGCCGCCAATGACCCCGAATCGACCGGAATGATATGGCGCATGGCCCTGGAAAAACACCCGGACGTGCAGAGGCGGATCATGATTATCAACAGCCGCATTGACCGTCCGGACCGGTCCCGGCAGATCGGCGAGGGCCTTGCGCAGTGGCCCCGCGCGGACCGGTATATACTCATCGGCTCCGGTTCGTACTTCCTGGTCCGGTACGCGGTCAGGGCCGGTATCGACGCGCGGCTTTTCACCAACGCCGAGGACCTTGAAACCGAGGTCATTTTTGAAGAAGTTCTCAAGCATTGCAAGAAATCCACCATGGTAATGGGGGTCGGGAATATAGCGGGACCCGGACTCGAATTGATCACGTATTTCAGGAACAGGTCCGAGGAAATGCCGGTTTAAACCGGAAATCAGCACCCTTCCCCTGAAAGGAACAGGAGGATCGTTATCAATATGGAAAATATAATCACCTTGTCAATAGGCCTGGGACTATGCGTGAGCCTCCTCTTTTCTGAATTTTTCGGAATCGCCGCCGGGGGCATGGTGGTGCCCGGGTATATCGCGCTGTACCTGAACAGGCCGATGGCCATACTGGTTACCGTGCTGGTGAGCCTGCTGACCTATTTTATTGTTAATTCGCTGGGGGCCTTCATGATCATCTACGGGAGGCGGCGCACGGTCCTGATGATACTTTTGGGTTTCCTGCTCGGCTGGCTGGTGCGGATGATGGAGCCTCTCCCGCTGGGCCCGCAGGCGGTCGAGTTATCCATAGTCGGTTATATTATACCAGGACTTATCGCGATATGGATCGACCGGCAGGGTATCATTGAGACTGTTGCCGCCCTGATCACCTCCAGCACCATTGTGCGGCTTATTCTTATACTCCTGTTCGGCAGGGATATCGCTCTATGAAAAAACTCATCTGGAAACCGAGCACCGTTTCATGGCAGATCCATATCGTCATTTCCATCATGGCGATCATCGGCCTGGTCATTGTCGAGTCCTTCAAGGTCAACGTCAAGCAGCCCTATTACAAGGAAAAGGTCCTGGCGGCCCGGTACATGCTGAAGGGGATGGAGGTCCTCAAACAGCACCGCCTTCAGAAGGTCGGTCCCATAAATAAGGTCATCGATCCGCTGCGCTCCGGCCTGATCGGCGTGCTCACAACGCCGATCACCAGCACCACGGTCGACATCGACTCGAAGCTTACCAGCATCAATCCTAACTGGGCCGCGGTGATTGTTGCCATGCTCAAGGAGGCAAAAGTAAAAAACGGCAGCACCGTGGCCGTTTCCCTGACCGGTTCATTTCCCGCGATGAACCTGGCGGTGTTTTCGGCGGCCAGGGCCCTGAACCTCCGCCTGATTATCATCACGAGCGTGTCGGCCTCTACCTGGGGCGCCAACATGCCGGGATTTACCTGGCTCGATATGGAGGATGTTTTATGTGATGAAAAATTCTCTCCCTACCGTTCGATTGCCGCCTCCCTGGGGGGGGTCCAGGACAATGCCCTGGGCATGTCCGAAGAGGGGAAGAACATACTGCGCACCACGATCCAGAAATTCAATATTACGCTGTTTGAATTTGACGATATGAAGCGGAGTATCAACGCGCGCATGGAGTTGTATTATGACCAGGCAAAGGACACGCAGATAGCCGCGTATATCAACGTGGGGGGCGGGACGGTGGCCATCGGGTCCTTTATCGGCAAGATGCGGTACCGGGCCGGATTGAACCTCAAGCCATCACAGAAAGCGATGCGCATTGAAAGCGTCATGAGCAGGTTTGCCCGGAACAATGTCCCCATCCTGAATATCAACTACCTGAAAACGCTGGCGCAGAATTACAAGTTCCCCATTAGCCCGAAAAAAATTCCCAGGATAGGACAGGGAGAGATCTATTACCGGCTGGAATACAACAAGGCGGTGGTTGCCGTTGTTCTGGTGTTCATTCTGGTGTTTCTTTTCCTTTTTATGAAGCTCGGGATTGGATACCGGATTTTTATTCCGCAGAAAAAAACCGTTAAGGCGAGGCCCCCCGAGCACATGGTCTGATCACCGGCTATCATTATGGCAATTCAAGATGACGGATGGCATGGAAATAATGAGGGATTCTATACAATGAAAAAGGCTATTATTTTCGGTGCCAGTTCAGGTATCGGCAGGGAAGTCGCGAAAATTCTTTCGAACGACGGTTACATTCTCGGCCTTGCGGCGCGAAGGGTGGAATGTCTGGAGGAGCTGCAGCGGGAACTGCCGAATGAATCCTTCGTCAGGTTTTGCGATGTTTCTAGGAGTGACGATTGTGAGCCGGTGATGAATGGATTCATAGCGGACATGGGCGGACTCGACCTGGTCATCATATCATCGGGTACCGGCCATCTGAATCCCGAATTGGAGTGGCAGAAAGAGAAGGATACCATCGATGTCAACGTAACCGGCTTTGCCCGGCTGGCGTGCCTTGCGGCCCGTTATTTTATCGATAAGGGCGAAGGACATATTGCCGGTATCTCGTCCATTGGGGCGCTGAGGGGAAGCCATGAGGCGCCCGCCTATAGCGCGTCAAAGGCCTTTGTGTCGAACTACCTGGAGGGCCTCCGGTGCAAAGTGACAAGGGTCGCGCCGGGGATTACTGTCACGGATATCATGCCGGGGTTTGTCGACACGGAGATGGCAAAAGGGGAAGGTCTGTTCTGGGTGGCGCCGGCTGAAGTTGCCGCGAAGCAGATATGCCGGGCCATAAAGAAGAAAAAAGACAGGGTCTTTATCACGAAACGATGGCGCTTCATTGCGGTGCTGATGAAATGTATGCCTGACTGGCTGTATAAAAAATTTTAATCTATCGGTATAATAGCACTTATAAAAGTAACCCCCCCTGTCCCCCCGGGGGGGCACGGATCATGGGGGTGTAATGTAATAGTAATTCAAATTTAAAATAATATTTAGAATTTATTGGAAGATAATTCTTTCATGCCCCCTCAGGGGGACAGGGGGATCATTAAGCATTTACGAATGGGATCAGGTCATGACAGAGAAAAAAAATTTCGCCGATATACCCAGGGAATACGAAGAATACGCGACTGCGAAAATCGTGATCCTGCCAGTGCCCTATGATGAGACATCCACCTGGATGAAAGGCGCCGACAGGGGGCCTGCGGCGATCATTGACGCGTCGCACAACATGTATCTCTATGATATAGACACTGATTCGGAGGTCTATAAAAAGGGTATTCACACCGATGACCCGGTCATTGAGAAGTCAACTCCCGAGGCGATGGTACGGGCGGTCAGAACGCGCGCGGCGCGGCACCTTGACGCGGATAAATTCGTGGTAACCCTGGGCGGCGAACACTCGGTCACGGTAGGGGCCGTGGAGGCCCACGCGGAACGGTACCCGAACCTGTCGGTGCTTCAGCTTGACGCCCATGCCGACCTGCAGGACGAATTCAACGGGTCTAGGTACAATCACGCCTGCGTGATGGCGCGCGTGCGGGAATTGTGCCCTGTCGTACAGGCCGGCATCCGTAGCCTTGATGCCGCGGAACGGGCAGTCGCTGACCAGGGGCGCCTCTTCCTGGCCGAGGATATCCATGGCCGGAGGGACTGGATGGACCGGGCGGTATCGCTTCTCTCCGACGAGGTCTATGTTACCATTGACCTGGACGCCTTCGACATATCCATCATGCCTGCAACGGGGACGCCCGAGCCGGGGGGGCTCCTCTGGTACGATGTGATCGATCTGTTAAAGAAAGTTGCCGGCAGCAAAAAGATTATCGGCTTCGACGTGGTGGAACTCTGCACGAACCCCTATGCCAGACAGTGCGATTATCTCGCCGCCAAGCTTGTGTACCGTCTGCTGAGTTATATCTTCAAGAATAAACCCTAACCCGGCGCGGAACCCCGGGCACGGGCGATGGCTGAATTAACCGGAGGGGGCTGTTCTCTTTACGATGAAGGGCATAACGACCCCGAGTTCGGTATACCTCTTTTTTTGATCGGCCGGCAGGTGCTTGAAATCGCGCACCTTCCCGCGGCAGTTTTTTTCTCCGCAGAGGCAGTCCATCTCCCAGCAATCCTCGTCCATGGTGGTGGAATAGTCGAAAGAAAGCTCGTCGCCTTTTTTTATGTCCCGTATCGCCACATAGAGGACCTTTCCCTCCCGGTACATGAGGCCGCCGTTGGGATTGCAGGAATGATTGATGAGGTCGTCGGCATTGCCGGAGGGGCCCATGAAACAGTCTTCATCGATCTGCACGAAATGGTTGTTCTCCGGGTCATGGAGTTCCAGGTATTCGGCCATGGTGTACTTCGGGCCGGTGAACTCGCATACGACTTCGCCCGCGCGAATGTCCGAATCGGCAAACACGGCCTTGCCCTTCCCTGTTTCCCGTATGATGAGGCGGCAGCTTTCCATAAGGTTGTATCGTCTCCTGCTACGCAAAAAATGCGTCAGCCTCCCGGGTGCGGGACCTGTCACAGATTCTGACTGGCATAGATTGCTAACCGGGAATTATATGCAAATCATTTTTTAAGAAGAAACGCGGCCGCGGAGGTTCTAACTCTTTTATCCGGCGGCCGTTTCATGATCAGCAGGCATCGCGCCAGATTTTATTCACTTCGCGGGCGGGATTTTTAGCTTCTGCCCCGGAAATATCATGGTGGGATTTTTAATGAGATCCCTGTTCGCATTGTACAGGTCAATCCATCGCGAGTAATTGCCCATCACCTTTTCGCTGATGGATATAAGGTCATCTTTCACCTGCACGGTATAGTAATCCCCGCTCTCTTCCGGTTTCTCCGGGACCTTCGTCTGCCCGGCGGGAGTACCCTGCTGCGGCTCTTTGACCGGCGTTTTCATTTCCGGCGCTATTCGCTCCTGTCCGGCCGGGGCAAGGAACGGGGATATCCTGTTTTTAATGCATTCACGGGTGGATGGTATCAGCAATAAAAACAGCAAGATTATGATGAGAACGACAATGATGAAGAGTATTATTCTTCGCAGCAGGCTCGGGCCGCTGCTTGGTTTTTGCGAATCAACCTCCGCCCGGCCGCTTGTTGCCGCGGCAGTGGCGAATTCCTCTTCGCGCGATTTCATGGGCACCGAAACCGGCTTCTTTTGTCTTGAAACGGCTTTTGCCCGTGCCGGCTTTTTGGCCTTTTTTACTACAGTGCCTCTGCTGGCGGCCCATTTCCGTATCTCACCGCGGAACCAGCGGTCTGCTTCCGGCGTAAAGTCGTAATGGTCCCGGAGATATTTCATCGTGTTTTTTTCTATGTCCGAATAATCATGGGAATCCTTGACGGTCCTGAGCAATTTCTTCGCGTCATTCAGCGAGATGCGGCCATCGCCCTTGCCCTTGACAGATGCCTCCGCCGCATTGATAATTTTTTTATCATAATTTTTACCTTTGATTTTTTTATAATACGTTGCCATGGCGATCACCCTCCTTTGTGCGGTTGTCTTTATAAAAAGGAATAACAGTTCGAAAATGGATTTATCATGTGTGCAGGTGATTTTCTACCACAGGTGTGAAAAAATGTCAAGATACTCTCCAAATAAAATGTCAGTCCGGCAGATCATTATAAATTTTTGCTTTTGCATCTGAGACCGGGGTTTTTGATTAGAATAACATCGATTAAACTGATATGGAGAAGCATGATGAGAAACATTCATATTATATTTGACAGGGTGGTATAATTTCTATAAACAACAATACAGAGAATTATCAAAATGGAAATCATGCCGTTACATATGGTGCCTGATTACGCTCCCATCCTGGCGCACTGGTCATACATGGAATGGTACCGGTCACGTTCCATGGATTTTACACTGGTACTCAAGGCGTATCAGGAGCGGGCTAAAAACAAAACGGCGCCTCTCTCTTTTGTGGCCCTCGACAGATCCCTCCCGGTGGGAATGGTCACCCTTAAGCGGGATGACCTCTGGTCCCGAAAGGACCTGAACCCCTGGCTTGCGTCATTGTATGTCCTGCCGGAATACCGGAAGGGGGGAACGGGACAGGCGCTGATACGCGCTGTCACCGCGAAGGCAGATGAACTCGGCTACCCGCGCCTGCATCTCTTTCTCGGCCAGCATGACCGAAACTGGCTGGAGCGGTATTACCTGAACCGCGGGTGGGCCGTTTCTGAAAGCGCCGTTGACAATGACGGTATTGAAACGAAGATTCTCATCTATGACCTCCACCGGTAGATCTGTTTTACGGGGAGACAAGTCCTCTCATGGACGAGCGGTTCATCGAGATGGTCTATTCATACGGGTTCGGGACTTTGCTGCGGCGGTGAAGTGCCGGGTTACGGCATCTGGTATTTCTTTTCCAGGAAAAGGCTCAGGCAGATGTCGACGATATCCTTGTCGAAATGCTTTCCCTTCTGGTTTGTTATCTCCGCCAGGGCGCTGTCAATGCCCCGCGACGGACGGTAGGGCCGGTCCGATGCCATTGCCTCCACGACATCAGCGACGCAGATGATGCGCGCGCCCAGCAGGATGGCGTCGCCTTCAAGACCGCGGGGATAGCCACCGCCATTGTACCATTCATGGTGCTGGTATACCATCTCGGCCAGGGGCCAGGGGAAATCAATGGTTTTCAGGATGTCGTACCCGATCTGGGGGTGTGTCTTGATGAGGTCGAATTCAATGGATGACAGTTTCCCCGGTTTGCTCAGGATTTCAGTGGGGATGCATATTTTCCCCAGGTCATGGATGATGCCGGCCATGAAAATCCCTTCAACCTGTTTTTCGGAAAGATTCATTTCCAGGGCGATGGACCTGGCGATGTCGGCGACCCGCCGCTGGTGCCCGGCCGTGTACGGGTCCCGGGTTTCCAGCGTCTGCGCCATGGCCTGGATGATGCCGCCGATGGCTTTTTTAATCTGGATGTAGCTTTCTTTTATTTTCAGCTCCGACTTGATCCGCTCCGTGTCGTCCCGGAGAATAATGACCGAGCCGGCCCTCTCCCCGTTAATGTCGCTGATGTGGGAGACGCTGAAATCCACCGGGACCTGTTTGCCGCTCGCCGTAATGAAGTAATTGAAATGTATCCCGTCAACCGCTTCCTGGCCGTTATAGATGCCGGCATTCAGGCCGTTGTACCTGATATTCAGGACTTCCGTAAAGCGTTTCCCGATAAGCTTGTCTATGGTGAGTTCGGTGATCTTTTCAGCGACAGGATTGACATAGGTTATCAGGTCGGCAGTATCCATGACGAAGACCGCGTCGCCGATGCTGTTCAGGATCGTGAAAAACCGGAGTTCGCTCTCCTTGAGCTTGTCCTCCATTTCGTGGCGGAGTATGGCAAGCTCAATGGCTGATTTAAGCTCCTTTTTATCGACCGGTTTTACGATATATCCGGAGGGATTCGTGGTCAGGGCCCGCTTCAGGGTGTTGCTGTCGGAGGATGAGGTGAGGTAAATGACCGGTATGTTGTGAATTTCATTTATCTGCCGGGCCGCTTCTATCCCGTCGATTTCACCATCCAGGATGATATCCATCAGAACCAGGTCCGGGCTGAAGGTGATAATTTCCCGTACCGCTTCCTCACCGGTGGGCACCGTATTGGAAATATTGTATCCCAGATCATGTATAAATTTATGAAGAAGAAGGATCGTTGTTTTGTCATCTTCGACAAGAAGAATTTTTTTGCTCATTAATGATCTCTGCGTTTCTATCCTGTAGGGCTAT
>CAZZHU010000011.1:25107-32776 GCA_964654045.1 uncultured Leptospirales bacterium
CTGATTCTATCGGGATCGTCTGGTGACATAATTCGTATTTTGTTTCTCTGCCAGATTATACAGAATGAATAAAAAAATACAAATTATTAATATAATAATAATAAAAATTAGAGAGGATGTAAAGATACGCGTCAATAAAGTTGTTGTTTTCCTTAATAATATTAATTTGATTTATGATAAAAATCTTTATGGACAAAAAAAAATGTAGATATTTTTATGGGCGCATCTTTTAAGTGCTTTCCTGTTTTATCCCAGGCGATAAAAAGGCGGCTTTTTTATCTCTTGTATCATGGCAATAGACAATATTCATTGTACAATCATTCTGCAAATCTTGACACAACCGGGAGGCTTCTTCTATGCAAAGTCTTGGTATTAATATAGGTTCATCCAGCATCAAGGCGGTTCTTCTGGAGGACAAGCAGGTCCTCTGGAAGACCAATGTTGCCCATGAGGGTAATTTTCTCGACACGCTGAAAACCATATTGCTTGAAAACAATGTGCCATCCGGAGTGCACTCGCTGGTGACCGGCACCGAAGGCCGTTACCTGGTCAACATGAACAACCTGCTGGAATCTATCTGCGTCGAGGAGGCATTGTCGCAGCTGAATCTCAAGGTCAACGCGGTCGTGTCCCTGGGCGGAGAAAATTTCGTTGTGTACACAATCGATGAGAACGGAAGGATCATAACCAGCTTCGCCGGGAACAAGTGCGCCTCGGGGACCGGCGAGTTTTTCAAGCAGCAGCTCGGACGGATGGACCTGCGCCTCCATGATGTGGCGAATGTTCCCGATACGGCGAAGGTGTGCCACATGTCGTCACGCTGCTCGGTCTTCATGAAAAGCGACTGCACCCACAAGCTGAACAAGGGGGAGGCCACGAAGGCTGATATTGTTCTTTCCCTTACCGATGTCATGGCTACCAAGGTGGTTGATTTTTTAAAAAGGGCCCGCATCAATACCGGGAAAGTACTCCTCACCGGGGGCGTTACCAGGAATAAATATATCATCAGGTTCGTGAAAGAGAAGATGCCCGATATCGAGATCATCGTCCCGGAGGAGGCGCCCTATTTCGAGGCCTATGGCGCGGCCCACCTGGCGCGTAATTCGGGAAGCCAGTTCCCCGGCATCGGCAATCTCTTCAAGGAGCAGGAGATAGATTTTGGCCGGTACAAAAGCCTCAGGACGGCCGAGGGAAAAGTAAACTATCTGAAATCAAAGCGAGGCTCGGCAAAACCGGGCGGCGAATATATACTGGGCGTTGACGGCGGTTCCACCACAACCAAGGTCGCCCTCATAGACATTGAAAGCGAAGAAATTGTCGCGTCCCATTACGGGCGGACCCATGGCGACCCGGTGAACGCCCTCAAGGAATGCCTGGTGGAAGTCAAGAAGCAATTATCTCAACAGATAGGCGACGCCAGGATAAACATAACCCTCGCGTCAACCACCGGATCGTCGCGGGAGATACTGGGCGTATTTCTTGAGACGCCGGCCGTTTACAATGAGATCATCGCCCACGCGGTGGGGACCACCTATTTCAAGCCTGATATTGATACTATTTTCGAGATCGGCGGGCAGGACGCGAAATACGCGCTGTTAAAAAACAAGGTCCCCATCGATTATGCCATGAACGAAGCGTGTTCCGCCGGTACCGGCTCCTTCCTCGAGGAATCCGCCTCGGGCGACCTGAATATCACCGATGTGCGGGACATCGGCGACATCGCCGTGCAGGCCCAGGGTCCGCTGAAATTCGGCGAGCAATGCTCCGCCTTCATAAATTCGGATATCCGCAAGGCGATCCAGCTGGGGGCGACCCGGGAGGACATCACCGCCGGCATCATAACCTCCATCGTGTCGAATTATCTCAACAGGGTCGTGGGAAACCGTACCATCGGCAATAACATTGTGCTCCAGGGGGGCGTGGCCCTCAACAAGGCGGTACCGCTGGCCTTCGCCATGCTCATGGACAAGAACATCACCATACCGCCGGACCCGGAGCTCCTCGGCTGCTTCGGCGTGGGGATCCTGGCCAAGCAGAAACTGGATGATGGCATTATTGCCAAGAGCAGGTTCGAGATAGATGGAATTTTGAATACCAAGATTGTGTACGAGCGCGAGTTCCGCTGCAAGGCCTGCGACAATGACTGCCCGATCCGCGTCCTCAACGTGAACGGTCACAAGTACATGTTCGGCGGACGGTGCAACAAGTATGCCAACATGCGGAAAAAGAAAAACATAGACGAATCAAAGGTTTTCAATTATATAGAGCAGCGGGAACAGCTCATGTTCCACGAATGCGCTCCGTCGAAGGACGACTTCGTAAAGAAATATGATTTCGTGGTAGGCGTGCCCAAGGCCTTTTCCGTGTATACCCTGTGGCCCCTCTATTCATGGTTCTTCCATTCACTGGGCATAGAGGTGCGGTTGTCGGAGGAAATTTCCCACGAGGGCGTGGCCCGCACGGAGGGATCGTACTGCTTCCCGGCGGAGATAGCCCACGGCGCGGTGCAGGATATTTTGAATTCTGGCCTTGACTACATATTTGTGCCCCACTTCAGGGACCTGGAGAGCTATGTGGACGAAGTGCACGCCTCCTTCTGCCCCATCACGCAGTCTCTTCCCTATTACATAATGAAGGCGTTTCCCGAAATCGATGCGAAAAAGTTCCTCGCGCCGATCGTCAGCTTTAAGTTCGGCATGGAGAAGGCCCTGGAGGAATTCATTACAATGGGCGGCCAGCTGGGCGTATCCGAGCGTGAGGTCCGCCGCGCCTTCACCATCGGGTGCGACAAGCAGAAGGAGTTCCTGGACCGTTACCGGCAGATCGGAAGGGATGCCTACGAAAAGGCCAAGGCGGCAGACCGCCCGGTCATCGCCGTCCTGGGAAGGCCCTACAACGCCTTCACCCGCGATGCCAACATGGGAATCCCCCTCAAGTTCACGACGCGCGGCTATTCGGTCATTCCCTTTGACATGCTCCCCATCGAAGAGGCGAATATTTTTGCCAACATGTACTGGTACTATGGCCAGCAGGATATGAAGGCAAGCGTGATCCTGAAAGACCAGCCGAACATTTTCGTGACATATATAACGAATTTCTCCTGCGCTCCAGACTCCTTTATGCTTCATTACGTGAAGTGGATCATGGGGACGAAGCCGTTCCTGGTGCTGGAACTGGACTCGCACTCGGCCGACGCCGGGGTCGATACCAGGGTCGAGGCGTTCCTTGACATCATCGAGGGGTATCGGTCCAAATTCGACCAGATCCGTGAAGAGCGTTATGATAACGGGCTCCGTTTTATCAATAACGGAACCGATCCGCTCCATCTCATGGATCTCAAGAACAATCGGAAGATAGACATTTTCGGGAACAAGAAAGTCAAGATGCTTCTCTCCAACATGGGAAGGCTTTCATCGGAGCTCCTGGCCGCATCGCTCCGGGCGGCCGATGTCACCGCGGAAGCGATGCCGCTGCCCGACATATATACCCTCCAGATGGCGCGGAACCACATGTCGGGGAAGGAATGCCTGCCCTCGCAGCTGGTCCTGGGGAGCGCCCTGCGCTATTTCTCATCGGACAAGTACCGGAAGGACGAGATATATCTCCTCTTCGTTCCCACCACCACCGGGCCGTGCCGCACCGGGCAGTATTTTGTGTTCTATGAAAACCTGTTCAAGGACATGCGCCTGGAGAACGTCGTGGTGGTAACCCTCGACTCCGACAACTCGTACAATGAACTGGGGCCGCATTTCAGCAAGAGCGCCTGGTGGGGCCTCGTGGTGGCCGACTACATGAAGGACATCGAGACCTCCCTCCGCACCTGTGCCGTGGACCCGGTCACGGCTATCGCCAAGTATGACGAACTGTGGCAGGAGCTTATCGATATCACCGAGACCGATATCGCCCGGGTCCTGCCGGCACTCAGGCGCATCGCGGCGGAAATCGCCAAGATTCCACTGAAGCGCAGGCTCGAAGACACTCCGAAGGTCCTTGTCGTGGGAGAGATCTACGTGCGCCGCGACGATTTCGCCGTGGATGAAATGATCCGCATGTTCAGCAAGCGCGGCATTATCGCCAAGGTTTCCGGTATCACGGAATGGATATACTACTGCGATTACACCAGGAAGCACGATATCCAGAAGCGCCTGGGCCTCCTCCCCTGGTACAGGAAGCCCTTCTCGAAGGTACTGCGGGACCTCCTTGCATGGAAAATTGAAGAGATGTTCAAGCACAGCGTCGAGAAGAGGGTCAAAAAGGCTCTCGAAATAACCAACCTCATTCCGCATGCGCCCCATGACATGGAGCATATCATGAACAATGCGGAAAAGCACTTTGTGAGCGATGAGCTCTATTCGGAAATCTCGATATCAAGCGGGGTCGCATCTACCGCCATGATGGAGGATTTTTCCGGCATCGTCAACATTTCTCCCTTTGCCTGCCTCATCGGCAGGGTGATAGAGGGTCTCATCACGCCATGGTCGCGGGAGCGGCGCTTTCCGGTCATTTCCGTTGAAATCGACGGCGACATACTGCCGCCGGGCATTGTCAACAAGCTCGAAATTTTCATGCTCAACGTGCTCCGGTTCCGGCACAACCCGTCGGTGTCGGAAATGGTGGAACGGGAAGGAGATGAGGTGGTGTCGCTGGACAGGAAGATCGTCAAGGCATAACAGGGCATAAAAAAAGGCGGCGGTTGTAATCGCCGCCTTTTTTGTCATATCCCCGACTTCTTATCCCTGAACCTGGATTTAATCTCATCCAGCTTGTTTTTATAAGTGTCCTTGATCCTTTTGCGGGCTTTCAGGTAGTCCTCTCTGATTTTTTTCAGCGCTGCGAGGTTCTTCTTCTGTTGTTCGGCGACAAGACCCGATTTCTTTTCGATCGACCTGTACCGGTTGCTGACGGTTTCGTCCCTGTCCCGGTACGTGTCGGCTATTTCGCGGACTGAAAAGCTCAGCGCTTCATTCATCAGCAGTTCATCCTCGGTTTTTTCCGCCGTTCTGGTAAGAAGGTCCCCGGCCTTTTCAAGGGACTCGGCGCTGGTTGCCCCGTCAACGGCGCTCCTGACGGTTACCAGGGTTCCCCCGGTTTCCCAGTTGCGGTCGCTGAGGGCCTTCAGCTGATCTTCGTACCGCTCGGATTTAGCCGCGGTATTCTTTTCAAAATCACGGTCATTCCTGTTTTTCCATTCATCGCGGCTTCCGCCGGAGGACGACGGTTTTCCGCCCATGAGGGTTTCCGCTTTTTCATTTTCCTTTACCGCGGCACTGCCGCGGGGGCTTATGATTTCCACGGCTCCTTCCTTCACATCCACGCGGGTGTCCCCGCCGGCGCTTACGGTCAGCGTGTATTCGGTCCCGCGGACCGCGCACACGATCGTTGGCGTATAACTCTTGGCGCTTCCCTTGATGAGTTTCTTGATGCTCCCCGTGGCGGTCCCGGTGATAAGGGAGACCCTGTCGGAGCCGGCGATGTTCCTGCTCCCGATGGTGGCGCTGCTGGATTCGTTCAGCTTTATTTTGCTGCCATCACGGTACGCGACTTCAAGAAATGAGTTTTTGCCGGTTTTCAGATAATCCCCGGGCTGGAGCGTTTTCCCCACCGCGACGGCAACCGGTTTCCCGCCGCGTACCATGGAAATGTTCCCGAGAAAAAATGATATTTCTACCGCATTACCGATGGAAGGGACTAAAAGGAGAAGTGCAACTGGTAAATACGCTATGGCCTTGATCATGACGGTCCGCTCCTTGTTATAAAAAGATACTACCATCAGGATGAGATGGATGGCTGCATGAATACTATTTCGTAACCATGCCCGCTATAATTTTTACATCCTGCGATGAATCCTTGTTTATCACCAGAATCTCGCCCCCCGCCTGGACAACGACGATATTGGAGAGACCCACGACGCTGATGCGGCTGTTTTCCGTGAATACCGAGCAGTTGTCCGAATTCAGAAAGATCGCCATCTCCTTTTCGGGAGACCGGTTGCAGTCGCCGTCCGGCGGCAGTATCTCGTCGATTGATTTCCAGCTTCCAAGGTCGGTCCAGCCGAAATCGCCCGGGATGACGACACGGTTTTCGGCGCGCTCCATGATGCCGAAATCCACCGATACGGATTCAACCGAATCAAATACCTGTTTTTTTATCTCCCACGGGCGGCCATCGTTAGAGGCGATTTCCCTCGAATCCAGGCCGGACAGCGGTTTGAATCCAGCCAGCTGCTCCGGAAGAAGTTTGCGGTATTGTTCCAGTATGATCGAGGTCTTCCACACGAAGATGCCGCTGTTCCAGAAGTAATTCCCGGATTCGAAGTATTGGCGGGCTCGTTCGATATCGGGCTTTTCCACGAAGGTGTCTATGGGATACACGGGACCGGCGCCGGCCTTTGCCTTGATGTAGCCATACCCGGTTTCCGGGTAGGTGGGCTTGATGCCGATGGTCACGAGCCTGTCATGTTCAGCCTGCCGTATCCCCTCCTGCAGAATTCTGGTGAATTCATCGGTATTTTTGATATGATGGTCGGCCGGCAGCGATATCATGATGGAGTCATCGAAAAGTTTTTCCAGGTACAGGGCCGCGTAGAGGAGCGCGGCGGCCGTATTGCGCGGCCGCGGTTCTGAAAGAACGGTGCTGTTGAGCTTGAATTTGCCGATCTCGTCCCTGGAGAGGCCCTCGTGTTTTTTCGATGTAACAATGACCAGATGCTCTGGATCGAGGGGGAGCATTCGCTTGATGGTTTCTTCAAGAAGCGTTCCCGCTCCGGAAAGATTATGAAATTGTTTCGGCTTTTCGTCTCGTGAGAGGGGCCAGAGCCGTGTTCCCGCTCCGCCGGCAAGGATAACAGGTATAACGTTCATTATATGTCCACGCGCGCTTGAAATTTTTAACATGAATTTGTCCGGCCAATGGAGATATATGTCAACAATTATTCCGGAAAATATTTTTTGATCACCTATAACCTATGCGGCCCGTTCGATGCGATCATGGTACAATTTATCTTAACAAATGACGATAAATAGAATAACAGGAGCATGTTTTTAACTTTTTTTATTGCAATTATGGTGAGATGCTGAGTATGATCAGTCAGGAGCGCATCCAGATAGAGCGGGGTATTATCACCATTACCGATTGAGAACGGGGATCCGGACACGGCTCCCCTGGAACGGGGAGCGGCGGATAGAGCGAGCAATTCAAATACAGTTTAACGGGGATCTACTGTGGCTGAAGAAAAAAGTTTTTTACAGACTATTAAGCTTGAGATCAGCAGGAGTTTCAAGCTGGTTCCCTATGAGCGCCTTGCTTTCCACAAGGTGCTGGGAATTTTAAAATCCGAAGTCGGCATGAGCATACTGGCCAAGGAACTGGACAAGGGTCCTGATATCCGCCATAACGCCATTGCTACCCTGGTAGCCTTCGAAAATCCCGGTGTCCTTCCTGTCGTTATTGCGCAGCTCGCGAAGAATATAACAGATGAAGAGAGAATCATGATCCTCGAGCACGTTGTGCAGCGGGGGAGCAGGGACGCCATAAAGGACATTATCAGTTTCATTGAAAAGAAGCAGGATCTGCACTATTCACCGCATGTTACGGTTGTCGCTTTTGAGGTCCTGAAAAAAATCGGCGCGGAAACGCCCGCCTCGGTCGCGTCGTGGATTCATCTCGACGA
>CAZZHU010000011.1:32786-43886 GCA_964654045.1 uncultured Leptospirales bacterium
GGCGCGGAAACGGAGGAGGTTTTTAATTTTCTTGTCTCAATAGTAAATGCGGAGCGTGCTGATCCCCAGATCAGGTCGCTGGCCATTGAGTCGCTGTCATCTTTCAGGTCGATAGACCTTTTCGAGAAAATTCTCAAGAAAGGGGAAGACGCGTTTTGCTATTCAGCCTGCAAGGCAATTTACAGCCTTGCTGCCGACCTGGCCGAGAAGGAGCGTGAGAAGAAAACAGATGATGACCGCCTCTACACCTATTCACCCGACAGCGAGGATAAGATCGTCCTGGATATCCGGGTCCTGCTGGGGAAGATGACCCATGAATTCGATAATTTTTCAAACCAGACAAAAAACGCCTTCATCTGCGCCATGATGGCCTGCAATCACCGGGAATACCTCATCTATACCATGAAGGCGCTCACCTCCAATGACATAGACCTGATCAGCATGGTTCTATATTCGATTTTTCACAATATTGAGCGCCTTCGCGACCCGGACAAACTCTTCCGAAACCTGATCGCCATTTCAACCGAGATTGGCCGTTTCAACGAGATGATAGTCGAAATATTCGTGAAATATTTCACGATGCCCCGTGATACCCGCCCCTTCAATCTTCTTAAAGATAAATTATACAATTACATCGTCGTTACTCTGGAGACCTACTTCGAGAATTACCGCAAGTCCTTCATGATAACGGATGTAATTGAAAAGGGCCTTCCGGAGAGTTTCCAGCGGATCAGGCGGTTCATCCTGAACTACTGCACGCCTGAATTAAAAAAGGAAATCATCACCTTCCTTACCAGGGACGATCCGGCGCTGGTAAAACATATCGTGGGCAGCCTGGCAAAGCGGATAACCTACCTGGAAGGCCAGAGCGTCGAAGACCTGACCCTTCTCATGGGAGTGCTGCTGGACAAGGACCGCAAGTCGCGCGAGAATTCCTCGTCGCGCCTTGAGGATCTGAACTTTGAAAAGCTGTATCTGAGGAACAGGATTATCAGGCTGTGCCGGATCATCAGCCTCCTGCATATCGACGAGGCATCGTCGGTACTGGTGAATATATACAACTACCTGAAAAAATACCCGGACAGGGAGATTCTTGATGCCACGGTCCTCACGCTGTCCGCGCTGAATTACTCGTATATGCTCGGAGAGATTGAGGTCATGATAACCACCGGGTCCGCAGAGGATCAGAAAAATGCCCTGCGGCTCCTTTCGCTATTTACGGAACAGCGTTCCCTCAATATCATACTCGAGCTTATGAAAAACAGGCTCTCCGAGCAGTCGGATATCGTGGAATCCGCCATCACGATTCTGCTCGACCGGGACATCAGCGGTAATATCACGGCTAACCAGATTTTCAAAAGCGTCATCGCGAACAACCAGAGCCCCTCGATCCGCAGCCTTGCCGTCCTGGGGATCGGCCAGTGCCGGTTCGATTCGGACGTCGATTATCTCAACGATCTTTTTTACAGGATGGGGCAGGACAACTCGAAGGACGTCATCGTGCGGGCCATTGCCATGATCGTCACCAACAGTACGAGTTTCAACAAGCGCCAGCTCATGCGGTATCTTCAGGAATATTTAAAAGATCCGGGGATCAAGGTGAGGATCTATTCCTGCCTCCTCCTCGCCCAGATGGGTAACAAGGACGCGCTCAGGTCGATCCGGGACATGCTGGTGATCAAGAACAAGGGGATCCAGCGGGACATCCTGGCGATACTGGGGGACCTGAAATCGATCGAGTTCTCCTTTTTCCTGCTCTCCCTGCTCAAAGAGGAATACGGCATCTCAAAAGATATCGTTCCCGTGATCGCAAACCTGTCGCTGGAGGAAATGAAGGAGATTGACGGGTTCGTGGTGAACATATTCCGCAAGTACGAGGCGCCCGTCCTGGAGGGTATTCAGGTGCCTTCCCTTGAATCGGGCGTCATATCCATCGAGGGGCTTACAAAGGTACAGGTGACTATCCTTAACATGGTCCTTGCCGAGCAGAGCCTCCGGGCCATGACCAGGAATATCCCCGATCTTATAAACCTGAACCTCAGGATCAAGGCGTTCATCGCCTCCGCCATCAATGACAGCGGCGGCACTATCAGCAAGATGTCGAACACGAATATCGTCGCGTATTTCCCCGGCGCCAAGGCCGCGGCGGAAGCGGCGGTCAAAATACAAAGAAATATCGTGGTCTTCAATTCTTTGAGGATCGTGGAAAAGAACATCGATATGTACATTCAGCTGCTGACGGACACGGTGAGCATCATCAATGACGAAATCATTGAGTTTCCCCATCTGCTGGGGGCTTTCAAGGGCCTTCCCGTGAAGAATAAAATCATCATTGACCGGCCCACGTCGGAGCTGATCGCCGATTTGTTCAGCCTGCGGGAAATACCCGAAATGGTTCTGTCGACGAGCGGATTTCCGGCCGGTAATTATGAGCTTCTGAACCCGATTAATTTCACCCAGCTTTCGGAACAGACCATCAGGATGATCCGGGAAGAGGAGGAAAAGCGGAACCAGATGCAGCAGCAGATACAGGCCGAGCTCAAGAAGCTCAAGCAGGGCAGCCGCGCCCCGTCGTCGGCGGCGATTGTCCGGGGTCTTGACAATCTTGCGGGGCAGTTGCAGAACGAACTTGATGAAATAGACCGGTATGTCCAGAAGCGTTCAACCGACCGGGAGCTGATCAAGAATGTCCGTAAAATGCTCTCCAACGTGCACAATCTCTACAAGGTGGAGATCTCGCGGCTGATAATCGATTAATAGCCGGCCTGCCGCCGGGGCCATCACTTATCGATGAAGCGGTTGCTCAGGCTGAGCTTGTGTTCGATCAGGGTGACGGAGTGGGTGATAAAAAACCTGTCGCTTTTATTCTCCAGCAGGATCGCGTAGTGCCGGCTCGCTGTCGCATAGTCCTGGAGCTTAAAGGATGTCTCGGCGTAATAATAATGATACGTCTTGTCATATTCCTTGCGGGTGTCTATTGCCTTTAACGTGACCAGGGCCTTGTAGTAATCTTCTTCCTTGAACAGTATCTTTGCCTTCCCCAGTATGGCGTTGTTGAACCGGTGGTTGATCCGGAGGCACTGGTCGTAATACTTTTTTGCCAGATGAAGCTGGTTGCGATTAAAGAACAGGTCGCCGATGAGGACATAGGTGTTCAGCTCATTTTTGTTTCGCTTCAGCGCCTGGCGGTAACTGTCGATCGCCTCGTTGTCCCGGTACCATTGCTGGTAAATGGACCCGATCTGCAGGTAGGTGCCGGCGTACTCGGGTACCACTGCCTCGGCTTTTTTGAAATTGAGGAGCGACTTCTGCAGCTGCCGGAGATGAAGGTAGCAGACCCCGAGATTATAGCGGAACGGGAAAAACAGCGCGGAATTCTTCAGGGCCTTTTCCAGAACATCCATGGCGCCTGCATAATCACCCGTTTCCATCCTTGCTGCGGCCCTGTTGTTCACCTCGGCGAGGGTGCTGGTGCCGGTGCAGTACACGATATCATTTTTAAAAAAGATGCGGTCCCTGGGCCCGACATCATCGGGATTTTTTTCCGCGAGGCGGAGCAGGTAGTTCAGGTAGGTGTAATCTTCAAGGGCGGCCGCCGTAAGGCCGGCGCAGAGAACCGCCGCCAGGGACAGTGCCGCAACGAGGCATGACCGGAGCGCGGTTTTTCCCCGACCGGAAGGTCGCCTCAATAGAGGTGGCATGCGACCCTGGCCTGCTTGACTGTTTTTACCGCCGGGTATACTTTTTTGCAGATGTCCATCGCGCGGGGGCAGCGCGGATGGAAATGGCAGCCCGCCGGCGGATTTTCCGGTGAGGGGATTTCCCCGGCGATGACGCTGAATCCGTGCCGCGACGCCCGGGTCTCGGGGTTTGCTTTCAACAGGCTCTGCGTATAGGGATGCAGGGGGGCGGCATACAGGTTTTTTTTCGGGCTCTCCTCGACGATCCTCCCCAGGTACATTACCACGATGTGATCGCTCATGTGCTCGACCACGGCCAGGTCGTGCGATACGAAAATATAGGTGAGTTTCAGCTTCATCTGCAGGTCTCGCAGCAGGTTCAGTATCTGTCCCTGTATCGACATGTCCAGGGCCGAAACCGGCTCGTCAAGGATGATGAACCGAGGATTCAGGGCGAGGGCCCGGGCGATGCCGATCCTCTGCCGCTGGCCGCCGCTGAATTCATGGGGATAGCGGTCCCGGTGCGCCGTTTCAAGTCCCACGAGGCCCGCGAGTTCCTCGAACCTGCCGTTGATTTCCGCCTGCTTCATGGACGTGTGGATGCGGAGGGGTTCGGTGATTATTTTTTCGACGGTCATGCGGGGATCAAGGGAGCTGTAAGGGTCCTGGAAGACTATCTGCATGTTTTTACGGAACGCGCGGAGCCCGTTTCGATCAAGCCCATGGACGCTGGTTTTGCCGATGACGATTTCGCCGGCATCCGGCTCTATGAGCCGCAGGATCGAACGGGCCGCGGTTGTTTTTCCGCTTCCGCTCTCTCCCACCATGCCCAGGGTCTTTCCCACCGGTATTGAAAAAGAAATGCCGTCAACAGCCCTGATTGTCCCCGGGCGTTCAAATAATCCCGCCTTCCGGGTCATGTAGTACTTTGTAAGGGATTTTACTGACACCATGACGTCATGATTTCTCGTAAGCGCTTTCACTGTTCCCTCTGTAAAGGTGAATGATTCTTGAATTAAGTATCATCCGTGTTTATTGTCAACACTATTTGGGTTCGATTGGTCCGTGATTAAAAGCGGTTTCAATATCATCAGATATGAACACCGGAATTTAATCATGACCATGCCGCAACTGCAGTATGCGAACATGATGTATTCTGTCACCGGAAAATATATAATCAGGCTATAAAGGAATTGAATTGTATGGAAGGATTTTCTAAAGTGAATATATTATTATTCAATAGAGAGGTATACGGGATGACGCGATCCAAAGGTTCTTCAGCAAAAGCAGACACGAGGGTGCTAATAAGACGCTGTGAAGAATATAACGAGGATTCAATCAATGTCATGATCAGGCAGGGGATGAAGGATCTCGGCTACCATCCGTCAGGGAATGTTTTTGTTAAGCCAAACGTGGTCTATGCCACAAAAAACGGCAGATACGGTTCCACGGCATACACGCACCCCGCCCTCGTGAGCGCCGCGCTCCTGGCGCTGGCCGATGCGCCGGGCGTTTCGCGGGTTGACATGGGCGAGAAGACAGCCATCGGGTATCCCACGCGCCTCACCTATCGCTACGCAGGCTATTATGACCTGGTGCGGAAAGCGAGAAAAAAGGCCGCCGCGAAGATCGGGATCTTCTGCATCGACGAGGAGCGCCGCGACAGGGTTTTCGTCGGCGGAGCGGTGCATGACACCCTGCGCCTTGCGCGGCCCATGGCCCGCGCGGATACGATGGTTTACCTGCCGAAGCTCAAGTGTCACTGCGTGAGCTCGATGACCGGCGCCGTGAAGCTCAACATCGGGATCTGCTCTGATGACGAGCGGTCAATCCGGCATGATTTTCTTCTGAACGGGAAGATAGTGGACCTTCTTGCGGCCGGCTATCCAGATTTCGTGGTCATGGATGCCATTGATGTCGGCGTGGGCACCGAGGCGGTGCCGTCGCCGCGGCGCCTGGGACTTGTCATCATGGGACGGAATCCCCTCGCGGTCGACCTGGTGGGAGCGCGCCTTCTCGGGTTCAACCTGGAGGACGTCCCCTATCTGCAGGAGGCGGTGGAGCGGGGGTACGCGCCGTCGCGCCTGAAGGACGTAAAGATGCTGGGCGACCTGAAGACCATCGCCGACCTGGACCGTTACGCCAGGCGCGTTCAACCCTACGATGACGAATTTTATAACTGGCATGATGTGGAGAAGGAACTGAAACGCCTCCAGTCGCCCCTGCGCTTTTTCTGGGGCTACACGAAACCCGATAAAAGCAGGTGCAAGACCGGCTGCATCATGGCAGTGAAGATGTATTTCGCCTTTACCGAGCGGTTCGCCGGCGGCGAGGCCTTCCGGAAGGGAAAGCCGGCTGTACTGGTGGTGGGCCGGGTGGATGAGAAGATTGACGCGAAGGGACATGAGGTATTCATGCTGGGGAGCTGTTCCCGGGCGGAGATCGTGAATGCGAAGAAAATTACGAAGATCGACAGCTGCTTCACCACGGCCGTGGAAATGACCGAGGTCATACGGGGAAGGCTGGGCCTCCCCACGCCGCTATATGATCCCTCACAGATCGTTCCCCTCAGCGGGGCAATGCTCGCGGCTTCTGTGAAGAAAATAATTAATATGCGGTATCTACAGGACATCGCGCATTTCATTAAACGGGGTTTGCTGAAGAGAATTTGATTGTTATTAACAGGCTCACGCAGGTGCTATATGAAAAAAAGTAGTGATACATCAAGTCAAATGAAAAGATTTTTAATCAACTTCATCCTGAAAACTGAAGGAATTAGCTATTTCTTCATAGTCCCCCTCCTGTTTTTTTATGTATGGTCAAATCTGGCCCTCACGGAAAAACAGCTTGAGATATTTATCAAAATTGCAATAGGCGCCGTGTTTGTCATCGGAACCATCACCAATGCAATAAATACGTTACTGTGCAGACCCGTTACTTCATATTTCAAGAAACTCCTGAAAAAAAAGACCGTTACCGAAACGGAGTACGCGGCTGCCTTCAAGCGTTTTTTATCACTGCCGTATCTGCATAGCTTCTTTTGCTTTGTGCGGTGGGTGGCGGCACTGTCGACGGTTATCCTGCTCATGATACTCCTCACCGATATCAACCAGGCGCAGATCATTAACATGTGGATCGTGGTTGTCATTATATCGCCCTTTTCCGCGGTCATGTATTTCCTGCTGACGGAACTGTATATCCAGCAACTGATCAACAGCGGCATGTTTTCGCGGTGGATTGAAACCGGTTTTAATTATAGGATGAATCTTTTTAAGAAACTCACCATACTTATTATCACGATATCGCTGCTGCCCCTTGCGCTGTTTCTCGCCTATTTTCTTATCTTCATTTCAGACCTGAAGATGGACAAGTCAATCGTCTATTTGAAAGCTGTGTTGATCAGTTTGATCGGTTTCTCCGGCGCGTTTTTTGTTTCCCTGGTGCTTTCAAAAACCATTCTCAACAAGGTGAACATAATCCTGGGATTCCTTGAAATGGTGGGACGGGGTGAACTGTCCGGGGAAGTAAAAAAAATGGCCGTGGTTGATGAATTGACGCTCATCAACAGATCGGTTTACAAAATGAAGGAAAACCTGAAGAAAACAGTGGAAACCGTTTCTTCCACGGCGATCGCCTTGATCGATTCCAGCGCGAACCTGAAGAACTCGGCCACCGGGATGTCGGACATGGCGGCGCAGCAGGCCGCGATCGTTGAAGAAGCGACCAGTTCCTATGAGGAATTATCCGCGTCTTTCGATTCGAACATGGAAAGCATAGAACAGCAGCTGAACTATTCCAATTCAGTCCGCGACGAAATTGCAAACGTTTCCGAAAAAAGCGCGATGCTGTCAGAGAAAACAGGCAACATGAAGGAAAAAATTGAAAAATCTGTCATTATCGCGCAGGAAAGCGAAAAGCTGATGGATGAGTCCGTAAAATCCCTCAGGGAACTTGCGGGTTATGTCAAGAACATCGATGACATGGTCGGCATGATCAATGACATCGCGGACCAGATAAACCTGCTGGCCCTGAACGCTGCCATAGAGGCGGCCCGCGCCGGCGAGCATGGGAAGGGTTTTGCCGTTGTTGCGGATGAAATCAATAAACTGGCCGATCAGACCACCAACCTGTCCAATGACATCAGGAAAAACATTTCAGAACACGGCCAGAAGATAGATGTCGAACTGGGATACATGGCAAGGGTGGTGAACGCCTTTGGCCAGATGAAGGCAAGCGTTGCCGAAACCGAAGGCGTAATCCTTGATGTCATCGGTTTTACCGGCAGCCTTTCAAAGCAGAACCAGGACATGAAGGACGGGATTGAAAAACTGAATGAACTGTCGCAGGGGATTCATAACTCATCGCTTGAACAGAAGGCCACGAACCGGGAATTGACCAATGCGATTAATTCCATAAATGAAATATCACAGAAAAATGCGGAAAGCGCAGACAAGGTGAATCAACTGGCGATTGATCTTGACGACAATTCCCAGGCGCTGCGCAAGAATATTGCGGGATTTAAAGTGTAGGAACCGGTCCTGTCACGCGGGATTGGCGATTGTCGCTGCTATCCTGCTTAATTCAGCAAAAGAATATTTTTTAATTGATTTTTTATTGCATAAAATGTCTATATCAATCAATTTAGCAATGCTCAGCGTTTGGTCCACAGCAATTCTCATGCAAAATAATTATCGGATGACCGTTGATGGATGATTTCACCATAATATCATATCCGGGTACGAGAAACGACCTGCTCCTGTCTCTGACGAAGTCACGGTCCCGGTACATGCTTCCCATCGGGGGAAGGTTCCGGGTCGTCGATTTTACCCTGCGGAATTCCTTTACTTCGGGGGCCCGGACTACCATCCTGTACAGCAACCTTGACGATGATCTTGAACAATACGTGGACCGGTATGGTCCCTTCGGCGATATGAAATTCCCCCCGATCAAAGTGATTACCCGCGAATATTCCGACATCAGGGTGTGCTATAACCTGATACTGGAAAGCAACACGGAGTATTACATCATCTACAATGGCGATAATCCTTCAATTATTGATTTTTCAGCCATCATAAAAAAATATAAAGCCAAGAAGACCGGTGCAGTGCTGTTCCGGTTAAACCTGGATGGTAAGCCCACCATGGCCTACACCGTCCTCATATCTGACCAGAAGACCCTGCTGAACGTGATCAAGGCGGCGATAAAAGAAAAACATAGCGCGCCCAACCTGTTCGAGATGATAATCAACAGCCTCATCAACACGGGGATCAGTAAAAGCAGTTTCGACGCCTATTACTGGCCGATCAAGAATGTCCCCGAGTATTATTCGCTGAGCCGGGAAATTATCTGGGACCCTGAGATTTTCGGCATGCTCTACCGGGAGCAGATCATCAAGAGCCAGATAGCCTCGGGCGGTTTTGCCCATGTGGGACGGCACGGAAAGATCGTCAGGTCTTTCGTATCGGATTTCTGCAGGATCAACGGGACCGTCGAGAATTCCATCATTTATCCCGGCGTCGAAATCGGCGAACAAAGCGTGGTTAAAGACGCCATCATACTCCCCTATAACCGGATCGGCTCGGGAGCGCGGATAGTGCGTTCGATTATCGATGAGCGCACCGATCTGAAAGAGGAATCAACGTACCTGAATATCGGCAATGGAAGCCGGATCGGATCAAGTGAAGAATACATCAAGAATTCCGATTTTCCCCGGTCGCTTTTTTCGAGCATCACCCTGGTCGGAAAGGACTGCCGCATCGCCGACGGCGCCCGCATCGGCGGAGGTTGTTACATCGAATCCGGCCTCGGGGACGAGTTCCAGGGGTCGAAGAAGTTCCTTTACGACGGGACTTCCCTGATGAAAAGCATACCGGACGCGGTATAGGGAGCAACAACGCCGATGAGGCCCTGGAATGTATGCATCGCGACCGCCATCTGTCTTGTGCTCGCGGTGCATCCGGACCAGGCATTACCCGCGGAAAAAGCAGCAGTCAGGCAAATGGATTTTAATGAATTTACCGGAAAGGTTAAGGGGAGGGACTCTTTCGAAATAACCGTCCAGGGTAGAGTCCGGGAGTCCTATTTTACCGGGAAAAAATATGTCCATTTCGAAACCGTGGCCTATTTCGGAAGGGATGACATACGATCAACGTACCAGATCCTCTATCATACGCAGGAAGATTTCACCGTCATGCACGGTACGATGGCCGTTGCCGTCCGGTACAGCCAGGTCCGCACCTGTCTCAGCCCTTCCCTGGAACGGAAATTCACGAAAGAAGATCTCGCTGATCACCGGTCAGAAAAAGAAAAATCTCTCCGTTCGATACTTGATAACGGGGAAGCGGCTGAGCTGCTGCTGGTCGAATATGGTCTTGAGGCTGGGAAGAAATACTATGGCAGCCTCAAGACTGAAAGCTATCATCTTCCACCGCGGGAGCGGGGCGGGAAGCCCGAACGCAGAGAAAAAACGGTCCTGGTTATTTCGGACCGTGCGTTTCCCAACGACATTGAGGTCACGCCGGTCTATAAAGGGTGGAGTTATTAATTTCCGTATTGTACGGATTCTTTCTTCATGATACACTCCCGGTTTATCTACCAGTTGCCCTGACGGCTTATTGGAAAGTTTGCCCCCCACAGGAGGATTCCGGAATCAGTAACGGTAGCAGTGGGCAGGATACAGGGGGGAGCGGCAATAATTTTCTTGAAAAATATGCATTTTTGTACGATTAGTTAACCAGGACGCGGTTCATTTTTTCATACGGGGCAGACAGGTTTGAAGAGAGATATGTCATTTTTGCGCGATAACCCGAGGAAGCTAAAAAGCGCCACTCAAATTGATGCAATCAACAGGGTTCTTGAAAAATATGTTGATTTCAAAGAGCTTTTTCTCCGTGCGGAATTTAAATCCGAGTCGATCGAGTACCTTGACCGCCCGGAAGAGGATAAACTTATTCTTCGGTTCAACAAGCCACTCGAGGAAGGACAGATCGAGATATATACCGTTGTGAGAGATCGCTTCATTGACTTCAGCCTTGAGCTGGTGTCGCCGGCCGACCCGGCATTTCCGAATTACAGTTATCTGATGCGCATCGTCAATTGCTCCATCGCCCTTGATAAGCGGGAGCATGAACGGATCGTGTTTGATAATGATTTTCCCCGGGCGACCAATATCGCGACAATCAAGATCAGGGAACGTGAAAGTGACTTCAGGAAGTCCCTCTCGGTGCGCATGATTGTTGAAGAATATATCAACAGGTTTGAGGGTGTGGATGTAAAAAAGGTGCAATTCAAGGATGACAAGGAACTTTCCCCCGCGGTCCGTTATGTCATTGAATCCGGCAGGGCGCTGTACATACCGGATACCTCTGATCCGTCCGGGTTTTTTAAAGAAAGCGAAAAATACTTCGAGGAAACCAATTCA
>CAZZHU010000012.1:0-25179 GCA_964654045.1 uncultured Leptospirales bacterium
ACATCTCCTCCTTGATCCAGTTCAATCCCTCGCGGCCTTCGTAGATCGCACCGGCCTGGATCATGGGAAAGATGTAGTCCTTCGCAAAAGTGTCCTTGAGATCGCCGATGATGCATTTCGAGGCCCCGGTCTTGAGCGCCTTTTCCTCGAGCCCGTCCAGCTCTTCTTCCTGTCCGACATCACCTGCGACGCAGACGACCTCGCAGCCGTAGGTATCAATCAGCCACTTGACGATTATTGAGGTATCGAGCCCTCCGGAATAGGCAAGTACGACTTTTTTAATATCCATAGTACACCTCGATTGTTGATTGGCATGTACCATGAGTGGTTCCGGTGCCGTAAATTTCAATGAAAAAACATGCTTTTTATAATACTGGCGCCGGGTTGCCCGGTGAATTCATTTTCCGGGGGACGTGTTTTCCCTCTCCCCGTGGCGGACTTTTTTATTTGTTGACAAATTCCAATATAGTTGTATTTCAAGAGACGGGAACCGGATCGTTTCCACGGGTAACATAAAAAATTCAACCATCGAGTTGACACGCAGTCGTATGATAGTTTTTGAGAAAACCATCTCGAGTAACAGGGAGGCTGCCAGATCCCTGATCCGCGAGGCCATGGATTTTTTTGCCCTCATCAAGAAAAAGGGATATGCCCGTGATGTCTCTGAATTCACCATGCGCCTGGTCATGGATGAGGCCCTTGAGAACGCAATCCGTCACGGCAATGGCTATAACAGGGAAAAAACAATTTTTTTCAGGATGAAGGGCCTCAAAAAGAAAGTAAGCGTTACCGTCCGGGACCAGGGAAACGGCTTCTGTCCCGACCGGCTGCCGGACCCCCTCCATGATAATAACAGGTTCGCCTCCGGCGGCCGCGGCCTCCTGCTGCTGTCGAACATCGGCATTGTCACCTGGAACAATGAAGGCAACTGCGTTTCCATCGAGTTGCCGAGATAACTGCCCGCATAATTACGGTTGATTTTTTCATTTCCCTTGCATAGTATGGTTCTTCCAGGAGCATCCCACCCGGGATTGTTGCGCCTCTCGCGTAGTTGTTCAGCGGTATGCGACAAAATTGGAATGCCGGTTTATCCAGGAGGCAGGGCTCATGAAAAAGATGATCATGTTCCTCGTTGCCATCGCCCTTGTCCTGCATTGTTCGTGCAGGGGAGGGAAGAGCGATGAGATACGGGTCGGCGGTATTTTCGATCTCACCGGGCCGACCTCTGAAACGGGGAGCATGTACGCCAATGGCGTTAAGGATTATATCGATTTCATCAATGAAAGAGGCGGCATCAACGGGAAGCGGGTGAGGCTCATCACGATCGATACCGCCTACATCCTGGCGCGCGACCTCGCGGCCTATGACCGCCTGGTGAAGCAGGACAAGGTGCACCTGATCATAGGATGGAGCACCGGTTCCACGGAAAAACTCGCGCCGCGGCTCGCGAAGGACAGGATTCCTTTCACCAGCGTTTCATATTCTACATGGCTGACCGATATCAGCCGCGCGCCGTATAATTTTCTGACCGGCCCCACCTATTCCGACCAGATGAAAATATCCCTTAAATACATCAGGGACAGCTGGAAAGACGCGGGAAGAAAGCCCCGCGTGGCGTTCCTCTACAATGACAAGGAGTACGGCAGGTCTCCGATTGCCGACGGAAGGGCCTATGCCAGGGAGTTCGGCATCGACCTGGTGGGGGAGGATGTCGTTTTCCTTGACGCGCGCGAGGTGCGGGAGCAGGTCCTGAAGCTCAAGGAAAAGAAGCCCGATTACGTGATCATCAACAATACGGCATGGCCCACCTACGTGATCCTCCGCGACGCGAAGATACTGGGTCTTGACGCAAGGTTTATCGGTCTTATCTGGAGCTGCGATGAAAAGCTGATCACCCTGGCGGGGAAGGACGCTGAAGGCTTTCTCGGAACCACCCCGTATGTCGCTATTGATCCCCGGCTGCCCGGGGTCAGGGAAATAATTGACTTCAACAGGCGCAGGGGCGTCAAGTCGGACAGCGTGATGTTCCTTTACGCCAATGGCTGGACCACGGCAAAGGTAATGCTCGAAGGGGCCCGGAGGGCAGGGGATGACCTCTCGGGTATAAATATCAGGAAAGAGATCGAGAGCATCCGGGACTTCGGCACCGGAGGCATCACCGCTCCCTTTGCCTTCAGTGACACAAATCACGTGGGCCTGCAGAAGCTCAAGCTCAGCCAGGTGCTGGGGGGCAAATGGCGTCCCATCACCGATTTTATCGGGGCGGAGTGATCAATGTCGAAGTCGGGCAACCCACTGCTGCATTCCATAATCACCAAGATCACCGGCGGTTTCGTGATCCTTATTGTCACCATCGCGGTCATAGGCGTTTTTTCGTACAGCAGGCTCACCTCTATAGGGTTCTTCGCGCAGCAGCTCATGGACCGGGACAATGCGCGATGCCTCATCAAGGACATTATCATCAAGAGCAAGAATATAGATCATCATGTCGAGAAGTACCTGGTCTCCATCGACCCGGCCCAGAGGGACAACCTCCGTTACGTCATCATTGACGAGCTGCGGATCATCAGGGAATTCATAAACCAGATACATTCCCGGGAGCTCATCCCCGAGGAGCATGACCTTCATGAAAAAGTGGACGACAGCTTTATACGGTACGAGAAATCCGTACGGGAGTTGCTCTCCGGCAGGTTTGACAGGGAGAATTTTTACTTCCTGAGCAATAAATTCATAACGCGGTTGATTCGTTTCGACACCAGGGAAACCGAGCTGATGTACGAGTCATGGGGGATCACCAGCGACCGGATCGGGATGATCAAGTTTTTCACCATAGTGTCAATCACCATAGCCCTGGCCATCGGCGTATCGCTTATCGCCATGAGTTACCGGACGATCGCCCTCCCGATGAAGAAAGTGGAGGCGGTGCTCGACCGGTACGGCGCCGGGGACTTTTCCGTGAGGGCGCCGGTAACGGGAAAGGACGAGATCGGGAACTTTGCCCGGCGTTTCAATGACATGCTTGACCAGATCCAGAAGTACGCGCAGGATATCGAGCAATCGAATACGTTCCTTCAGCAGAAAAACGAGGAGATCCTCCACACGCGGCTGTACCTCCAGAACATTATTGATTCCATGCCCTCGATGATGATGGGCATAAACAATGAGGGCGTGGTCACCCACTGGAACCTCGTGGCGGAGCGGACAACGGGAATAGCAAGGGAAAAGGCAGAGGGGATGTCGATCGAGACCCTGTATCCGGAGATATCCGCCCATATGGAAAAAATCCGCCGCGCCATAGCCGACCGGACCCCCCAGATATCAGAAAAAGTTCCCCGCAGCATGAACGGCGAGACCATCTATTCGGATTTCATTTTTTATCCGCTCGTGACGAACGGCGTTGAAGGGGCCGTGATCCGGATCGACGATGTCACCTCGCGGGTCCGGATTGAGGATATGATGATCCAGACGGAAAAGATGCTGAGCGTCGGGGGCCTGGCCGCCGGCATGGCCCATGAGATCAACAATCCGCTGGGCGGCATACTCATGGGCGTGAACAACATCCAGCGCCGGGTCTCGCCGGACATGCAGAAGAACAGGGAGGCCGCCCTCGAGTGCGGCATCGAGATTGAAAAAGTCCACGAGTACATTGAGAAGCGCGAGATATCCAGAATGGTCGATGGGATCAAGGAGCTGGCGGTGCGGGCGAGCGGGATCGTCAGCGACATGCTCAGTTTCAGCAGGGCGAGCTCGTCGCGCCATGAGCCGGTACTGCTCGCCGATATAATAGAAAAGACCGTGACCCTGGCGACGCACGATTATGATCTTAGAAACAATTATGATTTCCGAAAGATCGAGATCCTTCGCGATTATGATCCCGACCTGCCGCCGGTCCCCTGCGTTGCCGTGGAGATCGAACAGGTGATACTGAACGTATTGAAGAATGCCGCCCAGGCCTTTGCCGACGTGAAGTGGCACGGTGACAAAATGCGGATCATAGTGCGCCTCAGGCGCGAGTGGAGCATGGCGCGCATCGAGGTCGAGGATAACGGGCCCGGCATGGACCAGGTCACTGTCAAGAGGATCTTCGAGCCTTTTTTCACCACCAAGCCGGCAGGGCAGGGGACGGGACTCGGCCTCTCCGTGTCGTATTTCATCATCACGCGCAATCATCATGGAATAATGAATGTTGAATCTATCCAGGGCAAGGGTACGAAATTCATTATATCCATGCCCCTGGCAAAACAGGCATGATTATTTCAGAGATTGATATGCGGCCCTGATCCCGGTTATAAAAGAATCGGCCGCCGCGGCATTGATAGCCGGCGCGGGGTATTTTATGAAGAAAACAACAGCACGGGAAAATACCTGAAATTCTTCTGGTAAATGGCGGAAATCGAGAGGCTGAAGCGGCTTTGCTCTGACCCCATTCAGAAAAACAAGTTTACTCTGACCCCTGTCCCATATTCATTTAAAGATGAATTACAGTGATTTCAGGCTAAAATCATGGCATTTCAGCTCATTTTAAGCATAATTATAGAAATAAAACATTTGACAATTACAGCCAGAGTAAATATTTTGCATAGGGGATCCCATTTTTGAATACAATATACAATTATCGCATTATTTGACCATCGTGTGTTATGCATAATATGAAACGAATTTTCGCGTTATTCATCACTTTCGCTTGTTTTATTTTCTTACCCCAATGTGAAAGAAACAGTTTATATTTCTTTTCCCCGGATAAACTCTCCTTCCTGGGCCTGGAAAATTTATTCGCGTCATCCCAGATCAATATCCAGGCTGGAAACCTTGATTTTGCGAATTCCGGCACCTATAATTTCGGCACGGTCTTCGTGGGCGGTTCGAGCCCGGCTGTCGTATTTACCCTGCGTAATACCGGCGCTGATACCCTCACCCTGACTGGCGCGCCGGCTGTCGCGGTCAGCGGCGATAACGCCGCGGATTTCACCGCCACGGTTCCGGCTGTAACGATCCTATCTCCCGGGGTGAGCACCACATTTACCGTTACCTTTACACCCGGCTTGGCCGGTACCCGTAACGCCGTTATAAGCATCTTATATAATGTTAACGGCAAGGAATCGACACACCGGATCAACCTGACCGGGACCGGGTCGGCAGCCGCTGTTCCTGATATAAATTTAAATGTCGGCGGGTCTGATTATTTCTCCGGAAGCTCCTACGATTTCGGATCGGTCGCCGCAGGAAGCTCTTCCGCCACCATCAACTTCACCATCCAGAACGTCGGCGACGCGACCCTCACGCTCACCGGCGCGCCGGCTGTCGCCGTCGGCGGCGTTAATCCCACAGCCTTCAACGTGAGCGTTCCGGCCGCTACCGGCATTGCGTCAGGAGCGTTCGAGATCTTTTCCGCTACCTTCATGCCGGCAGCGGCGGGCCCTTTTTCCGCTGTAATCACGATCCCGTCGGACGATCCTGACATAGAAAGCCCGTATACCATCACCATCACCGGCACTGGCACGCCAGCGCCGGTGCCGGACATCAACGTGCGGGTCGCCGGTGTAGATTATTTAGACGGCAGCACTTATGATTTCGGTGAAAAATTGATCGGCAGCGCTGTTTACATAATGACCTTTACGATCCAGAACCTGGGAACTGCAAACTTGAATATCGGTACGGTGACTTACGGGGGTACTTACCCCGGTGAACTGACCGGTACCGGAGCGGCTACGACCCCAGTTACGGCAGGGTCTTCCACGACCTTCACCCTCGGATTTGAACCAAAAGCCGAAGGACTGAGAGACGCCTATGTCCTTATCGCGACCAATGACCCGGATGAGCCCGCCTATACCATCAACCTCCTGAGAACCGGCGTCATGCCGGTCATGGTGGTGCACGGTGGCGGAAACAACACAACATCAATATACGATCCTGTAACCAATAGTTTTACCGCTGGAAGTACGTTGAGCGGTGTCGTGGCGGAGGGCGGCCACAGCTTTGATGATCCGGACGACGGCACGAGGGTGGTTATTCATGGCGGCGCCCCTGGATTGGAGACGCAAAATACATCCCGGTATGATCCGCTTACCGGAACGTTTAGCGCAGGGCCGCTTACATCTTCCCCTGTCGGCATCGGGGCCCATAGCTTCCTCACGATATCGGGGTATGTCATGCTCATCGTCGGCGGCCAGTTTGGCTCAGTTGCTGCCAATACCTATACGGGCGGCAGTTTTGGAATATTCTGGGAATCATTGGATTGGACCACCGGTGGAGGATCGTTAGCTCTGCCGATGACTACCGGCGATATGTTTATACTGGAAGGTAATAGTGGATTTCATGGAACAATATATAATCAGGTAGGTGTTGCTTTTGATACTACATCTGTTGTAATCCCCGGTGCCTTCGTACGGAACGGCGCCCATGCCTTCGCCATTACCGGCGGAATGCTTCTTGTCCCGGTGGGCGGCACAAATGGGGACGAAGTATACTTTTATAATCCCTCGGTACCGTCTTTTACAGTTTATTCACAAGTATTGAGCGATTACACAACTGGCGCGGGTGGCCACAATATCCCGATAACGAGCGGCGCCAACGCGGGCCGCGTCCTCATCGTTCACGGCGGCCCGATGGGTAGCCTGGCAACATCTGTCTATAATACGGACGGAACGATCACCCCCGGCCCCTCCTTCACCGATGGACCTGTTGGCGTCGGGGCGTTTTCTTTTGCCATAACTGGCGGGCCCTATAGAGGCATGTACATGATAGTCCATGGCAATGGCGGTGATGTCGCGACAATATTCGATCCGGATACTCTTACCTTTGTTGGAACTGTTTATCTGCCGAGCTATGCAGGCGCCGGCGCACACTGCTTCCCGGCCCAGTGAAACTGTTTAATTTTCTTTTGATGAACCTATTTATAGACAACAGTTTTTTTATGTATATAAAAGGCTTGTTGATTATTTTTCTCTGACCCCTGTATCAAGACATACCGCTTCAGCGTGCGTCTTTTGCTCTGACCCCTGCTGAAATTTCCATCTGTTTCTTGTGGATTGGGATCGGTTTTGCTCTGACACCGTTCTTCTGAACCGTCCGGCAGTCCGGTTTAATCTTCCTGCAGGAGCAGGATTTTACTCTGACACCTCGGAAATAAAACGGAGAAGAATACCAGGACAGATACATTCAGGATAAATGGTCCAGCCCTGAGGGAATTTTCCTACAAATAAATCATTATATTAACTACAATTATTTAAGTATACTTGTAAACCTTTATTGAATAATAATTACCATTAATTTGACCGAATGGAATAATATATATAAATTACAACTGTGTGCTGATTTGCATACATTATACAATGAATGATGGATTCAGTAAATGCATCATAGAAAACCAGGCGCGTTCCTGATAATTCTCCTCTCCGTATTATTTTTAATTCAATGCGAGAGAAACAACCTTGAAACCGGTTCACAGGATTCCCTTTCGCTGTTAGGTCTTGACCTCTTTCTGAACCCCGGCCTGACGGTATCCATCGGCGCTCCATCATCATGGTATATCAATGCGTCCGGAAGCGTCAGTTACGTTGTCACCTATGCCGGCGCTGATATGGTAAACCTGACCAGTGCGGATGTTGCTCTGGGTGCCACGGGCACCGCGACCTGCGGCGCACCCGTTGTCACGAACGGCGCCACGTTCACGCCAACGGTAACGCTTTCCGGGTGCACCGGGAACGGCACGGTGAATATTTCCATAGCCGCGGGCACATCCTTCGACGCGGAGGGTAATCCCGACACCGGCGCGGGTCCCGGTCCCGCTTTTACCGTGGACAACATGCCCCCGGCCGTATCCATCGGCGCGCCGTCACCATCTCCGATCAACAGCCTGGGCAGCACAAGCTTTGCGGTAACCTATTCAGGCGCCGATACGATCAATCTCACCAGTGGTGATATATCTCCAACAGGGACAGCGACATGCAGTACGGTCAATGTCACGGGCGGAACCACGGCAACACCGACGGTGACGCTCTCGAACTGTACCGGCGACGGCACGGTGGCCATTACCATAGCGGCGAATACCGCCTCTGACACAGCCGGAAACTGGAACCTGGCAGAGGGACCGAGTGCCACCACGGTCGCTGTCGACAATACCGTCCCGGTGGTGAGCATTACCACCCCGGCAGCCGGCGCTTACGTCAACGGAACGGCGGTGATTTTTTTCGCGGACAGCGAAACGACCTCCCCGGAGGTGTCGGTTGACAACATCAACTGGACCGCCGCGACGACCGGAGTCACCACACTGTCGGCCATTCCGGAATTCGCAGGATTGGTCCAGGGTGGCTTTACCCTGTACCTGCGCGATACTGACGCGGCCGGCAACAGCGGAAGTGCTTCCAGAAATATTATTAAGGATACGGTCCTGCCGACGGTGACCCTCACGTCGACCCCGAACATAATCGCCGCTAACGCGGCAAATTATACCGTGTCAGGCACCTGCTCGGAGAACGGGCAAATGGTCATAGTCAGCATCAACGGAGTTGACACGCTGGGCCCGTCCTGCATGGGCGGAACATTCGCCGCGACGGGGATGAACGTAAGCGGCGAGCCCGAGGGTTCGGTGATCGTGGCGGCCAGGCACAACGACACAGCTGGCAATCAGGGCACCGACTCCGCCACGGTGCCAAAGGATACTTCCGGCCCCACTGTGGCCATTGGCCTGCCGTCGCCGGCGATAATCAACGGGTCGGGAAGCGTTGATTACCCTGTCACTTACACGGGAGCAGACAATATAAACCTGACCATCTTGAACCTTGCCCTCAGCACCACAGGAGGCGCCAACTGCGGTAGTTTCGCTGTAGCGGACGGCACGACGTCAACGCCGATAGTAACTCTCTCCAGCTGTACAGGGACCGGCACGGTTGCCCTGTCAATTGACCCGGGTACGTCATCCGATGCCGCGGGAAACTTCGACACAGGAGCGGGACCGGGCACGGCTTTCAATGTGGACGCCGATCCCCCCACGGTCTCCTTCACCATTACGCCCGATATAAGCTATTCGAACCAGTATTCATATTCCGTAACCGGCGCATGTTCCGAGAATGGCCGGGCCGTGAGCGTAGACATAGGCGGCATCCTCAATACACCAACCTGCAACTCGGGATCGTTTTCCCTGTCGGTGGACGTGCATACCCTTTCGGACGGAACGGTTAACATGACGGCGGACCACATGGACGCCGCGGGGAACCCCGCGGTCCAGGCAACGGCATCGGTGACGAAGGACACCACCTACCCGGACATCAATGTTAGCTATGGGGTGACCCCCTACGCATCGGGAGATACCTTTGATTTCGGCAATGTTGTCGTGGGCGGGTCGAGCGGCGACCTGACATTCACTATAGAGAATACCGGCACCGGCCCCCTGGAAATATTCAGTCACTCGATGGGCGGGACCAATAATACAGATTTTACCGTTACAAGCCTGGTCCCGGGCATCATACCCTTCTCAGGCAGCACGACATTCACCATACGCTTCGAACCGGGCGGTGCGGGCACACGCACGGCTGAATTTACGATAACCTCCGACGATCCTGATTCGGCGGAGAATCCCTATACCATTTACCTCGAAGGGAACGGCACCGTACCGGATATCAACCTCGATATCGGAGGCACCGATTATTCCTCCGGGGCCACCTATAACTTCGGCGCCACGAACCTCGGCAGTCCCGTGGGACCGATTATCTACACGATCGAAAACCAGGGAAGCGCGGACCTTTCTATAACGTCCTACAATATGACCGGCGACACGGGAGATTTCACGGTAGCCGGTCTCGGGGCGACCACCATTCCGGCCGGTGCCAGCGCAGACTTCACGGTCACCTTCAATCCGACCATGGCGGGTCCCCGCGCGGCCGTGCTCACGATTAACTCCAACGATCCGGATGGCGGTGAGAATCCCTATACCATCAACATGGATGGCACCGGCGTGGGGGTCCCGGACATAAACCTTCAGCGGAGTGGTATGGATTTCGTGTCGGGCAACGGGGTCGGTGTCACGACCTATGTCGGCACCCCGTACGATATTACTTTTACTATTCAGAATCCGGGCAGCGGAGATCTGACCGTATCCTATGCATTTACCGGCGCCTGTGCGGCGGAATACTCCGTCAGCGGCCCGGCCACCGTTGCGGCCGGGGACCTCGTCTCGACCTTTACGATCACGTTTGACCCGGCCGGGCCGGGATACCGTACCGCCATGCTCGAGATAAGCACGAATGACCCGGACGAACCGGTGTATTACGTCGACCTGGCCAGCTGCCTGGCATGGATGCCGGACATTAATGTCAAAAGGGGCACCGTTGATTATCCTTCGGGCAGCAGCTATGATTTCGGCACCGTGCAGGTGGGAGCCACGAAAACGGTCACCTTCACGATTCAGAACACGGGAACGGGCGTCCTCACCATCAGCGCGCCGTCAACCTCGACACCGGCCGTTTTCGTGACGAGCGATCCCGGCGCGTACGGCGCGGCGTATTATAACCTTGGGGCCGGCATAAGCGTGACCTTTACCGTCACCTTTACACCAGCCGCTGCCGTAGGCTATAGCGACGCCATCGAGATCATTTCGAACGATATTGATGAAGGAAACTATACAATCAGCCTAACCGCGACGGGCGTCTCCGGCACTGTCCCGGATATCGACCTCAAGGTCGGGTCCATTGAATATCTCTCGGGCGGCAGTTTTAACTTCGGCACTGTCCAGCAGGGTACGTCAAAGACGGTCACCTTCATGATAAAGAACAGCGGAATGGGAGGACTGGAGCTGTCGCTGCCCTCGGTAAGTACCGGTTATTATTCTGTGTCCGGTCTTGGCTCTACGAGTATCCCCGGCGGGGGCACCACTACCTTTGTTGTGACCTTCGCGCCCACGGGCACACTGACTTACCCCGATACCCTGACGATTGTTTCAAATGACCCTGATGAAACATCGTACACGGTCAATCTCGATGGGACGGGAGATGGATCAGCGGTCCCGGATATCCAGCTGCTTATTGACGGCATCGAATATCCTGCCGGCGGCGCCTACGACTTCGGTCTTTTAGAGTTCGGCGACACGACCGGCGCTGTCTTCACCATAAAAAACAACGGTACGAGCACGCTTACCCTCTCAGCTAATCCATCTGTCGCTGATGCGACCAATTTCTCCACCGGCGTATGCGCTTCAACCGTCGGCGCGGGATTAAGCGCGACCTTTGACGTCGGATTTACGCCAAACTCCATAGGCCCGCTCTCGACGGTGCTCACGATCAGCTCCGATGACCCGGACGAAGGGACCTTTACCCTGGACCTCAATGGCGGCGGGTACGCGCTACCGATACCGGATATCATCGTGACCGATACGGGAGGGGACCCGGTGTATCCCTCGGGCGGCAGCTTCGGTTTTGGTCAAGTGTTGATCGGGGGGACCCTGTCAAATGAATTTGAGCTGCAGAACGCCGGGAGCGCGGCCCTCAATATTACTAATGTAACGATAACTGGAGTGCACGCGGCTGAATATACGATAGGTTCTGGTCCAGATCCGGTGGTTAATCCCGCTAATGTTAGTAACTTTCAGATCATCTTTGATCCTGTCGGAGAGGGAATACGCACGGCGGCCCTTGAAATCGAGACCGACGATCCGGACGAGCCGGTCTACGTGATAAACCTGACCGGGATTGGTGCGGATGTAACGCAGAAGATCGTAATTCTTGGTAATGGAAACACCAATACAGCGGTATACAATCCCACGACCAATACATTCTCCAACCCGGGCTATTATACGAGCGCTTCGGTTGGCGCCGGCGCCCACTGTATCCTTGTCACCAAGCCGGGAGCTACCCATGAAGGAGAACGCCTTATCGTTCATGGCGGCAGCGCCCAGACGACGACATTTTATAATCCAACGGGCAGTACTTTCTTGCCTGGCCCGACAACGAACAGTGCGGTCAATGTCGGTGCTAAGAGCTTCCTGGTCACCAATGGCATGAATACCGATAGCATCGTTCTGCTCAACGGTGGAGGTGCCATCACCTCTGAGCTGTATAATCCGGACACGAATTCATTCAGCTCATATTATTCGCTGCCGTCGGGTTACGGTCCCGGCAACGGCTCTTCCATTATTCCGCTGGCGAGCGGCAACATGCTTATCATCAGGGGGACGGTTTCCAACCTTTCCTCGGTATACGACTCATCAGTTCCGCAATATGATTTCGGCCCATCATTGACCGCGAATGTTGGAGGAGGATCTCACTGTTTTAAAATACTCTCCGGCGCGAACGCGGGAAAAACAATGATTGTACGCGGTGCCGCGTCCACAACCCTCAATATATATACCCCTGATCCGACGCTGGCGACATGGGGGTCATTTTCAGCGTATGCGGAGATGCTGACCGGCAATGCCGGGACCGGTGCGCATAGCGTCCAGATTTTCTCCGGACCCCATATGGGCAAGATCCTGATCATCCATGGCTCCGCGACACCAGCGACTTCCCTGTTTGATCCGGCACAGCCGGCAGGGTCAAGTATTTCTTCCGGACCGACCCTTATGGTCAATCCTGCCGATGGAGCGTTTTCAATTCCCGTGAAATACGGAGCATATAAGGGAAGAATCATCGTGGTCCATGGCGGAGCAACAATGAGCACATCGTCCCTTGACCTGTCGACGGATCCAATAACTGTTTCATCGGGGCCAAGTCTTCCGAACCCGGCCGGAGCCGGCGCCCACTGTTTCCCATCACAGTGATGCTCATTGAGTGTCTTTAAATAACCATGTTTATAGACAAAAGGGTTTGTTGCACATAAAAGGCTTGTTGAATATTTTACTCTGACACCTGAAGTAAGACATTACGTTTTAAAATGAGTTTTTTGCTCTGACACCCATATCTTTTTCGGCTGATCGGTGATTAACTATAGTTTTACTCTGACCCCATAGTTATACTGTTCAATGAAATCCTTGCATTATACTAATCTTAATGTATCAATATGATTATGAACATCAGAAGAAAATATTCAATTATAATGATATCGGTTTTCACTCTCCTCCCCTCCTGCGATACCTGGACAGAGAACAGGTTCGTCATGAAACCGGCCCCGGAGAACGAGGAGATCTCCCGGGACCTGGTGAGGGACAATATCGCTGCCACGGATTATTCCGCCATTGTCTTCGTCGAGAAAGGAAAAGTGAAGGAGAAAGGGCCCCTGCGCCGCCTCGGGGGCTATGTGAACCATATCTACCGGGCCAGGGTGCTGGAAACCCTGCGGGGGCCCCGTTATGAAAGGATCACCTTTTCAGTCATGGCAGACAGCGACATCGATCCGATCCTGCCCTACTATCCGGTCATAGTCAGTCTCTGCGGAAAATCGGGCGACGCCCTGTATGTGCCGGACAACGGGTATGAGCTGCCTGCAACACCTTCCCTGGCGGCAGCCGCCAGGGAATTTTCCCGTAAGATGAAGATACCGGCCCCGGGAAAAAGCGTTTGCCCGGAATAGCGGCGGACTTTATTCCGCCGCCTCACCCGATGAAAACTTTCTGAACAGGAACACGAACAGCAGCCCGGCGATATACATCTCCAGCCCGTAGATGCCGTTGACGATGAAGAGGGAGCTGTAGAAGTCCCCGATCTGGTCCTGGATGAGTATCGCGATGGTCATGGCGAGGGCGGAATTGCGCACGCCGGCCTCGAAAACGAGGGAACGGACCTGCTTCGGTGAAACACGGAACAGACGGCCCGCGGCCGCCGCGACGGCCATGCCGGTAACGGCAAGTATCAGGGGAACAAAGTAAAAGGAGGCGCTGTAGCGCTCGGTATCGGTCAGGGCCGTGAAGTTGCTCGCCACGCCGGTCACCATGATGAAGAGGACCGTGATGATGCCCAGAACCGAGAAGAGGGGCGCCGCCTTCGTTGCGATTTTTTCAGAGCGGGCCCGGATCGTCATGCCCACGGCCAGCGGGATGATGACCAGGATAACGATGGTCTGGGCGATAAGGCCGGCGGGAACGGTCGCCCCGGCGCCGGTGTTTCCGTAGAGCGTGAGAAGAAGCGGCGTGCAGAAAAGCGCCAGTATCGTGGAGACCGAGGTGAGGGAGATGGAAAGGGCGAGGTCTCCCTTCGCGAAATGGGTCAGGAGGTTCGACGTGACGCCCGCCGGGCTCGCCGTCGCCAGGATCAGGCCCATGAAGATGAAGGGATAGGCCTGGTAATAGCCGAAGAGATGGCTTAAGCCCAGGGCGAGGAGGGGCATCAGGCCGTACTGGAGAAGAACGCCGATGACGATGCCCAGGGGCTTGCGAAGGACCAGGGTGAAGTCGCTGATCTTCAGGGTGAGCCCCATCCCCACCATGACGAAGAACAGCATGAGCACGATGGATATCTTGAATATCCTGTCAAAGAGGGAGGCTTTCGGTTCGCCGGTGATCCGGGCGAAGGTATAGGCCCTGCCGTCATGTTCCCCGGAGACCGTATCAAGGGTGAATTTCATCCTGTTTTCGGACATCTTTTCAAACTCCGCCGGCGTGCGTCCCCCTTCGGCGGGAAGGGAAAGGATGTACATGTCGCCGGAGGCGCCGCGGATAAAATAGAGGGGTTGTCCCGCGCCTGCGGCGGCTTTTGGCTTCAGGATGCGGAGGTTGCCGGTCAGCTCGGTTTTCCGCGCGGCCGACCAGTCGAGGTCCCGGGACCGTGCATTCAGACCTTCCACGAAGGCCGCGTCCCCCTCCGTGATGATTTTCTGCGACAGGTGCTGGTAGAGCTTTTCTCCCTGGGAAGATGCGCCGCCGGCCATCCCGGCGGAGGCGAGCATGATGGAGCAGATTACTGTTGCGATAACAATTCGTGCTTTCATAAGCTTATACCTATCCTCTGTTATGTGTGGTATTGCCCTCCGCCACCGAGACATCGGAGAAAGGCATTAAATCATAATCATGGTAATAGGAAATTGTCAACCAGGAATAGCGCCGGCCGCCGGTTAATCATAACAAATTATTAATGCGGTTCCCGGGTGCGCCGGCATGGCGGTAACCATGCAGGGGCGAGAGCATGGACTTGGGGGAACGGGCAGGCGGCCGCCGCGCCGGGGACCTGTTACGCGGCCCTGCCTGGTCCGGAGGGATCCTGGGCCGGCGGGTGTTTTACCGCCCGGCCATCAGGGCGCACATGACAGCCTTCTGCACGTGCAACCTGTTTTCCGCCTCGTCAAACACTATGGACCGTCCGGAATCGAGTACATCGCCTTCGATCTCCTCGTCGCGGTGGGCCGGAAGGCAGTGCATAACCTTCGAGTCGGCGCGGCCCTTGCTGAGGAGCTCCTTGGTGATCTTGTATTTCGCCAGGACCTTTTTCTTCGCGGCGGCCTTTTTCTCCTCTCCCATGCTGATCCAGACGTCGGTGTAGATGTAGTTGGCGTCTTTCACCGCCTTCTCCGGGTCGCGCGTGATGAGTATCGATGAGCCTGAACGGGAGGCGATCTTGCGGGAGTCATCCACCACGTAGGGGTCCGGCTCGTACTGCTTCGGGCAGGCAATGGAGAAGTCCACGCCCAGTATCGCAGCGCACTGGATCAGCGAATTGGCGACATTGTTGCCGTCGCCGACATAGGCCAGGCGTACCTTCTTGAAGCCGCCCTCGCGCTCGAAGATGGTAAAAAAATCGGCCAGGGCCTGGCACGGGTGGTGCTCGTCGCTGAGGCCGTTGATGACCGGCACGGTGGCGCTTTTCGCCAGTTCCACGACGTTGTCGTGGGAGAAGGTCCGTATCATGATGCCGTCCACGTAGCGGGAGAGCACCTTCGCCGTGTCAACGATCGTTTCCCCCCGCCTGATCTGGATATCGTTGCCGTCCAGAAAGAGGGCGTGCCCGCCGAGCTGGGTGACGCCGGTCTCGAAAGAGACCCTGGTCCTGGTCGAGCTTTTCTCGAAGATCATGGCGAGCGACTTCTTCTGCAGAAAGTCGGGATGCCTTCCCCGGGCGGCGTCCTTTTTCAGGCTGGCCGTCAGGTGGAAGATGTCCATGATCTCGCCCCTGCTGAGGTCGCTCACGGTGATAAGGTCTTTGGTCTTGATTTTTGGAATTTTCACTGTTTTTCCCCCGCTTCCACGAATAAGCGCTCAAGGATCTTCATCCCTTCACGCGCCGTTGTAAGGGTAATATTCAGGGGCGGCATTATCCTGATGACTTTTTCGGCGGTGCAGTTGATCACCAGCCCCATCTCCAGGGCCCTGGGCACCAGGGCGGCCCCCGGCCCGGTGAGCTCGATGCCGATGTGCAGGCCCATGCCGCGCACTTCTTTTATGAAGCCGACTTTCTTTGTAAGGCCGTTCAGGGCGTCGAAGAAATAGGCGCTCACGGCGTTTACATTGCCGAGGAAGCCCGCGCCGCGCACCTGCTTCAATACCGCGGCAACGCCCGCGCAGGCAAGATGGTTCCCGCCGAAGGTGCTGCCATGGGTCCCCCTCGGAAAGAATTCCGCCAGGAAGTTTTTCGCGTGTATGGCGCCGACGGGAACGCCGCCGGCGAGGCCCTTGGCCATGGTGATAATGTCGGGAACGACGCCGAAATGCTGGTAGGCGAACATGGTCCCGGTCCTGCCGATGCCGGTCTGCACCTCGTCCACGATGGTGAGGATTCCGTTCTTGTTGCAGAGGCGGAACAGCTCCTTGACGAATCCCCTGTCGGCGATCTGGATGCCCCCTTCGCCCTGTATGAGCTCTATCATGACCGCGCAGACGCCGCGGTTTTTCCGTATCTCTTTTTCAAAGGCCCTGATGTCGTCGCCGGGAAGATAGATGAAGCCGGGCACCAGGGGGCCAAAGCCGTCATGGATTTTTTTCTGTGCCGTGGCGGTCATGCCCCCGAAGGTCCTGCCGTGGAACGAGTTGTCAAAGGTGATGATCCGGTAGCGGTCCCGGCCCTGGCTCAACCCGTAACGGCGGGCGAGCTTGATGGCGGCCTCGCTGGCCTCTGTCCCGCTGTTGGCGAAGAGCGTCTTGCCCGGGAAGGAGACTTCGTTCAGGAGCCTGGCGGCCTCGTTCTGCTCGCGGTTGTAGAAGTGGTTGGAGCTGTGGATCAGGCTGTCCACCTGGCGGTGCAGCGCCTTCGATAGGGCCCTGTTGCCGTAACCCAGGCTGGACACGGCAATGCCGGAGAAGAAATCAATATACTTCCTGTTGTCCTGGTCATAGAGGCAGCTGTTCCGGCCCCTGACGAAGCATACCTTCTGCCTGTCGCCGTAGTTCTGGAACAGGTGGTTCTTGTCTTCGGACATGATTTTTTTCAGTTTTGCAGAGCCCATAATTATATCCCGGTATAATATTTACTATCACTCATATCAAGATAGCTGTCAAAGAATCCCCCCTAATCCCCCTCAGGGGGGTATTCAGTCGACGCGGATGTACCGCGTAATGATAAAGTCCCCCTCCGGGGGATTTAGGGGGGGATTAGAAGGATACTCGTACCCCCTAAAAAAAATAAAATCGGGAGCGAGCCCGATTACCTGATAAACGTCATGCATGGAATGATTATTTATCGGAACGTATAACGTAAAAATATCTTGAATGTAAGTCAAGAAATTAATGGGGAAAACTTAAAATTTAGGACCGGCAGCGCCGGCTCAGAGATGGAAGCCCAGGCCGAAGAAGACGGTTATGAGAGAGAGGGACCTGCCTTTAAAAAAGGCCGATTTATATCCGCCGCCGACATGCACCTCGACAGGTTTGAACTGGAGGTTGAACGAGGCCTCTATGTTGAGGTAGGGATCGGTTGATTTTTTCGACGAGTTGATGCCCAGGAAGGGATTGTCCGAGGTGCTCGTGATTATTTTACCCATGGAGGCGCCGAACCCGGCCGAGAGCCTCACGCCGAAGTGCTTGAAAAATTGGTATGAGAAATCAGCATTGAGAGTGAGTCCCCACAGGTACATGGATGACGACTGCCTGACGATGTTCTTCCCGTTTTCCGTGGCAAGGTAATCGGCCTGTGCCGTGAGGCCGAACCATTTCAGTATGCCGTAGGACAGGTAGGGGCTGAAATATTCCGAGTCCTCGTACATCTTTGAGAAGGAGCCTTTAATGAAGAACCGCCCGGTCTTGGCGCCGAAGGAGAGGCCGTCCAGCGCCCGGTATGCCTTGAGGAAGGGGGATGGCCGGAACGGCCTCTGCTCCCTGCGGCGCTTGCCCTGCTTCTTCTCTTCCGTGGATTCCTTCCGGTATATTTCGAGCTTCTGCTCGATATTCGCCGATATGTCCCGGATGGTGCTCCTGAGCTCGGCGCCGGTTTCGAAACTGTCCTTGAATATGGCGATGAAGTCCCGCGTTTTGATGTTGACCAGGGCAAGCTCCAGCGAGAGTTTCCTTCCCCTGACGGTTGCGCGTCCCCCGATGATATAGCGTGCCCCGCGCCCCGCGCCTATCTTCTCCATCTCGTCATAAAAGGCATCGCTGCCTATATCCTTGAGGGGCAGTTCTCCTTCCAGTTTCCTGGCCTCCACCCTGCCGGAGGCGTTAAGGTTCTGCACGATGGTATGGGGGATGATGAAGGAGAAGTGCCCGAACTGCTCTTCATCCGCCTTGTGGCGCACGTCGACGAATATGCTTTTTTCATACGCGATCGAGATATTGTAGATAAGGACCCTGTCCTTCCGTGCCTGCGCGGAGGCGGCGGCCGACAGCGCCATGATCAGCGAGGTTGATATGATAATTCGTTTCCACATAGTTCAGCTGTTGCCGGGGGCGTCCTGGATTAACGCCTGATTTTACTGTAGCGGTTATCGGTGTTATTGTCAACTGAAATTGTTGCCGGCCCTGCGAGTGCCTGCAGTTCCGGCATGCGGCGCCCGATGGAACTGGTTCATGAATATTCCCCCGGTATATGTGTATAATATTTGACAGGGGTTCACCCTGCATATACATATTTACGGTGCAACGATTTAAGAATAATTATGCTGGTGCAATACTTCACAGGGGCCGGAACAGGCCCGGTACAACAGCAGCAGGTAATGCCGCTGCATATTACAATAGAAGGAATAGAATATGCTGATAAAGAAAATGATACATGGTGCCGGCGTGTGTGTTTTTTCGATATCTCTTTTAGCCTATAACGAGTATTCTTATTCGCAGGAGCCGAAGAAGGATATCCCCGCGGAAAAAGAGAGTTCCCAGGTGACCTTTGTCGCGGGTTTCACGGCTTATTACGCGAATTGGACGCCGGTATGGAAAAGGTACCGCGCACAAATACCTGCCTATTCACAGGGGGACTTTCATCCCAAAGCCGCCTTCATGTATGGTCCGTCCCTTTCGGTTGCCATAGACCGGTGGCAGATTTCAGTGAACTTTTTATATGGTGACTTCAAGGGCAGCCTGCTTTCCTTTAATTATCTGCCTGATATCACCCTTCAGGGCAACAACTATTTCTATCCTGCCCGTACAACGCTGGGAGCAAGGAAATATGACGGTGATTTTCTTGTCAGTTATCAAATCAATAGCCTCTTCAAATTTTTTTTCGGCCCCAAGTACCAGGGTTATCAGTATAAGAAAAATATTTCAAAGATCTATAAGACATCGACTTATGATATACAGTATCATTCCGGCGGACTGGGCGCCGGAGTGGGATGTACGCTACCCATCGCGGGGGACCTGTACCTGGTGGTGAACTTTGCCGGCGTGGTTCTTGTCGGCTCGCAGTGGGGAAGCGACGACATGGGCGACCGGACCTCCATCGCCTATGGCGGGAATGAAACGGTCACGCTCATGTATAGCATCAGGGCAGCGCATATCGTCATTTCCGCCGGGGGGAGGCTCCAGTATCTCTATTTCCATATCACCCCGAATAGATTTTACCCTTCCAGGCATGATATTTTTTACGGCATCAACATGTCCGCGGGAGCGTCATTCTGATTCCGTTCCCGGACCGGTCATGAGCCGCGCTGGCTGCTTTTTTCAGGTCGAGTACTCCGCGTTGATCTTGACGTAGTCGATGGAAATGTCCGTGGTCAGCATCGACCATTCCGATTTCCCGAGGCCGACGTCGACGAAGACCTCGAAGATGTTCTTTTTCATGATGCCGACCAGGCCGTCGCGGTCGAATTCCACCGGCGCTCCGTTGAACAGGAGGGGCATGTCGTCAAAGGACACGCACAGCTTTTCCTCGTCGATGGCCGCGCCGGAGTACCCGGCGGCGGCCGCGATCCTGCCCCAGTTCGGGTCGTTGCCGAAAAGGGCCGTTTTCACCAGGAGCGATTCCGATATGGCCTTTGCGATCCGCCTGGCGTCGCCGTCGGAGGCGGCGTTTTTCACCGTGATCCGGACGCGCTTGGTCGTTCCCTCTCCGTCGTCGATGAGCATCTCCGACAGGCGCGCCAGCACTGCGCGGAGGGCCTCCTCGAAGGCGGCCAGGTCGCTCCCGCCGGCGAGGGGTTTGCCGGACCGGGGCGACAGGATGACGGCGGTGTCGTTGGTCGACATGTCCCCGTCGATGGATATGGCGTTCAGCGTCGGGCCCACGCAGCGTTTGAACAGGGCGGAGAGGTCTCCCGCGCCGATCGGGGCGTCGGTTATGATGAAGCAGAGGAGCGTCGCCATGTTGGGGGCGATCATGCCGGCTCCCTTGGCGGTGCCGGCAACCCGGAATTCCCCGGCCGAAGTTGTAAAGGACACGCAGGTCTCTTTCGGAACGGTGTCCGTGGTCATGATGGCCCGGGGAATCATCCGCCCCCCGTCGCGGCCGAGGGACGCCGTCAGACCGGCATGGGCGCCCAGCATCTTCTCCAGGGGGAGCTGGCGGCCGATGATGCCCGTGGAGGCCATGAGGACCGATTCGGGCGCGACCTTGAGGCGGGCCGCGATGTCGGCGGTGAGCGTTTCCGCCGTGTGCAGGCCCTGGTCGCCGGTGCAGGCGTTGGCGTTGGTGGCATTGATGAGGATGGCCTGCACGGTCCCGCCGATACGCGCCCGGCACAGCTTCACCGGCGCGGCGTTGACCTTGTTGGTCGTAAATACGCCGGCGGCGTTGCACGGGGCGCCGGAGGCTATCAGGCAGTAATCGAGCCTGCCGGTGTACCTGATGCCGCACTCCACCGCTGAAAAAGTAAAACCTGCGACCTGTTCAAGGCCCCCGTTTATGAATTTCATAATTATTTCCTTATCGAATGGTTTCACACGAATAGATATTTTCAACGATCCTGTCAATAGATTTGCTGCCTGAATGCACTATAATATTGTCCCCCCGCCGCCTGCGGCGGCGGGGGGACAATATTATACATACTATGCATTATTTTGTTGACTATTGCTTGACCATGGTAATAGTATTGCACAGGTCGGGTTCAGGTCAATAATTTTGTTCCTGCGGGATCGATTTATTGACGGGGGGTAAACGGCGGTTCCCACGCTTTCCGTACAGGAGAAAAAATGGTATCGATCGAGATAGATGATCGTGGATCAACCAAGATCATACGAATCAAGGGGGAGTTTTTTCTCGGTTATGTCCGCCAGGTCGAGGATACCTGGAACAGGCTGCTGGACATGGCGCCTGAAATTATAGCGATAGACTGCCATGAGATGACCTTCATTGATTCTTCGGCGATCGGCACTTTTGTCAAGTTCCTGCATCATTCATTATCAAAGAACGTAAAACTCATATTTTTTGACCTTAACGAATCGATTGCCCGTATTTTCAATAAGGCAAAGCTCAATAAGATTTTCAATATCCTCACACGTGATGAATTCGAGAACCTTCCCGGGCAGAAAAAATAGCTGTGACCATTGATTGATTTTTTTCGGAAATCTGATCATATATTTCCCCCCTCCTCGTACCGATAATAAAAACAGTATGAACCGTAGATGTATATGGATTATCATGCTCCTGTTCCTGGTTTCCTGTGTTCCCGGCGGCGGTTATTACCGGCATGGCCGGTATTACAATAAGGGAGAGCGGGGCAGGATCGTACGGACGGCCCAGCGGTATCTGGGCGTCCGGTATCAGCATGGCGGCGCCACGCCCCGGGGCTTCGATTGTTCCGGTTTCGTCATGTATGTATACGAAAAGAACGGCATATTGCTTCCGCGGTCCGTGCAAAGCCAGTTCCGGGCCGGGCATCGTATCCGTATCCGGCAGGCCAGGCCGGGGGACCTTGTCTTTTTCAGGACGTCCCGCGGCAGGAAGCTGTCCCACGTGGGCATTTATATGGGGGGCAGGCGGTTTATACATGCTCCCCGGAGCGGTAAAAAGGTTTCCTATGCGGATATGGGCAAGCCGTACTGGAAAAAAAGGTATATGGGGACGGTACGGTTCATATAATGGAGCGGGATGTAAATATCGATAACGATAACTATCGGTGCTGCCCGGGCCAGAATATCCTGGTGTCAGAGTAAAATAGGCGTATTCCGGGGTCAGAGCAACTGTTATACCGATAACTATCGGTTAATGGGTATGGTTTATGGGCCGTGGATAAATAATATGGAAGGAAATCAATAATAATATAATTCTTGACAGAAATTATAGACCTGTTAAATTAGCTGTGGCTGTGGAGTATTTGGATTATATATGCGAATTGGGATTTATCCAGGATCCTTTGACCCTTTAACAAACGGACATCTTGATATAATCGAGAGGTCCAAGGGTATTTGTGATAAACTGGTAGTGGCAATAGCGATCAATCGCGAGAAACAACCTCTTTTCACTATCAAGGAGAGGTTAGAGATCATAAATAATTATTATAAGGATGATAGCTCAGTCGAAGCAGTTTCTTTTGAAGGATTATTAATCAAGTTTTGCAGGACGCATGGAATATACTATATCATCCGTGGAGTCAGAAACATAACGGATTTCGAATACGAAATGACTAACGCCTCAATCAACAGCAAACTCGCACCTGAAATTGAAACGATTTTTCTCATGACCAAGGGTGAATACGCATTCATCTCGTCAAAGGCGGTCAAGGAAATAGCGAGCTACAACGGTGATCTCACCTGTCTCGTCCCCCAATTCGTCATAGAAAAGATCCAGCAGAAATACTCCTCCGTGCGGTCCTGAGCAGAGAAGGGCCGCTGCCAGCCTGACGTGGTACACAGGGTACATCGGATTTGACCCCGATTACCCGCAGAATGCATTAAACATGGTTCCGGCCGGCACGGGCGCTCAGGGCGCCATGACGGGCCCGGGATACTATCACAGGGGGGACGGGAGGATCTGTATGACAATGCTGACTATAATACTCATTATTGCTCTCCCAATCGTTGGAATTGCGGGATATGCCTTTCGCGCATATCTTGGCAGGATAAAGCTGAGCTCCGCCGAAGCCAAGTCGCAGAGGATCGTGCAGGACGCCATCAAGGATGCCGAGAACAAGCGGAAGGAGCTGCTCCTGGAGGCAAAGGACCAGCTGCTGAAGGAGAAGAACGCGATGGAGAAGGAGGGCCGCGACCGGCGGCAGGAGCTTCAGAATATCGAGAAGCGCCTTCTCCAGAAAGAAGAGACGATAGACAGGCGCCTTGACCAGATCGACAAGCAGGAAAAAGTGCAGAAGGTCAAGGAGCAGGAAAACATCGAGAAAGAGGAAGAGCTTCGGAAGGAGTTCGAGCGCCACAAGAAGGAGCTGGAACGCGTCGCGGGCATGACCTCCGACGAGGCGAAGCAGGTATTGCTGAAAAACCTTGAAAACGAGACGCGTTTCGAGGCCTCGAAGATAATCAACAAGATAGAGGAAGAGGCGAAGCGGGCCGCGGAAAAGAAAGCGAAGGAAATCATCATAACGGCGATCCAGCGCAACGCCTCCGATTATACCTCTGAGAGCACCATCACCACGGTATCGCTGCCGTCGGACGAAATGAAGGGGCGCATCATAGGCCGCGAGGGCCGGAACATACGCACCCTGGAAAATCTCACCGGCGTCGACATGATTATCGACGATACCCCGGAAGTGGTGGTCATATCGGGTTATGACCCGGTGCGGCGGGAAATAGCCCGCCTCTCCCTTGAGCGGCTGATCCAGAACGGAAGGATACACCCGGCCAGGATAGAAGAGGTCGTGGAAAAGGTCACCACCGAGATCGAGGAAAACATGCTCGACGAGGGGGAAAAGGCCGCCTATCAGCTCGGCATAACGGGCCTTTCCAAGGAAGCGCTCTACAACCTGGGCAAGCTCAAGTATCGCTCCAGCTACGGGCAGAACGTGCTGTCCCACAGCCTTGAAGTGGCCAACATGGCCGGCATCATGGCGGGCGAGCTCAAGCTCGACGTGCATCTGGCCAAGCGGTCCGGCCTGCTCCACGACATCGGCAAGGGGAGCGTGGTCGAGGGCGAAGGCGCCCATGCCATCGTCGGTTCGGAAATGGCCAAGAAGTTCGGCGAGAGCGACAAGTGCGTGAACGCCATCGCGTCGCACCACAATGACCGCGAGCCGGAGTCCTTCGAGGCGGTCCTGGTGCAGGTGGCGGACGCCATATCGGCGTCGCGTCCCGGCGCCCGCAAGGAGTCCCTCGATACATACCTGAAGCGCCTCGATAACCTGGAGCAGATAGCCCTCGCCTTCAAGGGCGTGGAGAAGTGCTACGCCATCCAGGCAGGACGCGAGCTCCGCGTCATCGTCGACAATTCCATCGTGAGCGACGAAAAGGCGGAAGGCATCGCCCGAGAGGTGGCGACCAAGATCGAGTCGGAGCTGAAGTACCCCGGCATCGTGAAGGTGACGGTCATCAGGGAGACCAGGATCATAGAATACGCGAAATAAACGACGATTTTAATCGTCGCGTTAAAGAAGGCGATGTAAATCGCCTTCCAGATAGTTCTGATAAGCAGCGGTTTTAACCGCTGCATGATAATGAAAGAAGATAAAACATAATGAGCGATACAATTAAAATTCTCGCCGTGGGCGATGTCGTGGGGCGCCCCGGCCGCCAGGTCCTGAAGGACAAGCTCCAGGGGCTCATCGACATGCACCGGATCGGCATGGTCATCGTCAACGGTGAGAACGCCGCCGGGGGCAAGTCGATCACGCCGGATATCGTGCAGGAATTTCTTTCCATCGGCGTCGACTGCATCACCACCGGCAACCACATATGGGACAACCATGAGGTGATGAAGATCATCGACTCCGAGCCGGCCCTGCTGCGCCCCGCCAATTACCCGGTCGGGGTGCGGGGCCACGGTTACCACATCATAGAGCGGAAGGGCTTCAGCGTCTGCG
>CAZZHU010000012.1:25189-43703 GCA_964654045.1 uncultured Leptospirales bacterium
CCTCCAGGGGAAGCTTTTCATGGAGCCGATCGACTGCCCCTTCCAGAAGTTCGACGCCATCTACCGGGAGGTCAAGGACAGGGCGCCCATCATCATCGTTGATCTCCACGCCGAGGCCACCTCGGAGAAAAAGGCCTTCGGCTGGCATGTGGACGGCAGGGCATCAGCCGTGTTCGGCACCCATACCCATGTCATGACCGCCGACGAGGATATCCTGCCGAACGGGACCGGTTACATAACCGACATCGGCATGACCGGCTCCTTTGACTCGGTCATCGGGATAAACAAGGATAATTCCGTGAAGCGCTTCCTGACTTTCACCAGGGTGAAGTTCGAGGTTGCCGAAAAGAACTGCAAGGTCAACGCGATCGTGTTCGAGATAACCAGGGAAGGAAAAACGGAGAAAGTCACAAGGATTATAGCGTAAGGTCATCATCCCCCTCCCTTGATGGGGGAGGGGTTAGGGGAGGGTGATGATCTCCACCCCCACCCTGCCCTCCCCCATCAAGGGGGAGGGAAATCCTGAAAGACATATAAGTATAAGCCGCAATGTTACTCAAAAAGATCAACAGCTCTAAAGATCTTAAAAAACTCAAACCGGCCGAACTGAATGACCTGGCGGGAGAAGTGCGCGAATACATCCTCGACGTGATCTCGAAGAACGGGGGGCATCTCGCGTCCTCCCTCGGCGTTGTAGAGCTTACCATCGCCCTCCATTATGTATTCGACACACCCCGCGACAAGATCATCTGGGACGTGGGGCACCAGAGCTACGCCCATAAGATCCTGACCGGCCGCCGGGCGGCGTTCCGGGACATCAGGCAGTACGGCGGCATATCCGGCTTTCCCAAGAGGCACGAATCGGAATACGACGCCTTCGATACCGGCCACAGCAGCACGAGCCTCTCCCTGGCGTGCGGATCGGCCATCGGCAGGGACATGGCCGGGAAAAGCCACAAGGTCATAGCGGTAATCGGCGACGGCTCCCTCACCGGCGGCATGGCCTTCGAAGCGATCAACCAGATCGGCCACATGGAAAGCGACCTGATCATCATCCTCAACGACAACGAGCACTCGATCAATGAGAACGTGGGGGCCATGTCCAAGTACCTCACCCGCATCATATCCGGATCGACGTACAACCGCATCCGGAGAAAGTCGATGGAGCTGGTGAAGCGGATACCGCGGATCGGCGGCCCGCTCTTCAACTTCATCTACCGTTCCATTGAAAGCTTTAAGAAAATGATCATCCCGGGCCAGTTTTTCGAGGATATGGGTGTCCGTTATTTCGGCCCCATAGACGGGCACGATATACCCCAACTCATAAACATAATGAACAGGGTGAAGGCCATCAACTACGGACCCAAGATAATCCACGTGCTCACCAGGAAGGGCAAGGGATTCCTGCCCGCGGAAATGAACCCCGCCCTGTACCATGGCATCGGGCCCTTCGACCGGGCCACCGGCATCGCCCTGGGCGAAAAGCGGCTTTCCTATTCCGAGATCGCGGGGAAGACCCTCGCGCATATAGCCAGGACGGATAAAAAAATCGTCGCCATAACAGCGGCCATGAAGCTGGGCACCGGCCTGTACGAATTCGAGAAAAAGTCGCCGGAACATTTTTTTGACGTCGGCATCGCGGAGCAGCACGCGGTAACCTTCGCGGGCGCCCTGACCGTCAGCGGGTTCAAGCCTTTCGTGTCGATCTATTCGACCTTCCTCCAGCGGGCCGTGGACCAGCTTATCCATGACGTCGGCATCATGAAGCTGCCCGTGAGGTTCCTCGTGGACCGCGCCGGCGCGGTCGGCCAGGACGGGGAGACGCACCAGGGGCTTTTCGATATCGCCATTATCAAGAACATACCCAATTATATCCTTCTCGCGCCGTCGACCGGCGATGAGCTGCGGGACATGATATACTTTGCCGCGCGGTATAACGACGGTCCCGTGGCCATCCGGTACCCCCGCGGCGGAATCGACCAGGGCGAATTCAGCTACGAGAAGGGCGGGAGTTTTGTCCTTGGTAAAATCAAAAGGCTTACCGCCGGCAAAGACCTGGCGATATTCACCTTCGGCGACATGGTGCCCGTGGCCCGCAGGGTGCGCGAAATGCTCGGGGAGAAGGGCATCGGCACGGCCATAGTCAACCTCCTCACCATAAAGCCGCTGGACACCGGGGGCATCGAGCGGGTCCTGGCCGGCGTCGATGGCGCCATTACCCTCGAGAACGGCGTTATTTCCGGGGGTGCCGGGGAGTATCTCCTCGCGTCGGTGAAGCCCGGCCTCAGGAAGAAGATCCTCTTCTGCGCCGGCTTCCCGGATTCCTTCGTCACCCACGGCAAGAACGCCCAGCTCTTCAAAGAGTACGGCATCGATCCCGGGTCGCTGGCGAAGCGCCTGCTGAAGCTGTTGAAATAGTATTTATCGTCATCGAGGTTTTCCGGCATGAAAAAGTACGGATCATTAATCCTGCCGCTGCTGCTCATCATTCTGGTTATCGCGTGCGCCGCAGTGAGGTTGAACCGGGGTGACAGCCCCTGGTCCGGCCCCGGCCCTGACCTGGAGATGGGCATTATCCTCGCGTATCTGTTCTGGCTGTACCATGAAATGAAGGTGTCCCGGCCAGACTTTCATCATGAAAAAAAGGCCTCCGATTTCGGGACAAGGGAATTCTACGGGCTGGGGCACGCCCTGACGATTATATCGGCCCTCTGGTTTGAAACGCTCTGGACAAAGCCCGGTGTCGCCCATTGGGCGGGGGCGGCGCTGTTCCTGTCGGGGATTGCTTTCAGGACGTGGGCAATTGAAACCCTTGGCATTTATTATTCCCATGCCGTCAATGTAATGGAAGACCATACAATAATCAATACCGGTCCGTACAGGTTCATTCGGCACCCCGCCTACACGGGAATGCTGGCTGCCCATGCCGGTATCATTATTTTTTTCTTTAACTGGGTCACCCTGGCGGTCTACCTGCTGATATTCATTCCTTCTGTTATTGTAAGAATACTTGTCGAGGAAAAGACCCTCATGGCCATTCCCGGATACGCGGATTTCTCGCGGAGCCGCAAGCGGCTGATTCCGGGATTGTGGTGATATTAAACATATTTCCTTGTACCTCCCCCTCTCCCTGTGGGAGAGGGGGACCGAGGGGGTGAGGTCTATAACCGGGAATACTCGGCAAGTTTTTCGATCACCAGGCTCCTGATTGCTTCGTCGATGCCGGCGGAGCTGGCCCTGAATCTCTCCAGGATCTCCTCGAAGGGGAACATGCCGTCCGCGACGAGTATGGGGGTCGCCGGGTGGCGGTGATCAGCCCGCGCGTCATCGATCCTGTTGTGGCTGAACCCGATATTTTTGTGCCAGGTGAAGGCATGTTCGTCTCTGTTCTTGTCGTAGCAGAGTTGGAAGCCCGTTATCAGCTTTGTTTCAAGATCGTACCACACGATCAGGTCGAAGTACTCGTCCTGGAACCAGCGGCGGAACACATTTGTCTCTTTCTGGCTTACGTATGATTCATGCAGCATGGAAAAACCCTCGTCGTTGCGGCCGGCGTTATTCTTATACGGCTGCTATAACCGTTTCTGCATCCAGACCACGTCGAAATCGGTGTTGAATTTTCTCCCTACCTTGATAAACCTGCCGCACTCTGTAAATCCCTGTTTTGCGTGAAACCGCACGCTACCCTCGTTCAACGAGGAAATGCTCGCCATCAGCATGGATACATTCATCGCAGCGGCTTCCCGCTCCAGGTGCCGCAGGGCTTCGCCGCCGATGCCTTTCCCGGTGGCGTCCGGTCTCAGAAAGCAGGTGATTTCAGCCGTGTGCCTGAATACCGGCATGGGGTTGTACGCGCGGAGAAACCCGTACCCGACCACTTCGCCGCCTGAGTTTTTAACGGCAACCGCCGGATAACCCTTTGTTATTCCGAGGATCATGCTGAAAAAGTCATAGGATACTTTCTGCTCCAGGTACGCGGCATAGCTGTTTTCAATGTAATGGTTGAAAATGTCTATGACCGGGGTACGGTGGCTCTCATCCATTTTTTCAAATTGTATATCCATGTGAAATATCTCCAGGTTGATGGCTCCAGAAGCTGCATGAATGGGAATATATTGTATTACATTTTCATACGCCTGTCAATTATATAATTATAAGGTTTCTTGTGATGGCATATAAGATTACATGCCTTTCACTATCAAAATAAAAGAATTCTCTTGGGCGGTCACCAGCCGGGTACCGGCCCGGCTTCGAATCGACCGCACATACCCCGGAGCGGGGCAAAACATCAGGCCGCCGCTCGTATCATTTGTTGTAGAGTTTGTAATTGTTGGCGATTATTTTCAGGAAGAGCCGTTCCGGAAGGAGCTTCTGTGCTGCCATTATAAGACCGGCCATCTTCGCCACCGGGAAACGGTATTGGACGCCCGTCGATTCGATCGCGTCAGCGATCTGTCCGGCTACATGCTCCGGTCTGTCCGCCGCGGGTCCCATCTCTTTTGCCTTCACCGCGAGGAAACGCCCGAGCATCTCCTCATAGGGTGAGTCCGGTGCGTCGGTTCTGGCGGTATGTTCCCATATGGCGGTCCCCACGTCGCCCGGCTCCACCACTATGACGCGGATGCCGAAGGGCATCACCTCGTGCCTGAGTGCCTCGCTCAGGCCCTCAAGCGCAAACTTGCTCGCGCTGTAATGTCCTTCAAAGGGAAGGCCGATCCGGCCGGCGGCCGATGTGATATTAACGATTGTTCCCGACCGCCGTTCCCTCATCCGGGGGATGATGGACCTGATAAGCGCGAGGGGCCCGAAGTAATTCGTTTCGAACATGTCCCTGGCGATTTTTGCCGGGGTTTCCTCCACGGTCCCGCAGTGGCTCACGCCAGCGTTGTTCACCAGCACGTCGATGTGCCCCTCTGCGTCGATGACCCCGCGTATCGCTTTCTTCACCGACTTTTCGTCAGTCACGTCCATGGGAATGTATGCAAAGGTGAGCTCGTCCTTCGGTCTGCTGCGGCCGGTGCCGTATACACGGTGTCCCCGTGACGAGAGCTCTTCCGCCAGAGCGCGGCCGATTCCCCTTGACGCGCCGGTTACCAGTACGATCATCTTCCTGTTCACGGCATCACCCTCCTCCAAGCTTGATGAGCTCGATGCATGAGCCACCCCATAGCCCTTCAATCTGCAGATAGGCCGTTCCTATTCCTGCCGGGTGCGCCGTTCGCTGCATCAGTATACCGCCCTTTTCTTCCCATTCCTTCACCGACTGGTTGAGGTCCTTCACGTAAATGCCCAGGTGATGGATACCCGGCCCCTGCGATTCAATGAATTCCTTGACTATGTGGTCGCCTTCGAGTATCTGCATCATCTCCAGGTCGATATTGCCGGCCTTGGCCAGTGATATCCTGGTGATGAAGCGCACATCCTTTCCGTGAAGAATTGCCCTGGCTTCGGGCATGTTGAAGGTCGTGAATTTCAGCCCGAAAGCGCCCTGCATGAAGGTTGCCGCTTCGTCCGCGTTGCGAACCGCTATGCCTACCTGGTCAATTTTCTCAATCTGGAACATTGTATTCATTTCCATAGTCAACTTCGCCCCCTTCATACGTGATAGAGTGTTCACGAGCCTCTTGCTCCGATGCGGCCGCGACATGTCCTAGAGTTCCATGAGCTGTCCCCCGCACAGGTTCACCGCCTGTCCGGTGATGTAACGCGATTCCTCTGATGCAAGAAATGCCACGAGGTTCGCCATATCTTCCGGACCGCCGATAAACCCGAGGGGAATCTCTTTGCACATGGCCTTCTCGCGCTCTTCGAAGCTGACCCCGAAGAAGCGCGATTCAAGGTCCAGCTGCCATTTGAGGAGATCGGTGAATATCTGGCCAGGGCAGATGGCGTTCACACGGATCCCCTGGCCTGCAAGCTCCTTGGCCATGACTTTGGTGAACATGATGACGCCGGCCTTTGCCGATGCATAGGCGCCGTTCAGGAAGGGTGGGAATTTACCCGCCCGCGACGCGGTGTTCACGATGCTCGAGGGTTTGCCGGTCATCAGCGGGACCATCGCCCTGGATACCCGGAATACCCCGTTCAGGTTCACGTCGATCGTCTTGAGCCATTTGCCCTCGTCGTAATTTGCCAGGGTGCTGGGAACGCCGAAGGCGGCCCCGGCGTTGTTGCACAGGATATCCACGCGGCCGAAGCGCTCTTTCAGCGTCGCGGCCATGGCCTCGACCGACTTGGTGTCACACACATCCAGGGTCACTGCCATGGTTTCGACCTTGCATTCCTTTGCAAGATCATCGGCGATGGTATCCATTTCTTCCATTATACCGGTGGCGATGGCGTTCTCGGCGTCTGTCGAGCCGAGGTCCGCTATGATCACGTTCGCGCCGAGCGACGCCAGCTTGCGCGCGATGGCAAATCCCATCCCGGTGCGCTTTCCCGCGCCGGTCACAAGCGCCGTTTTACCCTTTATGTCCTCGTACATATGCTTTCTCCTGGCCGCCGGTGCGGCCCCGGTATTTTTACATATTTTAAAGGAACTGTCCATCGCTTTTTGCTTTGCCAAGGGGTCGGATCATAGTGAATGAGGGTGAGTTATTTGCCCGACCCGCTCCGGGTCGTTACCCGGCCCCGGATGGGGCATTAACGAGTTTTTCATTTGACACAGAGTGTTAGGAGAATCATATTTCATGTGAACTGAGTGCACATGAAAAAGACACGCCTTGACATATATCTCGCCCAGGGAGGCCTTTCGCTGTCCCGTGAAAAGGCAAAGCGCGAAATCATCGCCGGCTGGGTAAAGGTGGACGGTGAAACCGTGACCGACCCGGCGAAGCAGGTTGCCGGCACGGAGCGGATCGCCGTGGAGAGGCCCGGGGGGCTCTACGTGAGCCGCGGCGGCCGGAAGCTCAAGTCAGCCATTGACAGCTTCGGCATTTCCCTGGCCGGGAAAACCGCCGTTGACCTCGGGGCGTCCACCGGCGGATTTACCGACTGCATGTTGAAGGAAGGGGCGGTGAAGGTGTACGCCATTGACGTGGGCTATGGCCAGCTCGATTATTCCCTGCGGATGGATCCCCGTGTCGTGGTCATGGAAAAGACAAACGCCCGGGCCCTGGCGCGGGAGCAGTTCGGGGATACCATTGATTTCGTGGCCGCCGATCTCTCCTTCATCTCCATCGTGAAGGTCTTTGACGCTATCAGGGAAATCTTTTCCCCGGTGGAAGGGGTCATCCTGGTGAAGCCCCAGTTCGAGGCGGAGCCGGGGGACCATAAAAAAGGAGTGGTCCGCAAAAGGGAGGTCCACCGCGCTATACTGGTTCGCGTCATTTCGGCTCTCGCGAAAAAGGGAATGAACATGAAGGGCCTGTCCTGCTCGCCGGTAAAGGGGCCGAAAGGGAATATTGAATTCCTGCTCTATTTTGACTGCGGCATGGGTGATGCCAATGCTGTACCGGCGGCCGACCGTGAAACCGCCATCGGCGAAGTTGTGGAGCGAGCCCATGAGTATTTTGGCGCCCTGCTGGATGATGACGGGCCTCAATCCGTTGAAGATTGAACCGTATCTTTGAGTTAACATTCTTGAAAATGCAGGACAATAATCAATTAATATGCGCAAGGCAGAATGCTTAATCACAGGAAGATATGTCCCGCGCGCCCCCTATGGGGGACGGGGGGTGTGGAAGATGACGGAGTAAATAGTATTGATCATTGAGTTTCGCAACAAGTCTTGTAATGATAAATAATTGTTGACCGCGGGATAAAAACAGGGTAAAAATATTTAATAATGGATAGTATGTTCAAGGCCGATATCATACTGCAATGAAACAGGGGATGAAAATATTTCTGGCCGCCTGCTGCGTGTTCCTGTCGGTAACAGCGGCCCGCGCCTATAATACCGGGGGAATAGTGGTCTGGCCCGTGCCCTTCTGCCCCGGGAGCGGCATCGTGCAGGTAACGGACCTGCAGGCCCTGGCCCTCCAGTCCATGGGGTATCCCGGGGGCGCCCTGTTCAACAAGGTCAAGCTGAAGATATACAACGTCGAAGGGGAAGAGGTCAACTCGGGCATGTTTCCCGGTTATCCGGCGATCTGGAACGGCAGGGACCGGGGCGGAAACCGCGTTGAGCCGGGCATGTACATCATGAAGGTCGAGTCCGAGGACGTGCGCAGCGGCCTCCACGGCACCAGGGCCGTCAGGGTGCTGGCGAACGGGCGGAGCCGGGGAACCTTCACCCGCGGCGGATGGGTCGGCGGCAGGTACGTGGCCATGGGCGGGAACGGAGTGGTCACCGCCGACGACGTGTATTCGATATACTGGAACCCCGCGGGCCTGACCGAGCTGCGCCACACGCAGCTGCTCACGGAAAAGGAAATCAAGGAAAAGGCGCGGAAGGGAAAGGTCGAGGACATCACCGAGGCCGACCTGATAAAATTCTCCGAGGAGGAGAAAAGCTTTTCCGTGCAGGCGGCGGTCAGCGGCTCCCTGCTGACCCACGGCGCGAAGACCGTCTTTTTCGGCATGGCCGTCAACCTCCCCCGGGGCGTACTCGGCATAGGGAGCTACACCATCTTTTCCGGCGGGGTCGGCCGCATGGACTATAACGGCGTCAGGACCGGCACCCTCGGCTACCTTGCCACCGCCGGCTACCTCTCCTACGGGGTTTCCCTGGGGGTCACCTCCTTCGGTTTCAGCGTCAAGGGCCTGTACGAAAAAATAGGAAACGACTACTACCTGGGGTGCGGCGCCGATATCGGCACCCAGGTCTACCTGCTTCCGTTCCTGAAAGTCGGCCTCATGGTCCAGGACCTGGGGACCGGGATGTACCCCATGGTGAAGAGGGCCGGCATCGACCGGACGTACGCGTTCGCCTACCCGACACTGAAGCTCGGCATCGCCATCATTACCAACAGGAACTTCACCATCGCCGCAAGCGGCTTAAAGAAGCTCGACGAGAAGACCTTCGGCTACAGTATCGGGGCGCAGTACGATATCATGAAATGGGCGTCGATCCATATCGGCCTGCGGGACCTGGTGTTTTCCGCCGGCCTGACGTTCCATGTCGTCCAGTTTGACGTATCCTACGCCTTCACCATGGACACGATCACCAAAGGCTTCAACCATATCGCGTCGGCCACGGTCATGTTCTGATGCGGCCGGCGGGAACTGTCAGGATCATGGGGATACTGAACGTAACGCCTGATTCGTTCTATGACGGCGGCAGGTATCCGGATACCGGCCGGGCCGTGGAGCGGGCCTATCGCATGCGGGACGAGGGCGCCGATATCATAGACGTGGGCGGCGAGTCGACACGGCCCGGCGCGAAGGCGGTGACCGCCGAAGAGGAAATCGGCCGGGTGTGCCCGGTCATTGAAAAAATAGCGATGGATATCGGAATTCCCGTTTCGGTCGACACGAGCAAGTCGAAGGTGGCGCGGGCGGCCCTCGCGGCCGGAGCGTCCATCGTCAACGACATCAGCGGCCTCTCCTTCGACCGTGAGACCGCCGGGGTCGCGGCCGAATTCGGGGCCGGCGTGGTTCTCATGCATATCCGGGGGACGCCGGAGACCATGCAGAACGACCCGCGCTACGCCGACCTGGTCGGCGAGATCAGCGCGTTCCTGGCCGGGGCGGCGCAGCGGGCCATGGCGTCCGGTATCGGGCGCGAAAAAATTATCATCGATCCGGGCATCGGATTCGGAAAAACGCTTGAGGATAATTACCGGATAATAAAGAATCTCCATGAATTCAGGAAGCTGGGCTTCCCGGTGCTCGTGGGCCTGTCGCGCAAGTCGCTCATCGGGAAGCTGTACGGGGGCGACGAGGACCGCCTGCCGGCGACCATCGCGCTGAACGCGGCGTCGGTCCTGAACGGGGCCGACATCATCAGGGTGCATGACGTGAAGGAGCACCGCCTGGCCCTGGACGGGCTGGAGATGCTGAAAAGGATATCATAACTGATGCTTGAACTGGCAAACAACGTAACCGGCTTTTTCAGGGTCTTCTGGGAATATTTCCGGAACGTGATCGACATAGTCCTGGTCGCCTTTATCTTCTACCTGGTCTACCGCTTCCTGGCCAACACCCGCGCCATCCAGCTGCTGAAGGGCGTGCTGGTCATCATCCTGGTGGCGATACTCGCCAAGTTCCTTCACCTGGACACGCTGGACTGGCTTATCACGAACATCGCCTCCTCGGTGGTGATCGCGGTCATCATCCTGTTCCAGCCGGAACTGCGGCGGCTCATCACGCAGTTCGGCCAGCGGAACTGGCTGGCCACCGAGGCGGGGAAGGATCCCTTCCCCCTGGATGAGCTGGTCAACGCCGTGGCGTCGATGGCGGAGGAGAAGATCGGGTCCCTCATCGTGATCGAGCGGAACACCGGCCTCCGGAGCTACGCCGAATCGGGGGTCCTCGTGAACGCGGACATATCCGAGGAATTCATCCGCACCGTGTTTTTCCCGCTGACGCCCCTCCATGACGGGGCCATCATCATCCAGGAGGGACGCATATCGGCCGCGGCGTGCTACCTCCCGCTGAGCGATTCGAAGCAGCTGAAGAAGCAGCACGGCGCCCGCCACCGGGCCGCCCTGGGCATCGCGGAGGAATCGGACGCCCTGGTGCTCCTCACCTCGGAGGAGACCGGAGGCATCAGCATCATGGTCAACGGGAGGCTCTTCTCGCGGGTGCGGGTGCAGGACCTCAAGAACATGATCCTCTTCTTCATGAACCCGAAGACGGCCTATGAGGAGAAATACCGGGTGCCGACAAAGAAGGGCGCAGAGTAACATCATGAAAGTGATCAGGGAACGATTAATATTCGTAGTGAAAGAGCGGGACTTCCTTGCCAAGGGAGTGTGTCTCCTCCTGGCCGTAATACTCTGGGCGTTTATCATAAGCGGCAAGACCGAAAATCTCCGCTACAGGGTTCCCGTCGTCACCAGGAACCTGCCGGCGAATCTGGCGGTCGTGGGCCTGTCCGGCAGGTTCGCGGTGGTAATGCTTGAAGGAAAAAAGGACGAGCTGAAGAGCGTTAATATCAAGAGCATCAGGGCAACGGTAAACATGGCGAAGGCCGTGGTCGGCGAGGAAAAGGCCTACCCGATCCAGGTGGAAAAGCTCGAAGTGCCGGAAGACGTGGTGATATCCCTTGTCGACTCCGAAATCACGCTGCTGGTCGAGAAAAAGGAGGACAAGTGGATCAAGGTTCTCCCCAATATCACCGGCAGCGTGCCGAAGGGGAAGATAGTCATCGACAGGCTGGTTATTCCCGAGCGGGTGAAGATATCCGGCCCCGTGTCAACGATCGGTGAAATAGAATCGATCGAGACCGAAGCGGTATCAATTGAAAACGAAACGGGTGATCTCCAGCGGCAGGTGGGTCTTGACCGGAACAAGTACAAGGACGTTACATTCGGGGAGAAGAATTTTACGGTCAAGGTGCTGATCACCGACATACGGGACCTTGCCATGATAACCGTACCGGTCGGCGTGCGGAACGTCGACAATGAGTACGCATACGAGTTAAAAGACCGCGAGGTCGAGGTGTATGTCAGGATGAAAAACAATCGCCCGGTGGATCCCGGCGAGGTCGAGGCTTTCGTTGACGCCGGGAAACTGAACGCGAAGGCGTTTTTCGAATACGAACAGAAAGACACTCTCGTCAAGGACCTCCCCGTCATGGTGGCGGGGATAAGCGTCAATACGACCGATATAATTTCGGTCATTCCTAAAAAGGTCCTGGTCAGGATAACGCATAAAAAGAAGCAGTGAGGATGTGGGCGGCCATGGGACAGGTGAAACTCTGCGTCAATATCGATCATATAGCCACGGTCCGGGAGGCCCGCGGCACGGCATACCCGGATCCCCTTGACGGGGCCCGGCTCTGCGAGGAAAGCGGGGCCCACGGCATCACCGTGCACCTGCGCGAGGACCGGCGCCATATCCAGGACCGGGACGTGATCTCCCTGAAGGGGATCGTGAAGGGCAAGTACAACCTGGAGATGGCCCTGTCGGACGAGATCGTCGCCATAGCCCTCAGGGTCGGGCCGGACCAGGTCACCCTGGTGCCCGAAAAGCGCGAGGAGGTGACCACCGAGGGGGGCCTGGATGTCGCCGGCAACTTCGACCGCATCAGGACCGTGGTTGAAAAGTTCCACGACAGCGGAATCATCGTTTCGCTGTTCATCGAGCCTGAAAAAGACGCGGTATACCGGTCGAAGGAGACCGGCGCCGATTATATTGAGCTCCATACCGGCTCCTACTGCCTGGCGGCCGACGCCTTCGGAGGGGACCTGTCCCGGGACCTCCCGGTTGACGTGAAGCGCGAGCTGGACCGGATATACCGGGCGGCGGATTGCGCCGCGGAGATCGGCATCGGCGTCAACGCCGGGCACGGCCTGAACCGGTACAATCTCGGTCCGGTCCTCGCGGCACAGAAGCTGGATGAGCTGAATATCGGCCATTCCATCATCGCGCGGTCCATATTCGTCGGCCTCCCCGGGGCGGTCAAAGAGCTGCTTGACATTATAAACCGGTAGGTTTCGAATGGCTCCCGCCGGAACGGGAACAATAATCGGGAGTTACGCCTCATGCTTTTTGGACAATTGCTGAAAGTCATCCTCCTGGGGATAGTCATATACACGGTATTCAAGCTTGTCAGGTTCCTCGTCAGGTTCGGGAGGGCGGTAAACGCGGCCCGCGTCGAAGAGGAAAAGAAGGCTCGCCGGAATGTCCGCGAAGACGGCCCCCGGATGCGGAGAGACGGTAAAGGCACAATCGAGCTTGACAAAGACCAGTACAAGGTCGAATAATAAAGCAAGGATATTCGTGATGAAGATGCGCGGGTTCGTCCATATCGGTATCATCCTGGCCCTTGCCCTCGGGACGGTTTCCTGCGCCATGGAGGGGACCTTCGGGTTCAAGAAATTCGGCCAGGACACCTACCACAGAATCGAAGGGACCCCCGAGTTTGCCTCGGACGAGGCGGTGGACTGGGCCTTCGTGTTCAAGAAGAAATACGGGGAGCGCGTCATCGGCGTGGTGTACCAGAAAAAGGAGCTGGTATGGGTGGACGTCCTGACAAGGACCGCCAGGATCGACAATTTCAATAAAGTGGTCTACGGCACTCTGAGGGACCTCGAGCCCGGGGAATACCAGATCATCATCACGGAGCTTGAGAAGGACAACAGGCGTATCGACGCCAGGGATTTCATTATTTACGAAAAAGACAGCGAAGAGGACGAACAGCCTATCGGCCGCCCTTGATTTTTTTCAGCCCGCCCGCTTTCATCTCATCGATTTTTACATTCACGTGCTGTATCGCTTCCTGCCTGGTCTTCGGGACCTTCTGGCCCGTGTAGACCAGGTACGCGGCGTAGAGCACCAGGAGGGCCAGGAAGAACAGCGCGACCTTGACGAGTTTTTTCACGACGGACATCACGATGAGAATGCTTACGATTACAGCAATGATGAGGAGAATCTTGTTCGATGTGAGGGCTGTAATTATGCTTTCCATAGGCGGCGGTACAAGTGATTAGCGAGGGAGGGATTCGAACCCTCTACGCCGCGGGTATGAGCCGCGTGCTCTAACCAGCTGAGCTACCTCGCCGTTAATTAGCGCGGGCAGGATTTGAACCTGCGACCTTTGGGTTATGAGCCCAACGAGCTACCAACTGCTCCACCGCGCGATCTGTCCGTCAAGCTATCGTATGACCTCTCACTGTCAACATATTTTTACCAAAATGGCAATCCCGGCATATATAATATACAGGATAGCTTTTTCATTTTCAAGATAAAAGATTGATAGACCTGCGGCGAAACCGGCGTATCGCACTCACGGCAGGTCCCTGCGGAAGCCCCGCATGCCTGCCCGGGGCTATCCATCGTATACTGTATTCTTATTGACACTGATGCCATGGCCGAATATCCTGGATGAAGATCAATGTTTTTCCGTATGTCAAACTAATCATTATCTATATGCTGGCAGGAGTGAGTGCTGTATGAAACAATACCGTGCGATAATTGCAATCATGGTTGCCGCGTCCATGGCGCTGGCGATGGGGGTCCTGAATTCATGCGGAAGGGGTGCCGACCGGACCCTGGTTACCTTTTACATGGGAAAAGTTGAAGTGCTCCGCGGGGGAGCGTCCCTGAAACCGGCGATTAAAATGGCGGTCAATGACGGCGACGTTATCGCCACCGGGCCCGGCGCCTTTGTCCTGCTCCAGGTGGGGGAGTCCTCGGTGATCCGCATCATGGAGAACTCGACGGTGGAGATGAAGTCCATCCTCAATCCGAAGAACCGGGAGATCATGGTGAAGCAGGGGAAGGCCCTGTCCGCCGTGAAGAAGCTCGGCAAGGGAGAGAACTATTCCGTGAAGTCGGCCACCATCACCGCGTCGGTGCGCGGCACCGAGTACAGCGTTTCCGCGAAGCCGGGCGAGTCGGTCGTGGCCGTGCGGAAGGGCGCCGTCGAGGTGACCGTGATCGATGGGGGAAGCAGGGAGACGGTCGGCGAAGGAAAGGCCTTCACGTTTACGGATAAGGGCGTGATGCGCGCCATATCCGCCGCCGAAGACAAAGAGCTGGAAATGTTATCGTCGATACCGGTACTGTCAAACCTGGACGGAAAGAGCGAAAAGGAGATACGCGACATCATCGCGCCGCTCCTGGGCCGCGACGGTATGCCGGAGTCGACCCTGGAGGAGATGAAGTCCAAGTACGGCCGCACCGACACCGTGCTGCTCTATGACGGGAGGGCGATCACCGGCGTGATCCTGTCCCGGGGCGCCGTGTACACGATACTGACCACGGGCGGCGTTATCACCGTGCCGGAGAAGAAAATCAGGAATACCCGGGTGCGGTAGGGCCGCAGCGCCCCATGCCCGGGTGGATGTTCGAGATATACGTAAACCGAAGAAAATAATCCATATGAAAATTGATGCCAGATTGGCCGCTGCCGCAACGGCAGCGGCGGTCCTTGTATGCGCCGGGGCTTTTCCGGCCCGCGCCGAGGTCGTGTTCCTGCGCGACGGCCGCGTCGTCGAGGGGAAGGTCCTGGGCGAGACCCCGGCGGCCGTTACCGTGAAAAAGGGCGACGGCTCCACCGCCGTGTACGCGCGGGGCGCGGTGCTCCGCATCCTGTATACCCAGATCTACATGGGCAAGGTGTACATCAACAAGACCGACGGCAAGGTCCTGGAGGCCTACATCGTGGACGAGGACCAGGACAACTATACCGTGCGCATGGACATCAATAAGCCCCAGGAATTCACAATAAAGCGCGTCGACGTGCTCTTCATGGTGCGGAAGAACCCCACGGGACTCAACGGCAGGGTTTCCCGGAAGCATGTTGACCTCACCTGGAACCCCCCCTATAACCCCGTGAAGAAGTATAAAATTTATGTCAGGTCCATGGGCGGAGAGTACCGGGAAGCGGGCACCAGCCTGGGCACCAGGTTCCGGGTGACCGGCCTCAACTGCAACATGCAATACATCGCCAAAGTGACCGCGGTGGACCGTGACAACTACGAGTCCCTGCCGAGCAACGAGTTCAAAATCGTGACGCAGAAGGGAAAGCCGGTGCCGCCGCGGGGCGTGAGGATAACGAAGATGACGTCGGACCGGAACCGTGTCTACACCGCGCGCCTGGCGTGGAACAGGGCCGAGGACCCCTGCGGCGGCATCATCAACAATTACCATGTCTACCTGAAAGTATTCGATGCGTCCCGGAAGGAGGGAGAGGCGGTCCCTGCAGGGACCGGGAAAGGCGGGATACCCGCCGGGTACAGGCTCGCCGGCAGGACCTCGGAGAGCGTGTTCCGGATCAGCGGCCTCAGGGACAACACGCAGTACGGCGCCATTGTGACCTCGGTGGACAACACGAAGGACGAATCCGGGCCCGGCGCCGAGATATCCTTCAATACCGGCGTGAGCCGCCCCGATTATCCATACCCGGTTTTGCTGAAAAAGGAATTATCGAAAGATAAAAAAAGGATCACGGCGCGTATCAGCTGGAGCGAGGTAAAGGACCCCTTCAAGAGGATAACTGCCTACCGCGTGTACCGCAGGGAAGGGAAGGGGTACAGGCTCGCCGGCGCCACGGAGAAGACCACCTTCGAGGTTACAAACATTTCTCCGGAAAAAAAGCAGACCTTCACGGTGCGCGCCGTCGACGTGCGCGGCCTTGAGTCCGAGGACAGCTATCCCGCGTCAACGGGCCTCCTGCGATACGTTAACATTTCGGCGCGCGCCGGGTGCGTGGTGCCCCTGCGCGATATGGCCAGGCTCTACCGGCCCGGCTACGGCGCGGGCCTGTCCATATGGGTCGACAACGTTTTTTATGACGGCATCAGCCTGGGGGTCGAGACCGGCTATTCATACCTGCGGGGCAGGACCGTGAGGTCGACGTTCACCGCCATGGTCCCCTTCATGGCGACCATGGCCTACCGCTACCGGCCGGCCCGCTGGGTATCGATTGATCCGAAATTTTCCCTGGGCGGGAGCTGGAACATGACGGACAGCAATATCTACACGCCGGGCTCCATCGAGTGGCGAGAATTCCCGCGGTACCGGAAGCTGCGCCAGGCGGAGTTCATGTTCACCGCGGGGTTAAACTGCTCCTTTATCATAAAAAAATTCATCGTGCTCCATGTCGGCGTGGAATACGGCGGCATGATCGAGAAGCGGAGGCTCATGGATTTCATGGGCTTCACCGGCGGCGCCGGGTTACGTTTTTAGCTTTGCGGAGGGATGTCATGAAACACGGCATCAGGTTATTATTGGTCATCATCCTGCTCTGGCCGGCGGCCGCCTGCCACGACCTGTATTCGGACGTGCTCGACAGCAGGGGCCTGGGCGTGCTCATCGTGGCCCCGCCGGTCCTGGCCGGGCTGTCGGCCCTGTCTGATTCCAACTCCATCCTGCTCGCCCCCCCGGTTTTGATATCCGGCTGGCTCCCGGCGCCGACCATTACCGCGTATATAGGGCTGGATAGCACCATACAGGTTTCAGGTACCACGGTGACTGGTCATATTAAAACAGCTGCCATGAACGAGGCGGCTGGAGGGTATCTCTTCGATAGCCTGCCCCTGCCGATGGGTGAGACATATCGGATTATTGTCGTGGCGCAGAACGCTCTGGGATCATCGGTACAGCAGATTGTAAAGGCGACCTATGATCCGATCGCGCTGGGAGTGTACGGGCAGGTGAATTTGACAAGCAATGTGCCCGGCGCCGGCCTTACAGGTTTAACAACTCCTACTGGAGTTGTGGCTAGTGCAGGCGGTGTTTATGTTGTGGATTATGGGAACGACCGAGTGCTGTTTTATGAGGGAAGCAGCACCACGGCAATGCGGGTGTATGGTGATGGGGGGGGCAGTCCCACCGCCACAAGTTTAAGTGATCCACTCGGAGTAGCTGTTGATGCAGGGGGTGTCTATGTCGTTGATAGTGGATATCATCGTGTACTGTATTATGCGGGATCCAGCACGACAGCATCCCGAGTGTATGGCCAGGGAGATGAAAACACGACAGACAGGTTTGTAACAGGAACTATTAATAAAGGAGGCCGTAGCAAAACATCTCTGTGTGCTCCAATGGGAGTAGCGGTTGGTGCAAGCGGAATCTATGTTGCTGATTCTCAGAACAATCGTGTTTTGCATTATCCGGGAACGAGTATAGTAGCAGATCGGGTATATGGTCAAAGTGGAGATTTTACAACAGCTAATAGCACTAACCCGCCTTCGAGAATAACCCTGAATGGCCCCTGGGATGTTGCGACTGACTCGAGTGGTGTTTATATTGCTGATACAAGTAATGTTCGTGTTCTGCATTACCCGGGGACGAGCACGGTGGCAGACCGGGTATATGGCCAGGGAGGCAATTTTACAACAAAAACGGCTGGACTCGGTACTACTGGCTTGGAATATCCGTATGGAGTTGCGATTGATGAGAGCGGAGTTTATATTGCTGATTCCCAGAACAATCGTGTTTTGCATTATTGGGGGGCGAGTACGACTGCAACTGGCGTTTATGGCCAGGGAGGCGTTTTTACCACTGGTGATGCTAACAAAGGCGGTACTACTGTTGCGACAAGTTTATCCGCACCTTATAGGGTTTCATCTTTTAACGGGAGGGTCTATATCGCTGATCATGGGAACCATCGCGTGCTCTGGTATTAAGCCGATGAGGGCAGCGGCCTTTTCTGCCGCCAGATACCAGTTTTCATGTAAAACGGCGCGGTAATAAAAACAGAAGCGCAACCCTACCCTCAATCCTTCACGCATCGCACCGACATGGCGTTCCTGTGCCAGAATATGCCGAGATCCACGTAGGCGGCATTCAGGTGTCAGAGTAAAAGCCCATAACACATTGAGGCCCCTGAAAGTCCGCCCGCAGGGCGGACACCAATCGGGCGTGTGTCTGAAATCGAATCCCGCGAAGCGGGTTCGAAGAGTTACGCCCGCAGCCCCTCGCGGCGCTTGAGCGAGCGGCGGTGGAGGGGAGCCCGAGG
>CAZZHU010000013.1:0-26009 GCA_964654045.1 uncultured Leptospirales bacterium
ATGACTCCTAAAGCAATACTACCTTATCGTCTGTATCTGTCTTGGCGATCTCGCCCATGATGTATGCGTCCTCGCCGTTTGCCTTAAGGATCTCCAGAGCCTTTCCGGCCTGAGATGCGGGAACCACCACGCTCATGCCGACTCCCATGTTGAAAGTGTTGAACATATCTCTTTCAGGGATATTGCCCGTCTTCATGATGAGGTCGAATATGGGGAGGATGCGGAGAGATGACTTATCTATCCTTGCCTGGAATCCGTCGGGAATGCTTCTGGGAATGTTTTCGTAGAAGCCGCCGCCGGTTATATGGACCATGCCTTTAATGGTTATTCCGGCATTGAGACAATCCATAATGCTGCGGGTATAGATCCTCGTGGGTGTCAGGAGCGCCATGCCGAGGTCGGTTCCCAGTTCGCTGATGTGTGTCGTAACCTTGTATTTTTTTATATCGAAAAAGAGCTTTCTCACCATGGAATAGCCGTTGGAATGGATGCCGGACGACGGGAGGCCGATTATCACGTCGCCGTTCGCTATTCCGCTTCCATTAATTATATTTTTCCGGTCCACGACGCCCACGGCAAAACCGGCAATGTCATAATCGTCGGGGTTCATGACATTGGGATGCTCGGCGGTTTCGCCCCCCACGAGACTGCAGTCGGCCTGGCGGCATCCCTCTGCGAGGCCTTTCACGATATCGACCATGATGTCTTCGATAAGACTGCCGCAGGCGATATAATCAAGGAAGAAAAGGGGTTTCGCGCCGGAAACGACGATGTCATTGACGCACATCGCCACCGCGTCTATGCCGATGGTATCGTGCCTGCCCATCATCTGGGCGATTGTAAGCTTCGTGCCCACGCCGTCGGTGCCTGAAACCAGAACCGGGTCGCTGTATTCAGGAAAGGATCCGGAAAATAGTGCTCCGAACCCTCCGATGCCGGTTATCACTCTTTCGGAAAAAGTTGAACGGACGATGGGGGATATCCGCTTTACAAAGCTGTTTCCCCCTTCGACATCGACGCCTGAATCCTTGTATGTCAAACCCATGGTGACCTCGCCTGAATGTGTGGATTAATAATTTGAATGTGAATTAAAGGCAAGAAGAATTTTAATGTTACTTTCTAATAGAATTGTTGACTCCCCCTGACACCCCAAGGGGGCATACATTCATGAAGTAAATTGTTATTATAAAGAAATCATAAAAAGTAAAAAACTATTCTATGCTGCACTTTAGAAAGACAGTTGGATTATGAAGAGCTGTTTATGGAAGAATCTATGTGCCAATGGTTCTTGAATCAGTATTATTTAAGGATTTTTTTCAGGGTCTTTTCGAGCCAGTCAATATGTTCGAGGACGGAGGATTTGGCCCCCTCGGCATCGCCCTTCTCAATGGCCGTGATGATCTTCATGTGATGATTGTAGAATATTTCCGAGGCGCCGGCCACGCTGATCAGTTTCTGCCTGCTGTAGGGAAGGGCCCCTTTCAGCAGGGATGAAATGGATTTCATCAGATGGGCGAAAATGGTATTGTTCGTCGCATCGGCAAGATCGTCATAGAACCGGGCATAGAGCTTACCGCCTTCTTTTGAAAGAAGAAGATCGGTGATCCCCAGTTTATCGGCCTCGGTCTTGAATCTCTTCAGGAGGACGACCTGGCTTTTCGCGGCGTTCAGGGCGGCCATGCGCGCCGCCTCGGAATCAATAAGGCGCCGCACGGCGAGTAGTTCCCATATCTTGTTGTGATCAACGGATATCATTTCCTCAATGGTTGATTCAAGAGGGGGCCCGCTGGAGATTTTGACAAATTTGCCGCGGCGTCCGTGAGATTCAATGTATCCTTTTGCTTCGAGGAGTTTCATGGCTTCCCGGAGAGAGATCCGGCTGATGCCGAATTTCTTCGTCATGTCATGCTCCGACGGAAGCTTGTCGCCCGGTTGCAGCGCGCCGGATGTAATATGTTCAATTATCTGTTTGGCGACAAGGCTCGGGAGATCGGGGGACTTTTCGATTCTGTTAAGGACCATATTTCTGTCTCTTTCACTGGGCATTGAGTCGCTCCGCATGCAAGGGATAACCGCTCAATTCCATGTCTGGCTGTTTATCGTTACCTGTCATGTTCCACTATTTGATTACGAGTCATTAGCATCAACGATAAATTATCCAAAAAATAAAAAATTTGCCGGTGTTGATGAAAATCCAATACCTGTTCACCGGTGAGCCCGGACAGGGGATCTGCGTTTATACAAATTATAAGGTATGCAACAATCAGATTGATAATTGCTTCTTGAGAAAGATAACTTGATACAAATCGGATGTAAAAGTGAACAAAATCATATTAATATCCATACCGCTTATATAATTTTTCTTTTCACAATTATTTAGTCTGATATAAATTTTTATTGACTTATTGTCTTACAATAATATATATTTTGTAATACAATAAGTCAATGATTTTTTATCCACTTTTTCCTGTTTCACCAATCATATCTGCTTCTGGGGAGGCCTGTTATGTACAAGAAAGGTTCGCGGATCGCAATAATTGACGGATGCAGGACCCCGTTCCAGAGGTCCGGGACGGGATACTATGATATCATGGGCTGGGAAATCGGAAGATACGCCGTTAAGGGGCTCGTTTCCAGGATAGATATGCCGGCTGAGGAAATCGGTCACGTCATCATGGGAACCGTGGCGGCGGATATAACAACCACCAATGTGGCAAGGGAAATAATGCTCGGGGCAGGTCTCCCCTGTACCATCCCCGCCCATACAAATACCGTTGCATGCATTTCCGCCGGTCTGGCCATTGCAAACGCCGCTAACATGATTCTTTGCGGCGATGCCGATGCCGTGATAGCCGGCGGGGTTGAAACATTTTCCGATCCCCCGATAAAGGTTTCCCGGGCGTACCGCCGCTTCATACTGGACATGACCATGTTCAAGCGGCCGAAGACGCTGGGGGGAAAAATGAAGCTTCTCCGCAAAATGAAGCTTAAGGATTTTGTGATGCCCGAACGGCCGGCCCTCGGGGAATACTCGACCGGCCTCATCATGGGGCAGAACGCCGACCGCCTGGCAAAGAGGCTCGGCATATCCCGCGAAGACCAGGATGCCTATGCCGCCATGTCGCACCAGCGTGCGTCAAAGGCCATGAAAGACGGAAAATTCAAGGAGGAAATGGTCCCTGTCGTGGTTTCAGGACAAAGCAAGGCCATTACCGCTGATAACGGTCCCCGCGCGGACGCAACGGCGGAAAGTCTTTCCAGGCTGAAAGGCGCCTTCGACCGGCGGTACGGCACGGTGACGGCGGCGAACTCGTCCTTTCTTACGGACGGGGCGGCGGCGGTGCTCGTCATGAGTGAGAAGAGGGCCAGGGCCCTGGGATTGAAACCGAAGGCATACCTGCGGTCCCAGGCCATTACCGGGCAGGACCTGTGGGAGGAGCTCCTGCTGGGCCCCGCTTTCGCCATTCCCCGGGCGGTGAAAAGGGCCGGGATAAAATTTTCGGATATCGGCGTGTTTGAGATACACGAGGCCTTTGCCGCGCAGATGCTGGCGGTGATCCGCTGCCTGGAGTCCGACACATTCGGTCGGGACAAACTGGGCCTTCCCGGAAAAGCCGGAAAAGTGAATATGGACAAGATCAATAAATACGGCGGGTCGCTTTCCATCGGCCATCCCTTTGGCGCCACCGGGGCGCGCCTGCTGACCACCTGCTGTAATCGCCTGATAGAATCCGGTGAGCGGTTCGGGGTCATTGCCGGCTGCGCCGCCGGGGCTATCGGGGGCGCCGTTGTCGTCGAAAACGCCCAGTATTAAATCCAGGCACGAGGAGAAGAGACATGAAAAATATATCAGTGGAAATCACCAGGGAAAAAGTGGCCGTCATAACCATAGACTGCAAGGATCTAAAAGTGAACAAGGTCTCCAGCGCTCTCCTGGATGAAATAGCTGCCATGGTGGAAAAGATCAACCCCGCGGAGGTGATAGGCCTGGTCATAGTAAGCGGGAAAGAAGACAACTTCGTGGTAGGGGCGGACATCGACGAGGTGATCGGGATGAAGAGCGATCAGGAAATGAGGACGTATATCACAAAAGCCAATGAGATACTCAACCGGATCGACGCGCTTCCCGTTCCCGTGGTCTGCTGCGTCCATGGCAATTGCCTGGGAGGAGGCCTCGAAGTGGCCCTCGCTTCCGATTATCGAATAGCGGCGGATTCGCCGAAGACCGTGATGGGGCTCCCGGAGGTGATGCTCGGGCTCCTGCCTGCCGGCGGCGGCACGCAGCGCCTGCCCCGGCTGATCGGCCTCAGGGAGGCCCTTCCCCTGATGCTGGCGGGGAAAAATATCCGGACCCGGAAGGCCCGGAGAATCGGCCTCGTAGACGAGGTCGTCGTCCCCTATGGTCTCAAGGAGATCGGCGTGAAAAAGGCGGTGGAGCTGGCGAAGAAAGGCTACAAGCGGAAGCGCAAACGGGCGCTGGTCGACGCCTTCCTTGAATCACCGTTCGGGAGGGGCATCGTGTTCAAACAGGCGCGGCGGATGGTCATGCGGCAGACACACGGACTCTACCCGGCGCCGCTGGAGATCATCGATTCCGTGGAATTCGGATGGCGCAGGGGAGTGCTGAAAGGGATAGAAAAGGACATAGAGCGGTTCGTGAAGCTGGTCATGTCTCCGCAGGCCAGTTCGCTCATGAATCTCTTTTTCGGCATTACCGATCTGAAAAAGAATCCTTACAAGAATAAAGCGAAGGATGCGAAAAAGCTCGCCGTTGTGGGGACGGGACTCATGGGGAGCGGCATCGCGGCCGTATCAACGGCCATATGCGACACTATCTTAATGAAGGACATGACCGTAGACGCGGCCGCGCGCGGCATGAAAGACATATGGACTGGAATACAGAAGCAGGTCAGGTCCGGGGCCGTGCGCAAGTTCGAGGGCGATATCATGTACGGCAAGCTGGTACCCTGCGACGATTATTCACGCTTCAAGGGAACCGATATCGTCATCGAGGCCGTGTTCGAGGACATCGGCCTCAAGCGGAAGATACTGAAAGATGTTGAAGAAGCCGCGGACAGAGACACGATATTCGCATCCAACACCTCGGCCCTGCCGATCAGGTCGATCGCGCAAGGATGCAAACGGCCTGAAAATGTCATCGGGATGCACTATTTTTCGCCGGTGCCGCGGATGCCGCTCCTGGAAATAATCAGGACTGAAAAAACGGCTCCCCGGGTCACGGCAACGGCCCTGGAATTGGGCATCAGGCAGGGAAAGACCTGTATCATTGTCAGGGACGGGCCCGGCTTCTACACCACGCGGATACTGGGGCCGCTGCTCATGGAAAGCGTCCGCGTTATAACGGAAGGAGGCGAATTCCCGGATGTTGACCGGGCCATGCAGAATTTCGGGTATCCTGTCGGCCCCATGACCCTCCTGGACGAGGTCGGCATTGATGTAGGTATCCATGTCATCGCGGAATTGAAGCCGATTTTTGAACCGCGGGGCATTACCGCGCCCTTTGATTTTTCCATACTCTCGGAAAAGGGCTTCCTGGGCCGGAAGAGCAAAAAGGGCCTGTACCGCTATGATCTGCCGAAGAAGAAGGGAAAAAAGCCGGTCAATACCGAGGTCTATGATCTGATCGGAGGGGGACAGAGGAAAAAAATAAATGTCGAGGAAGTGCAGAACCGCGTCAGCCTCATGATGGTAAACGAGGCGGTCACCTGCCTGGAGGAAGGAATCATAGCCTCGCCCCGGGACGGCGACATGGGGGCGATCCTCGGCCTGGGGTTTCCGCCCTTCAGGGGAGGGCCTTTCAGGTATGTTGACTCGCTGGGGGCGGGGACCGTGGTGAACATGATGGAGGGGCTGGAAGGAACACATGGGAAGCGTTTTGCCCCTGCCCGGATGCTCAGGGATATGGCGTCAAGGGGAAAGAGGTTTTATACGTAATAAATCATCAACCCCCCGTCCCCCGAAGGGGGCGTGGTGCAGAATATTTTTCTTTGATGCATGGTACTGTAACTAAACACATCACATCTCTTCGGGGCACGGAATAACAGTAAAATAATATGAATGATTAGAGAGCACTAATCCGTGCCCCCTCAGGGGGTCAGGGGGTATAAGGAGTTTGCCATGGACCGCACAATCCAATTCACCGAGGGCCACCAGATTTTCCGGGATACGTTCCGGAGGTTCCTCCACAAGGAGATAGGAGACCGGTATCCCCAATGGGAGCATGACGGGATCGTGCCGCGGGACATATGGAAAAAATTCGGCGATAACGGCTATCTGGTGCCATGGGCGCCTGAGGAATACGGCGGGGCGGGCGCCGACTGGCTCTACTCGGTCATCATCACCGAGGAGCTGGCGCGCTATGGGGCCAGCGGGCTTTTCGTGCCGCTTCACAACGACATCGTTGCTCCCTATATATTTTCCTTCGGGACAGAAGAACAGAAGAAGAAATGGCTACCCGGCGCGATAACCGGCAATACGATCCTGGCCGTGGCAATGACCGAGCCGGAAGCGGGATCGGATCTTGCCTCCATACGGACCACGGCAAAACGCGACGGCGGTTCCTGGGTCCTTAACGGGCAGAAGACCTTTATCTCGAACGGTCACCTTTCGGACCTGGTGGTGGTGGCCGCGCGCACGGGCGAAGCGGACACCCCGGCAGCGCAGTCCATGAGCCTTTTTGTGGTTGAACGCGACAGGCCGGGATTTTCCCGGGGGGAGCTCATTAAAAAAATCGGCCTGAAGGCGCAGGACACCGCGGAGCTTTTTTTTGATGATTGCAGGATACCGGCGGAAAATCTCCTTGGCGTGGAGGGACAGGGCTTTATCTACCTCATGCAGAAACTCCAGCAGGAAAGGCTCGTGTGCGCGCTTGCTTCCCAGGCCGCGGCTGAGATGGGCCTCGAGGTGACAATAGAATACGTGAAGGAGCGGAAGCTGTTCGGCAAACCCCTGTCGAAGTTCCAGAACACGCAGTTCCTGCTCGCAGAGCTTGCCTCGGAGATCACCGCCGGGCGCTGTCTTGTGGACAATCTTATCAATAACCATGTTGCGGGAAAGGATGTGACAAAAGAGACTTGCATGGCCAAGTACTGGGTATGCGAGATGGCCATGCACGTGGCGGACCGGTGTCTCCAGCTTTTCGGCGGGTACGGCTACTGCACCGAGTATATCATATCGCGTTTTTTCGTGGATGCGAGGATCCAGACCATATACGCCGGGACCTCGGAGGTGATGAAGCTCATCGTGTCGCGGTATATGGGACTGTAATTCAGGAAAAGAATTGACAATTTTTTCGCAGACTATACATATGTTTAGCATTAATATTAATGGAGGTTTCTATGAAAAAAGTAATTATCATTCTCGCTGTTCTGATTGTGGCCATCATAGCGTTTGTGGGATACAGCGGTTTCTTTCACACCGTGACTATCGGGGAAAAGGAGATAGGACCTTTTACCATGATTTTAAAGAAGCATACCGGCAGTTATTACAAAACCGGCGCGGTTTTCGATGAGGTTAATGCGGTCCTGAAAAAAAGGATCGATACAAAAAAACTGAAAGGGGTGGGACTCTATTATGACGATCCGGCGAAGGTTAAAGAGGAACAGTTGCGCAGTGAATGCGGCTTTATTGTTGAAAAGACCGATCTGGAAAAAATCGGTGCAGTATCGGAAAATCTCATAATCAAGGATTTTGACAAGACCCCCTGCGCCGTGGCGGAATTCCCGATCAGGACATTTCTCTCGTACATGATCGGGCCCTCCAGGGTATATCCGAAAATGGCGGAATACGGCAAGAAAAAGAATTTGAACGGTGATTTCGGCGTGGAGATCTATGACAACCAGTCAAAGACAATCACCTATTGCATGCCTGTCAAAAAAGATTAACACGTCCTCAATCATGTAGCTAGAGAAAACGCCCTGATTATCAGGGCGTTTTCTCTTGTGTAATAATAAAATACCCCGCAGCGAGCTACGGGGGGATAAGAACGCTGCAATCAAGTGGAAAGAAAACTCAATCAGATCCTATCAAAGGCCTTATCCAGAATTGCCTGGTCCGGTTTGGCTGTGAATAGGCTCACCAGGGGCACGACGAAAAATGGGACGATCATCGCCAGGGACGCGGCGATGGGAGAGTTTGCCGGCCCGAGATAGAAGAAGAGCACGATGGACAGGATGAGGCCGGTGGCCATCCCGGCGGCAGCTCCGTAGAGGGTGGTGCGCTTCCAATACAGACCATAGAGGTACGGCGCCATGAATGAACCGGCGACCGCTCCCCAGGAAAGGGACATGAGCGTGACGATTATGGCGAACTCGTATCTGGCTATGAAATAGGAAAGGGCTATGAATACGCCGCTTAAAAAACGCATCATGACCAGGGATCGCTCTTTTGTGATGTCCGGATTGACGTGGCCCTTGTACAGGTCAATGGCGACAGATGACGATGATATGAGCACCAGTGACGAGAGGGTCGACATCGATGCCGACAGGACCAGCAGCAGAATGAGGGCCATCAGGGCCTCGGGGAGGTGTGTCGTCAGGAGGTCGGGTATCAGCCGGTCAAAGGCCGGTTTGCCGTCAACCAGGGGCACGCTGTCATAAAAAAAGTGCGACATGGCGCCGGTAAAATACGCGGTCACGGATATAATAAGAGAAAAAACCATGGTGACGACTGCCGCCTTGACGATGACTTTTTCGTTTTTCACCGCGTAGAATTTCTGGACCATCTGGGGGAGGCCCCAGGTCCCCAGGGAGGTCATGAAGACCAGCGACGCCAGCATGAGATAATTGGTCGGTGCCGTGGTGTGCTCGGCATATTTCCGGCTGATTGCGGCGATGCTTTCCGATAGGCCGCCTGCTTTTCCCACGAAGATGTAAAGCATGGCCAGGGACCCGAAGATTATGATCGTGCCCTGGATGAAATCGGTCAGGGTAATGGCGAAATAACCTCCCAGGATCAGGTATACGCCGGTGATAAGGATCATGATGATGAGGGCGATGTCATAGGATATGTGGAAGTTTATTTCAAAGAGATGGCCGAGGCCCTTGAACACCGAGGCGGAGTAGGGCAGAAGAAAAATGAAGATGATCATGGCGGAGATGATCTTCATATACTTTCCTCCGTAACGCTCCTGGAGGAATTCCGGCATGGTCATGACATCCAGGTTCTGGGTCATGATTCTGGTGCGCCGTCCCAGGACGAGCCATGCCAGGAGCGCGCCGAAAAGGGAATTGCCCGCAGCAATACAGAGGGCGTTCAGGCCGAATCCCCAGCCGAGCTTTCCGGCGAAGCCGATGAAAAGGACAGCCGAGAAATAGGTCGTGCCATAGGCGAAGGCCGATATCCAGGGTCCGATGGTGCGTCCGCCGAGAAAGAAATCGCCCAGGGTCGAGGTTTTTTTCATGCCCCATATCCCTACGGCAACCATGACAACCATGAAAATTGCTATCAGTATTATCGAAATCAAAGTAGCGGTACACTCCTTCCTAAAGCTGTGTCAAATGACACGCAGATACACCGTGATTCCCGGCAAAGATGATGTCAAATAATTAATGTCCCATGCCGCCACAGGCGTTCAATGATGCTGGTTTACCGGGAAATGCGGTGCTGCCATTGAATAATTTGGAATTGCAATATTAGGCGGCCTGTAGTTGAATGATGTCGCCACGTGCCGCGTTGAACGCCCGATGGCAAGGAGTGTCCCATGACCAAGCCCCTTGAAGGTATGAAAATACTCGATTTCACCTACCTCCTCCCCGGGCCTTTCGGCACGATGATGCTGGCTGACCTGGGGGCGGAAATCATAAAGGTAGAAAACAGCGAATCGCCGGACATCGTGCGGCTGCTCCCGCCCCATGTGGATGATATAAGCGCGGTATATGCGCACCTGAACCGCGGGAAAAAGTCATTATCGATCAACCTGAAAAACAGGGAAGCCAGGGATGTCATCTATCAACTGGTGCGGGAGTATGACGTGGTCATAGAGCAGTTCCGCCCCGGCGCCATGGACAGGCTCGGCCTCGGGTACGATCGGCTGGCTGATATTAACCCTTCCATCATATACTGTTCCCTTACCGGGTACGGCCAGACAGGGTCATACGCGGACAGGGCCGGCCATGACATCAACTACATGGCACTGTCCGGGGTCGAATCGATTTCTGGGAGAAAGGAGACCGGGCCGGTGCTTACCGGGATACAGGTGGCGGACCTGGCCAGCGGGTCGAAGAACCTGGCCATCGGCGTGATGGCGGCTTACATCAGCAGGACTCGCACCGGGAAGGGGGATTACATCGATGTGTCCATCACGGACGGGGTGTTCTCCATGTCGGTCTTTGCGACAGCCGGGTACCTTGCAGGCGGCAGGGAGCCGGTCCGGGGGGACCTTCTTTCCGGGGGCGCCCTGTACGATTTCTACGCAACGTCAGACGGCGGGTATCTCTCCGTGGGGCCCATCGAGCAAAAATTCTTTGCCGCCTTCTGTGACTGCATCGGGTGCGACGACATCGCGCCTACCGGCATCATGAACTGGAACAACAAGGAGCGCGTGTCGCGGGCCATCGCGGAAAAACCCCTCTCCCACTGGCGGGAGGTGTTCCGGAACTGCGACGCCTGCGTGGAGCCGGTCTATTCCATCGGCGAGGCAGTGACGAACCCGCCGCTTTCGGAGCGGGAGATGGTGGTACCGGTGAAAACGCAGGCGGGCAGTGAAGTGCGCCAGATCGGGAACCCGATCAAGTTCAGATCGGGGCACCACTACGCGCTGAATGCGGGCGTTACCCTGGGGTTTAATAACGAGGAGATACTGTCGGGTTTGGGTTATTCAACCGACGATGTGCGGCGTCTCAGGGAAGCCGGCGTCATAGGTGTTTGCTAGCAATAAAAGGGAATATATGATAATTGAATACAGTTCGATCTGCCTCAATGATGATAATTACCGCGAAAAAATAAAGGAGGCCCGCGCCGCCGCCGAAGCTGCCGGTTTCGAATTCGGAATTCAGATCCACAATTCCATTGAGGCGCCTTTTCTTCGCACTCTAGCGGGCCTCAGGGGAGAGGTCGAGTTCTCCGTGCATTCGCCCCTGCTCGCAAAATATTTCCTCAACCTCACAGCGGGTGACATGGCAGGGATACGGCCTTCCCTTGATGAAGCCGTGTCCAGGCTCAAGGAATTCGGGACGGACCTTTTCTTTTTCCACGGGTTTTTCCTGACTGACAGGCCGATCGTTCATGATCTGAAAAACTATCGCAGCGCAATGAGGGAAGCCATCGGGGCTGAATTTTCCCTGAACGGCTCGTTTGTCATGGATCCTTCTTTTTTTAACACGGAACGGTACTCCGCGATGAAGGATCTGTTCAGTAAAAATCTGGCCCTTACTAAAACGCTGTATCCCGGCCTGACCGTGGCAGTGGAAAATGATTTTGTCGGCATGGGCAGCGGGCTCCAGAGGCCGCGCGAAATTATTGAGCTTGCCCATGACCTCTGGTTTGACACCGGGCATTTCTGGTGCGCGTCGCTGGTGCATAAATTTGATTTTTATGAAGAAACCGAGAGGGTGCTCGATTCCGTTCGTGTCCACGGGGTGCATGTCAACAACAACCTCATGACGCGGAATGACCCGCCTGAAAGCATGCGCGACAGCCATACCCACCTGTACATAAAATCCGAGCAGAAACTGAAATCCTTGGTCCGTTCCATCGCGGACAGGGGTATTAAAAGACTGACCCTCGAAATAGTCGAGGGCGATATTGAGGACATGAATATCCTGCTCACATGGCTCGGATAAGGGCCTGGTACGATAATAACCATCGCATTTCGAAAAAATCAAAACTTTTTCCCATGTTCACCCGTTGTAATTAATAGAATTATGAAATCAATGGAAATTATCACTTTTGCCCTTACCAGCGCGCTGTCGGATAACAGGGAGAGTCGGTTCGCGTATATCTGGAAGAGATACCGGAAAAGGATCTATTATTATATAACTTCAGTACTTCACTGCTCCAGAGAAGACGGGGAGGACCTGCTCCAGGAGATAATGATGAAGGTCTACAACAATCTGGAGAAGTATACGGCCGGCAGTTCCTTTGACGCATGGATATATACCATTGCCCGGAACCATTGCCTTGATTTTATGAGAAAATTGAAGGCAAGGCCGGGAGCAGAGGAATACAGGGAGGGTGACGGGGAGGAACCGGACCCCTTTGAGATCGTGTGCAGCGGGGAACTGCACCAGGCCATCCACGGATGCCTTCGAGACATGGATGGCAGTGATCGTGAAATGATATACCTGCGGCATTTCGAGGGGCTCAGGTATAAATCTATCGGCGCTGTAATCGGTATGAATGTAAACAGCGTTAAGACCAGGATGCGGGCCCTGGAATCACGCCTGCGACAGGAACTGAAGGAGTGGCTCTGACATGAAATTGAAAAGGATAATGAACGCGTATTACCGGGAACAGATAGATTCAGTGGACACTGGAGCCGGTGTGTGGACGGCACAAGCAAAGGGCCGCGGCGCTGGGTCGCCGGTGTTTAATGCCGCTTTTCATGCAGCCCTGATATGCATGATTGTGTCGGCTATGCTGGCGGGACGCTACCAGCCCTCCCGCCTTGAACAGCAGATGGGCATATTAATTGATCGATATAATGTTGAAGAACGGATGATGGACTCTCTGGAGAGTCTGATCATTATAATCAAAAAAAACAGGGATGACGGAGGCAGATTATGAAAAAGTCGTTTATCGTGTATTTCTTGGTAACTGCAGGTATTTTTGTTCTGGCCGTGATACTAGCCAAATCTGATATACTATTGATGATCGATGCGCCATCGCTTGCCCTTATCCTGGGGCCGACAATTCTGATGCTGTTAAGCCATTTCGGCCCGAAGGAATTCATTAATTCCTTCAGGACGGCAATGGCGAAAAACAGCGCCAGTGAAAAAGAATTGAAAAATGCCCTTCTCTTTTTTTCAACCGCCCAGACATTGATGATCGCGTCAACGGTAGTGGCGGTTTTTCTTGGGATTATCATGATCCTGGGTGCCGTGTGGAAAGGAACTGTTTATAGCGGCAAAGAATTGTCAGGATGGATGGCGGTTGACTTTATAGCAATTCTCTACCTGGCACTAGGCATGGTGCTGGTGACGGTGCCATTTAAAAGCGCAGTCCAGAAACGATTGAATGATATAAAAAACTGATCTCATGATACGTACTCCGCCATCCGGTACTTCAACCGGGTGGCGGGAATCACCACTGTGCTATCCTCAATGTGATACATGTCTTTTGTGATGACGAGCGGAATCGCGTCGGGGGATCTGATTACAGTCGTTGAAAAAAAGATTGAAATTTTATCCTGTGTAAAAAAACACGATTATGCGGACCGAAATCTCATTGCGAAAAAATATCATATGGATCAAAATGTCGGCAATTTGAGATACTAACACGCTATTGATTGAGGATCGTTAACGCATGAGAACCGAATACACCTTCTGCAGAATCTGCGAATGCCTGTGCGGCCTCAAGGTGACCCTTGACGGCAACCGCGTGGTGAAAATCGAGCCTGACATGGAGCACATTGCGACCGAAGGCCATGCCTGCGTCAAGGGTCTGAAGCAGCACCGCATCTACGAATCGGCCGACCGGCTCCGCTACCCCCTGAAGCGCGAGGGCACTGAATTCAGGCGGATATCATGGGACCAGGCGCTGAAGGAAATCGGCGAAAAAGTAAAGGCGCTCCGCGCGGACCATGGGCCGGACTCGATCGGCATGTACGTGGGTACCGCGACCGGCTTCGACCTGCTCCATCCGGCTTTCGCCCAGGGGTTCATGACCGGCATCGGAACGAAGCAGATGTATTCGCCGCACACGCAGGACTGCGCCAGCAAGTTTGCGGTGGCGCGCCACATGTACGGCTTCCCGTTCACGCAGCCCTTCCCGGACATAGACAATACGAAGTTTCTTATTCTCGTCGGCAGCAACCCGGCCATTTCCAAGTTCAGCTTCCTGCAGCTTCCCCACCCGGTGAAAAAACTGAAGTCAATCATTGAACGCGGCGGCCGCGTCGTATTCATCGACCCCCGTCGCAATGAATCCGCCCGGATGGTAGGCGAGCACCTGTTCATCAGGCCCGACACGGACGTCTTTTTCTACCTCTCGTTCCTGAGGGAGATAATCAAGCGGGACGCCATGGATCGCGAAAAGGTAGCGTCGTACATGGAAGGCCTTGAAAGCATGGGCGGAATTGTTGAGCCCTGGACGCCGGAGCACACGGCGGAAGTGACCGGCATCGCGCCGGATACGCTGCGCGGACTGGTGGACGGGTACCTTGCCGCAGACGGGGCGGCCCTCTACTCGTCGACCGGCGTCAACATGGGGCGCAACGGCGCCCTCGCGTTCTGGCTGCAGGAGGTCATCAACGCGGTAACCGGCAACCTGGACCGCTTCGGCGGCACCCTGGTCGGGCGCGGCATCGCGCCCTTTGAAAAGCTCGGCAAGAAGCACGGCTTTCTCCTGCGCAACGACCGCTCCCGCGTCGGCGGCTTCGCGTCGGTGAGCGACTGCTTCCCCGGCGGCTTGCTGGCGGACGAGATACTGACTCCCGGCCCGGGACAGCTCAGGGCGCTCTTCTGCACCGGCGGCAATCCGCTCAACACCGTGGCTAATTCGGCGCGCCTGCGGGAGGCGTTCAAAGAGCTCGAGCTGCTGGTGTCGGTGGACATCTTCCTGAACGAGACGGCCTCCCTGGCCCACTACGTGCTGCCGGTTACCTCGTTTTTCGAGATGCCGGGCATTCCCTTCATCTTTCCGCTCTTTTGCGGACTGCAGATCAGGCCCTACCTGCAGGCGACACGGTCCATTCTGGAGCGGGACGGCGAGCAGCGCCACCCCTTCGAGGTTTACTGCGGCCTTTCGCGCGCGTCGGGAGTTTCGCTTTTCGGCTCAAAAATCGCGCAGGCGGTCATGGACCTGAACCTCCGGGCGCTCCGCTCGAAGCTGGTCAAGAAAATCGCGCTCTCCCCGGAGCGCATGCTGGGCCTCCTCCTGCGCTTGTGCGGCCAGCCAGGATTCAAAAAACTGCTGCGCCATCCCCACGGGTATCAGCGGCCGCCCCACGGGGAAAATACATTTCTCGGGAAACGGGTCGTGACCGACAGCGGCAGGATCAATCTCTCCCCGCGGCATTTTGTTGAAAGAATTACGGCACTGGATGAGGTATATACCGAAGAATTAAAAAGCCGGGGAAAATTAAAGCTTATAACAAAACGGGCGGTGCGCACCCATAACTCCTGGATGCATAACCTGGAGGAATTCGTGGGCGGCGACAATAATACCAATTACCTTTACATGCACCCTTCCGACGCGGCAGGGGCGGGCCTGGCGGAAGGTGTCTATGCCGACGTGTCCTCTGCGACTGGAACGGTGCGGGTCCCGGTCAGGCTTCTGGCGGAGCTGATGCCGGGCACCGTGGCCTTGCCCCACGGCTGGGGCCACCAGCCGGCGAAGGGGCTTTCCGTGGCGGCTAAAACGAGGGGGGTGAACGTCAACCTTCTCGCCGCTGACGGCCCGGCGAGCCTTGACCCCCTTTCGGGCATGTGCCACCTGACCGGCATACCGGTGACGGTGAAGCCGGCGGAGGGGCCCCATGACCCGTCAAGCTGGTCCGGGATAGCGGAATAGAAAATTACAGGGCTTCTGTCCGGTCATTTGCCTGTTGAGGAGGACATTAATACATCCGGAAACAGATAATATAAGGATTATCGGATAAAGCATGGCAGATGCGGTGGAACAGCAAGGATTCAATGCAGGGGATGCAGATTCTACTTACAACTGTTCTCAGAATCAGGACGCGTACTCCGCCACCCGGTCCCCAACCTGGGTGGTGGTGATCCCCATCTTTCCCGCTTCCATGGACTTCATGTCTTTCTCGATGACCTTCATCACGGCTTTCTCGATGCGGTCCGCAGCTTTTTTCTCGCCCAGGGTTTCCAGCATCATGGCGCCGGCCAGGATGGCCGCCAGGGGATTGATGGCGTTCTTCCCGGTCCACAGGGGCGCGGTCCCGCCGATCGGCTCGAACATGCTCACGCCCTTCGGGTTGATGTTGCCGCCGGCGGCGACCCCCAGGCCGCCTTGAGTGATGGCTCCCAGGTCGGTGATGATGTCGCCGAACATGTTTTCGGTAACGATGACGTCGAACATCTCGGGGCTGGAAATCATGTAGAGGCAGGTGGCGTCCACATGGTAATACTCCCGCTTCACGTCCGGGTATTCGGCGCCGACTTCGGCGAAAACGCGGTTCCAGAGCTCGTACATGTAGGTAAGCACGTTCGACTTGCCCACCAGGGCGAGCCTGTTCTCGGGGCCGACGCCCCGGGCCTTCTTTCCATGGGTGCGGGCGTACTCAAAGGCGTAGCGCAGGCAGCGCTCCACCTGTTCGTATGTGTATATCATGTTCTGCACCGCGACCTCGTCCTTCGTACCGGGACGGGAAAGGCCGCCCATGCCGGTGTACATGCCGCCGCTGTTCTCGCGGACGCAGCAATAGTCGATCTCCTCCGGCCCCTTGCCCTTGATGGGGCACTCGACGCCGGGGTAGAGGCGGACGGGGCGGAGGTTGATGTACTGGTCCAGGGCAAAGCGGATTTTGAGGAGAATCCCTTTTTCAAGGATACCCGGCTTCACGTCGGGGTGGCCGATGGCGCCGAGGTAAATCGCGTCGTATTTGCCCAGCTCGCTGACGGCGTTTTCCGGGAGCACCTCGCCGGTTTTCATGTAGCGTCCGCCGCCGAAATCATAGGAGGTGAAAGCAAGCGATATCTTTTCAACCGCCGCGGCCGCCCTGACGACCTTGAGGCCTTCGGCGATGACCTCGGGACCGGTGCCGTCGCCGGGAATGACCGCGATATTGTACAATGGTGCCATGAGCTGATCCTCCGGAGGATTTTTCCGTATGGTGGTGTCGTTTAAACCATGGAGTTAAAATGTCAAGATAAATCGCTCACATGAATATTTTCTTCACCAGGAAGACCCCGACAAGGATAAGGACCAGCAGGGCCAGTAGGCGGATCTTGCTGGTGTCGTCCATGTCGGTGCCGCCCTCGATCATCAGGTAGATGCGCGTGGAGAGGGTCGCTGTTATTGAAATGAATGAAGAAAAGAGCAATATCGAAATAATGGTAAAAATTATTCCAATGATTAAACCGCCCGCCGAATGGGCTATGAGAAGGTTCCCCATAAGGGATTTAAAAAGGCCTGAGTCGGAACCGATGATGGCCAGGTCGGAGAACTGGAGCATCGTTGCCGGGATTGATGAAAAAACCTTCAGGCCCTCCTCGCCGAGGACCGTCTTCGAAAGGAACATCGAGAGCGTAAGGGACCCGTAATGGAGCAGGTATATACCCGCGAAGGTTACCCCGGTGATGATGGTCATGAGGGGAATGGTGTAGGCCAGGCTGAAATTCTGACCGCGGATAAAGCTGAAGAGGCCCCTGGCGGCCGAACTGCCTTCCGTCACCGAGTCGGCGATAATGGGCGGGTAGAACCAGAAGCCGATAGCCAGGAGAATGACAGCGCAGAGCGACGTTATGTATATGGGAAGAAACAGCAACGCGAAGAGCACGGGCCCGATAACGGGTATCCTGCCGAACAGGATGAAGACAAGATCAATGACCACGAAGATGATGATGTTGGCAAGAAGGGCCGGCATGACCGCCCTGCCCAGAAAACTCATGACACTGTGCCGGGTAGGCGGGGGCCCCGCGATCAGGGCATCCATGGTCATGCGTGAAATCAAGGCGGCCGCCATTAGATATAAAAAGAATATAATGGCGAAGGGAACTATGTTCAGAAGGGATTTGATTAATTCATTGCCCGCGGGTTCTCCGGAATACAGGGTAAGACCCAAGAGCCGGTTCCCGGCCAGCACCAGTAGAAATGACAGTATAATCGCAATGGATGCGGCTGCCAGCTTCGGCACGGTAAAGGCCGATCCGCAGATTGCGAAGAGCTTCTCCAGGGTGAAATTCTCGGCCCGGGCGGATAGCGCGCCGGACCGGTCACCGGGCATGGAAAAGCTCTCCCGGGCGGGAGGCGCCGGTTCCTTTGTTGTTCTTTCTTGTTCAGGGGGGGGTGTTCTTTTAAAAAGGGAAAATCGTTCACGCACCGGTTTGTCGTTTCTATGCGCATCGGCTGCTTTTGACGCTTCCTTGATTACGGGAAAGTCTATATCGAAAGGCCTGGCGCACCGCTCGCAGGTCAGCCGGTATCTGGTTTGCTGCGCAGAGGAAAAGGTTATTGAATAGTAAGAATTACAATGCGGGCAGGTGGTGATTTTAATGAATTTATTGCAGCTGTTGCAGGGCAGGATGGAATGCGAGAGGCCCCGTACCTGGTCAGCAGTCAGATTATAGGTGGTTTTACAGTTGGCACAGGTAATTTGCATTATAATCCTGAAGTCTATTATATATATCGGTATTATAATCTGGAATCAAAACATATAAGGGATAAAAATGCTTTCCAGACATAATAAAACCGTAATTTTGAATAAAGTATTATTGTTTTATGTCCAATAATAGCATTAGACTTGTTGCGAAACTGGCGTCTCACGCTCGCCGGAGGCGCACGGAAGCCCCGGCGGGGGCTTTGTAAGGGGCTTCGCCCCTTAGACCCCTTTAATTAAGAATTGCAACAAGTCTATTATAATCATATTGAAATAAGTTGTGCATGTTTTAATAAAAAACTTGAAAAATATGGGTTGATTCAGATTAATGTAATAAATACACAATTGTTAACTTTTAAAATTGATATTAATACAACCTGTGTCATCAAAGATGTTTCAATAATTCTCGGGGGGGAATTATGATCGTTTCAAAAACATCAAAGATGGCCTCTGATTTCGACAAGGGTGAAACCATTGCGCTGTCTTTAAGCTACCATAATAAATCGGTCATCCGTTTTATCAGCTCTGTCATTACCAAAATCCTGGCCAGAAACAACATGGTCTTCCTCCAGGACGCCATCATCACCATCCTCAGGGAGATCATCGTTAACGCCGTCAAGGCGAATTCGAAACGCCTCTACTTCAGTTTTCAGAACCTTGACATGTTCGACGAAGAGGAATACCTGCAGGGGATGGAGGGCTTTAAATCCTTCATAATAGATAACCAGGAATTCGTGGAAGACGAACTCAAAAAGAGCGACTACAAGGTCGTCATATATCTGAAAAAATTCGAATCAGGCTTCAGCATCAATGTTCAGAACAACTCGCCGATCCACCCCGATGAAATGAACAGGATAAAGACGCGGCTCCAGAAGGCAAAAACCTATAATGATTTTTCCGAAGTATACTGCGACGTGTCCGATGACACGGAAGGGGAGGGACTCGGGCTGGTTCTCACCATACTCTTTCTTAAAAACACCGGTATCGGCGTAAATTCGCTGCAGATCTCATCCAATGAGCGGATTACGGACACCTCGCTGGTGGTGCCGTTTCAGCTCAAACCGGTGACGGTGATGAACAAGATCCAGCAGCAGATCCTGAACGAAGTCCGGGAACTGCCGACATTTCCGGAAAATGTTCTCGAGCTGGAAAAACTGTGCGCCAATCCGGAAGTCGATTACCGGGTGATCGCGGATAAAATATCTATCGACCCGTCGCTGTCCGTTTCGGTGCTGAAGCTGTCAAACTCGGCCGCCTTTATAACGCGGAGACGCATCGACACGATCATCGAAGCGATCAACCTGATCGGCATGAAAAACCTGCGGGCCATCATCATAGCGTCAAGCGCTCGCCGCATCCTGGACGAGAGGTATTCATCCTTCCGCCAGGTCTGGGACCACTGCAATAAGGCCGCCTTTTACGGCCGCCAGCTCGCGCTGACACTCAACTGCGGAAAGGTGGCCCAGAACGTGTACCTTGCCTCCCTCCTGCATGATCTGGGAAAGATAGTGCTGCTGTCCACCAGTTCGGCCCTGTCAGAATGGATGTTCACCCTGGTGCGCAACCGGGGCATGCGGACATCGACGGTCATTGAGGAAGTATCCATCGGCATCAGTCATTCAAGCATTGGAGAGCAGATCGCGAGAAAATGGAACTTGCCTGAATACCTGGTGGAGACGATCCAGTGGCACCACGCGCCGCTGAACTGCAAAAAAGAATACCTGGATATCGTTTATATTACTTATCTCGCCAACAAGATGTGCAGCATCGAAGAAAAAAAATATGATTATTATTACCTCGAAGAAGAGGTGCTCCAGCGCTTCAACCTTGATAATGAAAAGTCATTCAATGCCATCCACCAGGAATTGAAGGACAAGTATAACGATCAGAACGCGCCAAAACGCTGATGCGGCTTTCTCTCATTTGAATTTACACCGGTATTTCCTGGAAAACAGAAGAGTACCAGATTACATAACAGCGTGACCCGTAATCAATTATCTTCTTCCTGTTCCCGTGCATCCGAAATCTTTGACTTTTCTTTATCAAGAAGGCCGCTTTTACTCTTCCGCACCAGGTCGATAATGCTGGTCATCTCGTCATGGTCGGAATTGCATTTTTCACGCGGTTCGGTCCCGGCAATGAAATACTCCGATTTCACGGGGCAGCCGTCAACGGGGATCTTGCCGGTCTTTGCGCATATTGACCGGACCGTTATCCCGCCAGGCTGACCCTTGAACCGCCCCGGCTTGCGGAAGGCATATACCTGGCGCATGAAATTCCCCCACACCGGCGCGGATACCACGGAGGCGCTCTGGCCGCTGCCCAGGGAGAATTTCTGGGAATCACAACCCATCCATACGGCCGCCACAAGGTCAGGGGTGAAGCCCACGAACCAGGCGTCCTTGAACTTGGTGGTGGTGCCGGTTTTCCCTCCGGCAGGGAGGCCGAATCCGGCGGCTCCCCTGATGCCGCCGGTAGCCGTTCCCGAGTCCACGACGCTGCGCAGCAGGCTTGTCATGATGAAGGCTGTCTGCTCAGATATCAGTCGCTTCCCCATCCCGTCGGCTTCCTCGTTATTGATTATTTTTTTCCTGTTTTTATCAATGACGTACCGGATGGCATGGGGCGTCACGGCCCTGCCGCCATTGGCGTACACGGCGAATCCGCGGGCCATTTCAAGGGGTGATACCTCGGAAGTGCCGAGGGATATGGTCGGGTCGACTGAAAAACGCCTGAGGGGAAGGCCCATGAGGCGCGACGCGAATTCAGCCACCAGTTTCGGGTCTACCTCGTCAACAACCAGTACGGATATGATGTTGAGGGACGCGGCAAGGGCATTCCGGACGAGCACTCTTCCCTTGTATGCCTTTTCATAATTAGACGGCTTCCACAGGGTGCGGGTCCCCTTGAAGAGGACCGGGACATCATAAAAGGAGGTGGCGGCGGTTATGCGCTTTGATTCGATACCGGCCCCGTAGACAAATGCCTTGAAAGCGGATCCCGGCTGGCGTATGGACTGCACCGCACGGTTAAGCTGGTTCGCCGCGTTGAAATCGCTGCCGCCAACCATGGCGGTTATGCCGCCGGTAAGGGGATCCAGTGCCACCAGGGCCCCTTCGGCGCGTGATAACTGCTTAAGCTGCTCGTGCGCATCAAGATATTTTTCCAGGGCATTCTCCATTCCGTCAATGCCGAAGAGCAGCGAAGCCATCAGAATGTGGTCAAGCGAGCTGTTCCGGAAGGCGCTCAGAAATTTTATCCTGGACTCGGTGTCTTTGCGGGCGATCCGTTTTCCTTCGAGCAGTTTGCCTGTCAGGTGCCGGTCCAGCGAGTCAAAGCGGGACGCGTTGTACGCGGCTGCCGTCTTGTTCTGTCCTTCAATTCCCGTAAGCAGCGCTTCTTCGGCGGCTTTCTGGTGTCGCAGGTCAAGGGTGGTGTATACCGACAGCCCTCCCCGGTAGACGATTTTCTCGCCGAACCTGTCTATCAGCATACGACGTATATACTCGGTGAAGTGAGGGGCGCGGTCGAAGCCGCGGCTTCGAACGCCCAGGGTCGGGAACCTGGTCTTTATGTTTTCAAGATACGCGGTCCAGAATTCGTTGAACTGGATCACAGCATCGTCTTTCCCGATATTACCCGCGCTGATCATGGCGTACAGAACCTGCCTGCTTTTTTCAAAGGCGCCCCGGGGGTTCTTGAGAGGCGAGAAATGATTGGGGGCAGACGGCATTGAGGCCAGGAGCGCCGCTTCCATCGCTGTCAGGTTCTTCATCTCCTTGTCGAAAAAGAACCGTGCGGCAGCGTCCACGCCGTATACGCCGTGGCCGAAATAGATCTGGCTCAGGTACATTTCAATGATTTGATCCTTGGTGTACTTCTTTTCAAATTCACGGGCGATGAATATCTCGATGAGCTTGCGGCGCACGGTCTTCTCCCCTTTGGTGTAGAGCTGTTTGACCAGCTGCTGGGTAATGGTGGATCCGCCCTGCCGGATGTCGCCGCTCAGGACATCGACTACGACGGCCCTGACGATGCCGGGAAGATCAAAACCGGAGTGAAGGTAGAAATTCCGGTCCTCTGCCGCGAGAAAGGCCTGTTTCACGATGTCCGGGACCATGCCGTGACCGACAACGGTGCGGTTTTCCTCGAATAGCTCTGAAATAAGGTCGCCGTTGCAATCATAAAGTTTTGTAGATACGCTGGGATCATAAGAGAGTTCGCCGGTCAAAATGGCATAGCTGTAGGCATAGGCTGAAATAATATACGCGAAGGGCAGCAGGATCATCGCGATGAGGAATATCTTGACCGGCAGTGCTTTGATTCGTTTCATACAATTATAAAAAATTCTTGAAATATGGTCCTGCGAATAGTTATCTGTTAAAGTAGATATATCATTCTTATTGAAAAAGTAAAGAATTATTTATCATGCCTCTTTCATGCGGGGAACCGTCTTCATGAGTCCGCCCCTCCGGAGGCGGCATACAGGCACCGGAAAACAGAAGGTCGACAGGAGCATGACATTAAACAATGCATGGGGTGAAACTATTGAACAGGACAGCGCTGATAATCCCGCTCATCATGATCTGTTGCGCCTCGCCCGTCGCATCCAAAATATCGGAAAAATCACTGGCCCAGTTTAAATCGGCATTCCTGACGCGGGTAATTGAAGACAATCCCGAGGCTGAAGACAGGATACGAAAGTTCTTGAAGGGTATGGTCCTCGAAGGGCGCATGGGGATTACGCTCATGGACAAGTTTGGATTGTTCCTGAGCAACATGGAAAAAAAGGGTGTGGATATTCAACGGATACGTTTTTACAGCCAGGATGATCTATTCTGCCTGTTTTTCATTATGAAGGACCGGAAGGACGATCAGCTCTATACCATGTTTCTCGAATACGAATACGGGAGGGGAGCCAGGTGCACGCTTCAGGAGATATACTTCTCAATAGTGTTTGAGGAGCGCATGAAGGAAATCAAGGGATTTTTTGAAACCCGATGAAAGCATTCCATGAACCTGTTTATATCATAGCAGATATTGAAGGGAGTTCCGGGTGCTGGGATTACCAGGCATCGCAATTCAAAACTCCCGAGTGGGCTTCCGCCTGTGTCGGGATGTCTAAAGACATTAACGCAGTTGTCACGGCCCTTCTTGAAACGGGCGTGAAGCATATCTATATAAAGGATTTCCACCGTACCGGGTATAATCTTCTGCCGGAGCTTATTGACCGGAGGGCGTGCGTAATACACGGATACCGGCGTGGTCCGGTCCCCGGCATAGGCGGCACGTTCGGGGCCGGAGCCCTCCTCATGGTCGGCATGCACGCCGCATCAGGGAGCGGCGGGTTCCTGGCGCATACCCTTACATCGCGTATCGCGCGGCTCGAAGTGAACGGCAGGCTCATGTGCGAGGCGGAATTCTTCGCCTCGTCCGTGGCTGAATCCGGGCTCCGGCCGGTGTTCCTCTCCGGGTGCGCCATTGCGTGCCGGCAGGCACGGGAACGCATCAAAGGCATACAGACCTGCGTCATTGAAAAATCGGGGCCAATGGACTCCTTCGATTATCATGAATGGAGAGGCAGATTGTCTCATTCCGCGGTGCGGTCTCTGGAGAGCGCATCGGCGGTTCCCTTCAGGCCCCGGGGACCTTTCAATGCCCTGGTTACCATGCGCGACGGCGAAGAAGAAGCCGCGAAGCTCGCGCGCCGCTGGGGTTTTGACATATCCGGTGATACTATTTGCATAACCGCCCGGTCCATTGACGGGCTGTATCTTTCGCTGATACGTATATGCTATTTCACGCCTTTCATAGAACGAATCCTTCCTGTTGGTCTTCTGCTTTTCAACACCATGGGCCGGGCCGGCTTGTCCTGGGTGAGACATGTTGTGAAAAAGAAGGGAACCTTTAAATAATTGACAATGCGCGGATAATCGGCAACATGGATTGACGTGGTGGCACGCAAAAATATTTGGTGACAGGCGCTCTTTAGTTATGAAAAAACTGGAATCGACAAGAAAAATAATCAGCGGAAGCGTGATCAGGATATACAAGCGGGGATTCGGATATTCAAAGATCACCGTTATTGATGCCACTGATTATTACCTCGCGGCCATGGCCGATGACGAACTGTTCCACGCCTTTCAGGAGGGGGACCAGGTTGAAGCATACCTGTGGGTGGAGGACGTGGCGTCGTATGAATTTACGCTTCAATTCATAGGGAGGATCATGTTGGGTCCGCGGATACTCTTTTTCAGTCACACCGAGGCAATCACGAGAAGCACGGACCGGAAATGTCTGACCGCCACGGTAACTATACCGATAAAATTTTTTATGTTCGACCCCGGTGACACGGAAAAGGGAATCACCTCGGAAGAAATCATTTTCCATGAAGGCTCGGTGATTCTTCTTTCGGATCGTGAAGCCACCATACAAACAAAAATTGATATCAGCGGTTCCCGCTTCCTGAAGGGACATGTGAGAATCAGCGGTCAGATCATAGAAATGGTGGGCATGGTCGATCCGATCAATGAGGCCAAGGGAATTTACAATGTCCTTTTTGCCGGCATGCATGAAAAAGACAGGAAACATATTCTCGATTTCATATTCAATATTTACCGGGAATAGGATTTGATAAAAATTCATCGACACTAAGAACAACAGCGTTGTTTTCAAATCACCCTCTATTAATGCCCCCCTGGCTTCCTAAATTTCACCGAAAAACATAAAAAGTAACATGTTTTTATACATTTTTATCGTAATTTGTCCAATTTTAATAACAAAAGAAGTATTTTTTACCGAAATTGTATAAGAGGTCTGTCTGTGTATTCTAAATTAATATCAGGAATTGTCAGTTCTACATGAAGAAAACAACAATATACTTTTTATTATTGGTGCTGATTTCGCTCTCATGGACGCCCCCGGTTTTTTCCGGAGTGTATGAGCCTGATAAACTGCGCGTTCACCTGCGGATGGATAAAAAAGTATTTTTTTCCGACGAGGAAGTGACGCTCCATATCCATGTAAAAAACATTTCCGAAAAAAAGAATTATTTTGAAGTGTACGATCCCCTGGATATTGAATCGTCCAATTACACGACGTTCCAGCCGCTGGTTTTTGACATGAGCGGCAGGGAAGCAGAAATTATCGTACCGTACAAAATTGAAAAGCGTGACATCAATGACCTTGTCAGGGGACTTGAAAAGCGGATGGTGGAGCTCGCTCCCGGCGAGTCATTCGTGCACACGATTAACATCAAGGACCTCTTCAGCATGCGCCTTAACACCGCGTACCGGATACAGAGCATGTTCTATCCCGCCTTTGAGGAAAACAGGGCCATTAAAAGCGATAACGAGCTTTCCTTTAAAATTATTGAGATGAAAAGGCGTAACAAGCCGAGCGAAGTTGATGCCATAGAGCGCGGCATTACACCCAAAGAAGTAATTTTGTTGACATTGAAGGCTGAAAAAGATAGGGATTGGGACAACTGGATCAAGTATATCGATGTTGAAAAATATATAAACGCGTTCCCCGAGTTTGTGCAGAAGTATATCCGGGC
>CAZZHU010000013.1:26027-39634 GCA_964654045.1 uncultured Leptospirales bacterium
TTATGAAGAAAAATCCCGGGTAGAAAAGGATTTCATCAAGTATGCCACCAGAGACAGGGATGATTACCTGGTCAGTTACAGAATTATACGAGAGGCAGTTGAAAAGGAACGGAAAATTGCCTATGTTGATGTTATAGAGGAGCGGTACGGGATTAAATGGAACTACCGGTATAAATACCGGTACACGCTGGAGCAATATAAAAACCTGTGGCTTATAACCGATGAGGAAGCCACGGTTATGAAGGGTATTAGAAAATGACAGAAATATTATCACAAGACGAAATTGATGCCCTATTGACCGCCATATCGACCGGCGAGGTGGATACCACTGACTATTCTGCCGCCAAGGAGCAGAAGAAGGTCAAGATCTATGACTTCCGCCGCCCGGACAAATTCTCCAAGGACCACATCCGGACCCTCCAGATGATGCATGAAACCTTTGCCCGGCTGACCACCACGGCGCTGTCAGCCCAGCTCCGGGCGCTGGTGGGTGTGCACGTCGCTTCCGTTGACCAGCTGACCTACGAAGAGTTCATCAGGTCAATCCCGAACCCGACCACCCTGGCCGTTATAAACATGGACCCCCTGAAGGGTTCTGCGGTGCTTGAAATCGACCCGTCGATTACCTTCACCATCATAGACAAGCTCTTCGGCGGCATGGGGGAGGCCACGAAAATCAGCCGGGAACTCACCGATATCGAGCTTTCGGTCATGGAAGGCATCATTGTGCGGATACTGGGGAACCTGCGAGAGGCCTGGTCGAACGTTATCGATCTCCGGCCGAGGCTCGGCAACATCGAAACGAACCCCCAGTTCGCCCAGATCGTCCCTCCCAATGACATGGTCGTTCTCATCACGCTTGAAACCAAGGTCGGCGAAGTGGAGGGAATGACGAACCTGTGTATCCCGTATATATCCATCGAACCGGTTATTTCGAAACTGTCGGCGCAGTACATGTATTCCAGCATCAGGAAGGGCGCCACGGACGAAAACCTTTCGGTTATACAGAAACGGCTGGAAACCGTCATCCTTCCTGTGGTCGCGGAGCTGGGAGAGGTGCAGATCGCAGTGCAGGAAGTGCTGCGCCTCACCATCGGCGACGTCATCAAGCTGCCTGACACCAAGGTCGGGTCCGACATGACCCTCAAGATCGGGGGCCGGAAGAAATTCAAGTGCAGGCCCGGCGTGGTGTCGAGCCGCATGGCGATTAAGATCGGCGAGCGCATAGAAGAAGTGCCTGATGAACTGCTTATTTCGAAGAGAAGCGACGATGATTTTTAAACCCATCGAACCAGGAACCCGGTCGAATTAAATTTTTATAAAGGTGATGAGAAACATCTGGCTGGCGGCACTATTAATATTGATTCATCAATAATAGACTATCTAAATACGAATGATATCAGAGCAATGGTAATGTTAAAAAGGGAGTTGATGCATTTTGTGCAAAAAATGGCCATAATGCAGTTTATGGTCAATGATATAAGGCTTTAAATTCTTTATATATCTATTTTCTCTGATAATATATCTGAATAAACCCGCATTGGTGATATCGCCGATGAAAAGTGCTCCGACAAGGGTCTCACCGTTTTTTGAAAAGATAAGTTTCTTATATGAATTAGCGGTAGCCTTCACATGAGTTTCCAGATCAGTCCCTTTTGTGTGTACAATGCCCATAGAAACAAACGGGCAATTTCCTATCTGCGTGGCGTTTAAAATGCCGATTGCTCCTGAATAGGATGTTTTTAATCCTGCCATATTCTTTCCGGCGCATCTGCCCATCTCTACCGCGTTGGTCCACAGGCCTGTCAGCACTGGCTTGGCTGTCACGGGGTCGTATGTAACTGCTACATCACCGGCCGCAAAAACGCTGTCTTTGCTGGTCATGGTAAACTCATCAGCAACTATACCCTGATCTGTATGTATCCCGCTGTTGGCAAGATAATCAATCACAGGCTCAACGCCCTTGCCGATACATACAATTTCACATGGAAGTTCAGTTCCATCGTCCAGCGCCACGCTTGTTACGCCCTTTTTATTGCTTAGAATTTCTTTAACATTTTTACCTGCCACAATATTTATCCCTGCCTCATGTATAGCATCTCTAAGTAGATATGAGTCCCCAGGCTCCATAAGCTGAGAAAGTATCGCAGGCGACTTCACCACAAGAGTAATATTTAATCCTGTTTCACGCAGAGCAAAGGCCGCCTTAAGATTGAGCATCCCGCCGCCTATCAACACTGCATGTCTCGAAGATTTACTTCTCGTGGCCATGCTCGTTGCGTCGGAATAAAATCGAAGCGTAAAAACTCCCTGGCAATTTGTTCCTTTTATATCTGACGGCATTTTAGGCCTGCTTCCCGTTGCAAGGAGAAGCTTTTCATACGTATATGTTTCTCCTGCGGCGGTTACGCATTTGCTTTCCGTATCAACAGAACATACTTTATTCGCTGAACTGATGGTTGCTGTCATTGTCCTGTACGGTCCGGTCCCTTCCAGGAGGATATCATCAAGTTTTTTTCTTCCGTTCATGATGTATGGAATCAGAGGCCTGAAGTAAGGCCTGACCTTTTCCTCGGATAGAATAAAAACGGATTCCCCGGGATCAGATTCAGATATTGACTGCGCTGCCGCCATACCAGCGGCGCCTCCTCCGATTATCAGGTATTTGGTTTTCATGTTATCCTATCCCTTCGCAGTTGATAAAAATTCCCTTGCGGCATTTTTTCTGATATCCCGGGAATAATCATCCACGCTTCTGAATATAATGGCTCCGACAGGACATGCGTCAACGCAGGCAGGCGACTCGCGGTCAGTGCATCTGTCGCATCTGTATGCCTTATGCTCCTCAAGATGACGTCCGATAACACCGTACGGGCAAACCATCACACATGTCCAGCAACCGATACATTTGTCCGTGTCCGTTATTATAATACCATCATCCGTTCTACGTATGGCGCCGCTTATACAGGCATGCATGCATGGCGCATCCTCGCAGTGACGGCAGACAATGGGGATTTTGTTATCAGGAGAAATCCATTCTACGTATATTCTGCTCTTCGGAAGCGGTTTTTCAGAAATAGCGCCAAACAAGTTTTTGCTTTCAGAATGCGCAACGGCGCATGCAATTGTGCAGGATTTACACCCGACGCACCTTTCTATATTTACAAAAATTTCTTTTAGCTGTGGCATAACTCGACTCCATTAATTAATTGTTAACCAATTAAATACCCAATGCCTTGCGCTTTTTATCAATATGTGCAATGATCAATTGGGCTCCTTTTACCGGATCTGTTTCCACTGCAAAGGCTGCTCCGACCACGTCATTCGCAGCATTTGTTAACACGTCTGTTACAACGGAACTGCCCAGAACCTGCGGTACTGTTCCAAGCACGGTAAATATACCGGAAGAGACGACATACGCGCCTATACTAACTGCTTTCTCGCTCATCCATTCAGGCGCTGCTCCGGCAACCGGCAGATCGCTTATGTCGACACAAAGCGCTTTTGCGATTACAGCGCAAACGGTCAGGATACGGCTTATATCAACACATGAGCCCATGTGAAGCACCGGGGGGATGCCAAGCGCATTGCAGATTTCTTTAAGTCCTGAACCGCACCTATCTGCCGCTTCGGGAAGCATCAATCCAGCCTTGGCGCATGCGATGGCGTTGCACCCTGTGCTGACAATCAGTACGTTGTTCTTAATAAGCTCTTCAACCATCCCTACATGTCCCTGATCATGCCTGATTTTCGGATTATTGCATCCAACCAGACCGGCAATTCCCTGAATTTTACCGGACTTAATGGCATCTATTAGGGGATCAGGTTTGCCCCCGAGCGCCTTAATGATTGCTTCAGCGCTGAATCCAACCATGCAGTCCATCTTTTCATCCGGAATAAACACTCTATCATGATTCCGGTTGATGTAATTATCTACAGCCACTCTGATTATTGACTTTGCGGTTTCATATGCCTTGTCCTCATGAAACTCCATATGAACCGCTGATGGAAATTTAGCCTTCGGAGATGTGGAGATGAATTTCGTATGAAAACATTCGCTGAGTGGCCCCAGAGACGGCATTATACACTGCACATCCACAATCATCGCATCTACCGCTCCCGTAATAATTGCAAGCTCCTGCTGAAGAAAATTTCCTGCTATGGGAATGCCGTGACGCATGCAGACTTCGTTGGCCGTGCAGCAAATCCCGGAAATATTGATTCCCTTTGCGCCTAATTTGTTCGCCAATCCTATGAGTTCGGGGTCGGATGAGGCTTTCACGATCATTTCAGAGAGTACGGGTTCGTGCCCGTGTACAATAATGTTAACCTGATCTTTCTTCAACACTCCGAGATTGGCCTGGGATCGTATGGGCTCAGGAGTTCCGAAAAGAACATCTGAAAATTCAGTCGCAATAGTGGAACCGCCCCATCCATCGGCGATGGATGCTTTCAGCCCCTGGAGGATGAGATTGATAGGATCGTTATCGACACCCACATGAGTTCGATGCATGATTTCAACGATTTCCCTGTCGATACCGCGCGGATCGATACCAAATTTTTTCCAGATCTCCAGTCTCTTTTCAGGCGCCCTTCGGGAAAATTGAAGATACCCTTCCTGTTGCCCGAATTCGGCATAAGCCTTTTGGGCAAGGTCAAGCGCAATTTCTTCTTTTTTTCGGTCCTCTGTGGCAATTCCGAATTCTTCAGCAAGAGCTTTTAATTTTACTTCATCTTTGATTTCATAGCCGCCGCTTTCATTCCTTGCCGTCATTAAAAGGGTATGGGTGATATCCCTGCCGTGATCGGAATGAGCTGCCGCTCCGCCTGCGATCATGCGGACCAGATTTCGGGCAACTATGATATCCGCAGTTGCCCCGCAAACACCTTTTTTCGCACCATTATCATCAAACGGATCTATCCGGCATGGTCCCATATTGCAATTACGGCAGCAAATACCCAGCTCGCCAAATCCGCATTGAGGCTGCATTTTTTCATATCTGTCCCATGCAGTTTCAATATTCAGCTCCTCCGCACGTTTTAACATTTGATGCACGGCGGGATCGATACTTTTCTTTAAAATTCCCTCTTTGAAATCCATGTATAACCTCCTGTTGTTTTATGCGATAAGCGCTCTGGGCACAAAAGGATTATCAGCATACTTTACAAACGTGGCTTTTGCCTGGAATCACCAGGGTACCGGCAGTTGTAGTGGATGTTCGTATTTGAAAGATATCATCAATAAATATAATAAGTATGTTCTAAAAAATACGATGTCATGCAGGCGACATTTTAAAAAAATTTAGCAAAAAAAATGTGGATGGCGGAATTGTTAAACAAATAAGGTTTATTATAAGAGCAGGAAAAATCCGGACTATACTGTTTTATACAAATTTATACTAACTTTTCAAGGGAATCCCTGTCAGTCACCCTTAAACGTCCCCGCGTCAGCTCTATGCAACCCTGTCTTTCCCAGCGGTTTAATGTTGTTGAGACTGTCTGCCGGGTGGATCCCATGTGAGAAGCCAGTTCTTCAACAGTCAGACCCAGGGTATGCCAGTTGTTGTCGGGGAAGAATTCAAGAAGATACTTGGCAAGCCGCGAGGAGACTTCTTTAAACGCAAGGTTCAAAACAAGGTCGTTGTATTTCTTTAAAATACCGCCAATTATTTTATACATGCGGAAGTGTAGGAATGGAAATTCAATTAATAAATTTTTAAAGCTGTCCATGGGTATAACAAAGACAAGGCTGTCTTGTAATGCATATGCCATGGCTTCTGAATGAAAAGAATATATATCGCCGTTTTTCAGAATTGTAATAATATATTCTTTGCCTGATTCTGAAAAATATGAAATTTTAATAAGCCCTTCGTAAATAAAATAAACGGCGTCTTTCATATTGTCGGCAAGTCTAAGTTGGTGTTTTTTCTCAACCTCTGTTGTCCGAAACTGATGAATGATTTCATCAATCCGCGAGGCCGGTATCCCGGAAAAGAAAGAAAATTTCGTTAAATCAATTTGTTTTATCACATTACTATAATTCTCCATGTATTCTAATTGATTCTTCGTAATCAATTGATAATAAAAAAGCCTAAAGATCGGATAAGAGCGATTATAAATAATGAATAATTATTATAACACTATTGTGGATCGCATTTTTCAATCATTATTTTTATAAATATTGATTTAATGTCGCCTGCATGACATTGGAAAATTCATTTTTAGAATATCATGACTATTATAAGGGAACCTCTAAAAATAAAATTAGGATGTTTCCTTGCGGTCACTTTTATTGTAAAAATAAAATTTTTTAGAAGTGACCATAATTCTTTATGAAAATTTAATGACAGTCCGGTGGACTTTATAAACTATTTATCGATATCCATTTTATTTATTTATACACATTATTGCATTAACGGGTGTACAATAAAGTGAAAGTCGCTATTTCAGGAAAAGGTGGCGTTGGTAAAACGACATTGGCCGGTCTTTTAGGCCATTATTTGGCGGCACAAGGTAGCCGGGTAATTGCTGTGGATGCAGACCCGGACGCGAACCTTGGATCTGCGCTCGGTATAGACGATAGCAGTATTGTCCCGATTGCTGAAATGGAATCGCTGATTGAAGAGCGAACAGGTGCGAAACCCGGATCGACCGGCTCGTTCTTTACGATCAACCCTAAAGTAGACGATTTGCCTGAAAAGCTATGGATAGAAAAAGGCAATATACGACTCATGACGATGGGTACGGTAAAGAAAGGCGGTGGGGGATGCATATGCCCTGAAACCACTTTACTGAAAAGTCTTATTTCTCATCTTGTTTTGTTCAGAAATGATATCGTTATTATGGATATGGAAGCAGGAATTGAACATTTAGGAAGAGCTGTTGCATCGTCAGTAGATATTCTTATTATTGTAGTAGAGCCGGGCAGAAGAAGTATTGAAACAGCAAAGCATATTCAAACGTTAGCCAATGACATTGGATTAACAAGAGTTGCAGTAGTTGGGAATAAAATACGTAAAAAAAGCGATGAGGCTTTTATCGCCGAAAATTTAAAGGATATGAAAATACTCGGCTTTTTACCTTATGACGAGAATCTAATCGAATCCGACATTCAAGGCATTGAAGTGCAGTCCCGATATTCGAAGCAGATAAATAATATTATGATTAATATTCAGGATACTGCGCCCTCATGAGATAGCGTCTAAGAATTTACTTTCATTTCAGCACAGGCCGGGAGACACCATAATGTTTATGTGAGGCAAAACTTTCATTGTTGCTTTTGGTGGGGGCATGTCATCCAGGGGTAATCTTAGACAGCTTTTATGGGATGAATTACTGGCGGGAGATTTTGTTGAGGTACGGCATGGGATCCACGAATTCCGTGCCGATGATGATTTCATAGTGGCATATATAGCGGGCGGTCTTCCCGGTGCGTCCCACGTAGCCGATGACCTCACCCTTGGAAACCTGCTGGTCCCGTTCCACCGATACACGCTGGCAGTGCGAATACGACGTGGTAAACCCGTATTTATGCTTGACCGAAACCACGAGACCAAGGACCGGGTCCCACCGGATCTCGCTCACCTTGCCGGGCGCCGTGGCGCGAATCTCTGATCCTGGGAATGCCTCGATGTCGATGCCGTTATGATTCTCCGTTTCTGCGCCGTATATGGAATTACGTTGACCGAAGCGGGAGATGATATAGCCGTTGACCGGCCAGATTGACGGAGTGGTTTCAATTATTTTTTTTCTGTATTCCAGGAAAACTTTTATCTTCGAGAGGACCTTTTTGGTCGTCTTGAGTTCCCGCTCGACTTCCTGTATGTTGAGGATTTCGATAGGCGGGGCTGTCACGCTGGTGTTTTCGTTATCGCCATTTTCGCCATTATCGAATGCCGGCGGATCAGGATTGGGAACGCCGCCCTTGGCCCAGAGCGAATCTATGTCGCTGCCGGGGGTTAGCGAATAGAGGTGGGTTATCTCGGGCTTGAATTTCTGGAAAATGTCATACAGCTCGTTTATCTCTTCCTTGTATTTCTTGATCTGGATTTTCGAATTGGAGCCGTACTTTTTCAGCTTTGATACTTCTTTGATCGTTGACGAGTGATTGATGATCAGTACGGATGTCACCGTAATTGTGGCGGTGACGGCTCCGGCTATGATTGCAATGGCGAAGATGGATACATGAAAATTGATGATTCTCTTTTCAGAATGGGGGATGAACATGATAGTAATTCGTTCCTTCCCCTTGGTGACAAAGCGCTTCCACCAGTCCTTGAGCATCGCCTGCTTGGAGCTCAAATGATCTGACAGGAACTGCAGTATATTTTTCTGCAAATCGTATAGATTTGTTTCTTTAAAAGGATTAAGGTTCATGACAAACTGGGTTTCGTCTTATGTTTTGACTTGATTTGTTTTATTGCTACACTGTATCTATCAATTCTTAATGAACCTGAAAAATATGCAAAAAAAATTAATAGATAAAATTCTTTTGTATATAATATTTATCGGTATATTTATGTCAAGTTTTTCTTATTTTCGTTCAAATGATAGAATTTTGATAAAATAATAAAAAATAAAAATTATCGAATTATATGTCATAGTGGTTTAAGAAGGGGATAAAGATGAAAAAGTTACATAAACCTTTCCTTAGTAATAATTGCCTGCTCATTGTTCATGTCAGCCTTATCCGGTCATGACCGGTCAAAATCGTCTGAAGACTCCTCATCCATCAAAGATCTTGACGGTGACGTGGAATTGGTGTTTTTTCCCTCATACGCAACCCGGGGAAGCTCAGCGGGGTCATGGAATATCGGAGTCCATGCATGGTTTTTTGAGCCTGAAAGGGACAGTATCAAAAGAAAAACTCTGATGGTTCGCGGATAGTCAAGGCATTCAGGGGGCTGCCTTTCGGTTTGTGGCGCCTGTTATACAGTATCAATGAATATGACAGGGAAATAATTCAGCGGGCGCGGAATAATTAAAAACCGAAAGACATGGCAACGATCGTGTCGGCAACCACAATGGTAAGCTTGAGCCTGCTGTTGTGAAGTTCCCGTCCAAAGGTCATCAGCATGTTCGTGTAGGTGTCTTCCTGGCTGATCGAAAGATACGATACTACTGTGCCAATGGTGAGGGTGCTGTTTTTATTTAACAGCAGGTCGACCCCGGTCATGCCGTACACGGAAAATGATGTTTTATGCTGATAGCTCCTCTGGAAGGGTTCAAAAAAATTTTTATTATCCGATTTGACAATGTTATAATTGAATCCGGCACCGATATTAAATGTGACCGTCCTCGAAAGAAATGATTCAAATCCTCCGCGAATGGAAAAAGAGGGACGGGTGGTGATTTTACTTTTCACCCCGAGTTCCCTGTTGTGAAAATACCTGAACCTGCTTATGGGCGGTATGAGGCTGTCCACGCGCGCTAAAAATGAATTATTATAAGAAACGGGAAAGAACATGTCGAATTCAAGAGCCATACCGAGGTCATGGGCAGGTTTTGTATAAGCGCCGGCGGTGAAACCGGGACCACGGTTGTATGAAAAATAATAGGGACGTTTTCCTTTTGCCTTGAAGATCAACTGCGCCAGCAGGGAACTAAGGTCGTAGGAAAGCCCCTCTTTCGTTTCCTTGTTCCATGACAAAGCGCCCGGTGAAAACATCACCCCGATTTCCGTATGTTCAATTATGCAGAGATAACCGATTTCAGGGGTTACTGTCGCCGTTTCACTCAAGGTTTCCGAGTATTCATGGAAAAAAACCGGTGGTGCGGACAACATGAATGTCCGGTTCTTTTCTGTTGTAGTGGTCCTGTCATAGGCGCAGTTCAGCTTGACCCCGACGGAGTTGCTGCCGTCAATGGCAAGACTGAAAGACGCCGCCGTGGTGCCCTGGAATCCTGTTTGTTTTGAACCGCCATCAGAGAAAAAAAGATTCGTGTTCCAGGATAAGGATTTATAGGTCTGTTGAAGATTACTCTGCTTGCCTGACAGGTCAAGGCCCAGGGAAAACATATTGATTCTGCCGATATATGACACCCGGGCCGTGCCGGCATCAAGCCGGCTCATTTCAGGCGTGGCAATGGAAATCCGGGGCTGTTTCGCCTGTATCTTTGATGAAGCGAGGGCCTGATACCCTCCGTGTAATCCGATGGCGTTTTTCTGCTGCTGACGGGACAGAAGGGCGGGGTTGCGCGCGGCATCCTGGGCGCCGTAGGGGTGCACTGACGCGAGGTTTCCCATGAGGATGCTGCTTGCCCGCGCGGGCGGCGGGCAGGCCAGGAGCAGCAGTAATAACGCATGATATGTGATAGTCCGCCGGTTCATTCATTCCTCGTGACGTTGTTTCAGTCTGACTCTGATAGTTGCCGCACGGTATTTATTCCGCCAGTAGTGTACAATAAAAGTCCGCAAAAGTCAGCTCATTTCGTGCAGCGGCGTTGAGGACTCAGACTGTCCGGTTTTTATGGTCCGCGAGCTTTAACAATCCGTACAGGGTTTCCAGGCGTGGAGCTGATACGCCATAACGGCGTGCAATGCGCACCGCATTCCCGAGTATGGCATCCACTTCCAGGGGCCTCCTGTTTTCATAATCCTGCAGCATGCTGGTTTTACTCGGGGCCATGGCCCTTGTGTCTGACAGTATAGAATCGATGATAGAAGGGACGACAGGATGCCCGGTTTTTTCCGCCAGGAGAAGAATTTCGTTCATAATGTCTCTGGAAATGGAAACCAGCTGTTCCGATTCCATCATCTCCCTGGTGTCGACGCCGCCGCAGAGGACTGACATGGGATTAAACGGGGCGTTCCACATAAGCTTTTTCCACCGGGCTGTGATTATATCAGGGTCAACATCGCACCGCACCCCCGTTTTTTTGAACATGTCAGCAAGGAACCCGGTTTTGTCCGAGGTCCCTGATGGGTAGGTCCCGATAATAAGCCTTCCGTAATCTTTGTGATCAATAAGGCCGGGCGCCGGCCTGCTGACGCTGATAAAAGCTATGGCGCTGATGATCTCGTTGTCCGGGAAGGCTGCTGCAACAACTTCTTCTATGTTGATCCCATTTTGCAGCAGCACGATTGATGTCCCGGGATACACTTTGCTTTTTATCAAATCAGGAATATCTATTTCCGGCAGGACCTTCGTTGATACAATAATGTAGCCAGGTTTACGGCCATATTCATCCATGCTTTTCATGACCTCCGCCGGCATGAAATGGAAATCGCCCGCCACACTCTGTACGGTAATGCCCTGAGCGCGCACGATATCATAATCAGATCTGCACAGCGCGGAAACGCGCGCTCCGGCCTGAGACAGCCGCCCGGCAAAATAGCTGCCGACTGCTCCGGTTCCGACCAGCACTATGTTTGAATTCATGACCATGTTTTTTATTGCCCGTATCGTGTTCTTGAATAGAAGAATATGTATTAAGACCTTGAACATCAAGCGTTTTTCAGATTTAGTAGAGTATTTTAATAATGATAAAAGCTGATTCCCGGGGTATATCACATAGTAAAATTCCACGGTTCCAGGCCTGCGGGATGCGGTCTGCCAATCAGCCTGCTGGCATCTTCATCAAATGGCAATTTATTATTGACAGCAATAAGGGTATAGGCCGAGATACTTTGATAGACTGATATATAGTATAATAAGATTCAGCCGGTTAAATTTGTATAATTTTGGAGGAATTCCTGTGACTTTCTGGCAAGAATGGGGCGGTTATATATTAATTGTAATAGTGCTGGCGATAATTGCCGCCGGCGTTGTTGCGTATAGGATCATTAAAGGCAAAGTTAAACAGAAAATGGATAATCAACAGGAACTGGTTAACCAGCATAAAGTGCCGGCTTCTATCCTGGTGCTTGAAAAAAGAATGGATAAAATCGCTAATGCAAATATACCGAAATCTGTCATAGGACAGATACCAAAGGTATATAAAATCAAAAAAGTGCCGATAGTAAAAGCTAAGATAGGGGCCCAGGTTATGGACCTGCTATGCGATGAGGCTGTATTTGAAAAACTTCCGGAGCGGAAAACAGTGCGGGTTGAACTGGCAGGGATATTCATAGCCGCCATTAAACAGGGGAAAAAGTAGCAGGTGGAAAGCTGTATCATCGTTCTTTGCACGGTGCCATCCCGGGAAACCGGTATGGAAATCGCTGATGATCTGGTGACCGGGGAATATGCCGCCTGCGTAAATATTATTCCGGGCCTGACTTCCATATATCGATGGAAGGGCGATATATGCAAAGACAATGAACTGCTTTTAATCATAAAAAGCCGGAAGTCGTTATTTGATACAATTTCATCCAGAATAAAGGCGCTTCATCCCTATGAAGTACCTGAAATCATCTATTATGACATATCGGGCGGGAATGAGCCATATATACAATGGCTATTTCAAAGTACCGGTGCCAGATAATTCAATCCTGTAATTGAAGCAAATAATTATTTTTATTCGTGTAATAACCTTGTTTTATTCCTGATAACTAGCTTTTTTTATCCGGTGGCATGATAAAATTTCCCTAAAAATTGTAAAAATAATAGTTTTAGGAAAAAAATTTATTGCTAATTTTAAAAATTTTATTTTTACAATTAATACAATTAATAAGGAAAATACTATAATTTGGCTAATATTTTATAAATACTCATATAAAAATTGCAGGAAGGGGGCTTTATTTTTTAATAGTACTGGAAAAAGTACAAAATTAATATTGATTATAGCAATTATAATAATTACATTATAAGGCGGGCGAAATGAACAGAATCACTAACAGCATTATTACAAATAAGTTTGTTAGGCTCATTGAGGAGAATCATCAGGAAATAATTGAACATTTCATGAATGATGTACTCCGAAATAAGAAGACTGTCGCCTACCGGAAGATGGATCCCCATGATTTATATGATATTGGGATCAGGGTTTATAGAGAATTATCAAAATGGGTCGTAAAGGGTTTACCTAAAGAAGAAGTAAAGGAGTATTATACCAAATTAGGTAAAATTAGGCACCATGAAGGTGTTCCGGCCTCTCAATTTTTTCAGGCTCTGGTTCTTTTAAAACGTCACATGTGGCTTTTCGTAAAAGAGAAACTGGAAAATGAGATGACTGATTATAAACAGGCCCTGGAGATAAGCGATCGGGTTATTCTGTTTTTTGACAGGGCAGCATATTATATGCTTACCGGTTATGAAGAAGAAGACAGCAAAAAGTGGTAATTTTTTAAAAAAAATAAAATTTTTTTTAAAAACTCTTGACAGATTTCACCATAAAAAATAATTTCACATTCTCTTGAGTGAATGTTTTCTATTGCTGATTTTACTTCACTTTATAAATCATAGGATTACTAAAACGGTTACCTAAGATTTAAAATAATTAAGCGCCTGCTGGTCAGGCGAACTGATTGTTTAAAAATCTCCAAAAGTATTGTACTTGGGGATTTTTTTGTCATATGTGATAGTTCTTTGAAAACTGGGTAGTATTATAAACTACCTCTGTTAATTTCTTTAAAAAATTCAAAATTTGAACCAAATTATCTTTATGATAAATTATCATGGAGAGTTTGATTCTGGCTCAGAACGAACGCTGGCGGCGCGTCTTAA
>CAZZHU010000014.1:0-649 GCA_964654045.1 uncultured Leptospirales bacterium
TGCGATCGGCGGTTTCGCTGACGGACACGGCCTGGCGGCAGCCTTTGCCCTTGGTGCCGAGGCGATCGGCATGGGCACGCGCCTTTCCATGACCAGGGAAAGCCCGGTCCACGAGCTCACGAAGAAGGCGCAGATAGAGGCGAGCATTGACGATACCCTCTACTCGAACCGCTTTGACGGCCTCTACTGCCGCGTCCTCAAGACGTCCCAGTCGGAAAAATCGATCAGGCAGGGCATAAACCTGTTCAGGGCCATGATCGTGGGACCGCAGATCGCGAGGGAAATGAAACTGCCGCTCTTCAAGCTCATGCTGGGAATGCTGGCCCAGCCGCAAAACATGATGAAGCTGATGCACATGGCGACGGCCTTCAAGAAAATACAGCTCGCCACCGAAGCGGGAGATTTAAAGAGAGGCGTTCACCTGACCGGACAGGTCCAGGGCATCATTGACGATATGCCCACGGTGGCCGAGGTCATAGAGCGCACCGTGAAAGAAGCCAAGGAAATATACAAGACCATGGGAACAAAAATGAAGTAATTTTTTCCGCACCGGACCATTAAGGAGGATGCATGTTCGATAATCTTTTCAGACCCATTACCATCAACAAGACCATCGTAAAAAACAGGATTACCTACCCGTCCCTGGGAC
>CAZZHU010000014.1:659-9451 GCA_964654045.1 uncultured Leptospirales bacterium
CTCATGTATTCGTTCGACGGGAAGCTGAACGACAAGTATTATCATTTCTTCGCCGAGCGTGCCCGGGGCGGCGCCGGCATCGTTACCGTGGGTCCCGTCGGGTTCGACGTCGTCGGGAGCGGCAAGGTCATACTGCTGCTCGATTCCGACGATAAAATCCCCGGCTACGCGAAGCTTACATCCGCCATCAGGAAGGAGGGCGCCCTGTCGTGGATACAGCTGTTCCACGCCGGCGCCTATTCCTATTCCAAGTTCACGGGCGGCCCGGACCCGATCGCGCCGTCTCCCATCTACTCAAAGTATTCCAAACTGGTGCCCCGGGAAATGACCCTGGACGATATCCGGGATGCGCAGGAAGGCTTCGTGAAAGCTGCGGTGCGCGCAAAAGAGGCCGGCTTCGACGGCGTTGAGATCATCGGCTCGGCCGGCTACCTCATCACCCAGTTCCTGTCGCCCCTGAAGAACAAGCGCTCGGACCGGTACGGCGGGAGCTTCGAGAACCGCGTCCGTTTTCCCCGGGAGATACTGGAAATGATGCGCGCGGCCCTCGGGCCCGATTACCCGATATCAATCCGCATGGCCGGCAACGACTTCGTGACCGGGAGCAATACCAGCAGCGAGACCCCGGCCTTTGCCAGGGTGTATGAAAAGGCGGGCGTGGACCTCATCAGCGTCACCGGCGGCTGGCACGAGGCCCCGGTGCCGCAGCTTCCCATGGACGCGCCGCGGTCGGTTTACTCGTACCTGGCGCTGAATGTCAAGCGGGAGGTGTCGGTACCGGTGAGCGCCTCCAACCGTATCACCGATCCCTTCTCCGCCGAGCAGCTCATCAAGGACGGCTACTGCGACATCGTGAACCTGGCCCGGATCCTCATCGCCGATCCCTACTGGCCTAAAAAGGCCGAAGAGGGCCTCGTGGACGAGATCCGTCCCTGCGTCGCCTGCAACCAGGGCTGCACGGACAGCATCTTCAGCGGCAAGGCGGTCTACTGCATCGCCAACGCCAGGGCCGGCTACGAGGGAGAGCGGAACATCGCGAAGACCTCGTCGCCGAAAAAGATTATGGTTATCGGCTCCGGCCCTGCCGGCCTGGAAGCCGCGACCCGGGCGGCCGAAGCGGGCCATGCCGTGGAACTGTTCGAAAAAGCCGAAAGGATCGGCGGCCAGCTCTGGATAGCAGGCGCGCCGCCCCACAAGCATGAGATATGGGAGCTCATCGCCTATTACGACGCGCTCCTGGACAAGTACGATATCGACGTGAACCTCGGGCAGGAAGTGGACCTTGAGTTCATCAGGGAGAGAAAGCCGGATCACGTGATCGTAGCCGAAGGAGCCGAGCCGGTCAGGCCCCGCATCGACGGCATTGACGACCCGAAGGTGGTCCCGGCCTGGGACGTGCTCATGAACGACCCGATGCTGGGAAACAATATCGCCGTAATCGGCGGCGGCGCCGTGGGACTGGAGACCGCGGAATTCCTCGCTGCCAAGGGGACCCTGACCGCCGAGGCCATGCATTTCCTGTTCATGTACGAGGCGGAAACGGTCGAGCGCCTGCGGGAGCTCTGCACCAGGGGAACCAAGGAAGTGACAATATTCGAAATGCTCCCAAAAGCCGCGGCAGAGGTGGGCCGCTCGACCCGGTGGGTGCTGATGGGAAGCGTCAAGCGTTACGGCATAGAGGTCATCACCGGCGCAAAGGTGACATCCCTGAAGGGGGGCACCGTCGTGTTTGAACACGAGGGCAAAACTGAATCACGGCAATTCGATCACATCGTGAACGCCGTGGGATCGCGTTCCGTGAGAAAAATAGCCGACGCCATTGAAAAGACCGGCATTCCCTACACGGTCATCGGCGATTCGATGAAGCCGGCACAGATCGACAGGGCGATCCATGACGGCTTCCTTGCGGTGATGAACCTGAAATAACCGCGGATTACTCGTAGGCCTGGTACACGACATAGAGGGACGCGGCGATTACCAGTTCAACGGAAAGGACGAGTATCCATACCGAAAAAACCGGTTTAAAGAGGATGCCGCTGTTGCCGACAGACAGGCCCCAGATGAACTTGGAAAGGATGATCCTCAGTATCCAGAAGAAGAACACGACGATGCTGGCCGTGGCTATGGCCTTTTTCCTCGCGAAGGTGATGAGTCCGATGATCAGTATGATGCCGCATACCAGCTCAACGGCGCCGAATACGATTTCCAGGTTGTAGTTGTCGTTCAGGGAGAACACGCTCTCCTGAAGCTGCGGAATCACGCCGATGATTCCCAGCACGATGAAAAACAGGCCCAGCATGAGCCTGAGGATTTTGACTGATACTCTGTTCATATTGCCTCCATTTTGATGGTAAATTAAATGCATAGGAACGGCTGACGCAGAATAATATGCCATAGACAGAACAAAAAACACAAGCATTTTTATCTAAACACGATCTCACCCAGAACTCCATGCATGACCATACATTCTCACCCCCGGCCCCTCTCCATAAAATGGAGAGGGGAGTTGGAAAAAATACACTGATAAGACATTCCTCCTCTCCTTACCAAGGAGAGGGGGTTAGGGGGTGAGGTCTTGATAGGAAAGGGTGATCTAGAGGGCGAGGTCGCTCTTGTAAAGTTATTGAAAAAAATGGCTGCCCTCCATACTTGGTCAGGGATACCTTAAGGCGGGCATCCCGCTGCGGTTGAAAAAACATGTCTGAGAAAACAACCCTTTCATCACGGATCACATCAAGCGAAGCCGGCCGGAGTCTTGTCGATTTTCTCTGTTCCCGCTTCAAATACCACGACCGCGACCGGTGGATTGAAATCATCCGTGAAGGTTCCGTAACGGTTAACGGCGCGGCATCGGGGCCGGATTATCCGCTGAAAAAAAACGACATGGTTTCCTACACGGTCGTGCTCCGGGAGCCGCCGGTCGACGCCGCCATCGCGATCCTTCACGAGGAGGAAGCTTTTCTCGTGGCGGGAAAAACGGGCAACCTCCCCTCGCACGCCGACGGGAATTTCATCAAGAACACCTTCATATATATTTTACGGCGGCGGATGGCCGAAGCGGGACACAGGGGCCCTGTCAAACTGGTTCACCGCCTGGACCGGGAAACGAGCGGCATCATGGTCGTCGGTAAAACCGACGACGCCCACCGGAACCTGGTGAAGCAATTCGAGGAAGGCACCGTGGAAAAGGAATATCTTGCCGTGGCGCGGGGCCCTGTCGCCGGGGAATCCTTTGAAGTGGGAGGCGCCATCGCGCCGGATGAGGGAAGCTCCATATCCATCAGGAAAAAAGTGGTGCCGGAAGGTTCGCCCGGCTCGCGGCCCGCATTCACCCGCTTTGAGGTAATCGGGCGCTACGCCGGCGCCACCCTGCTGCGCTGCGTGCCGGCCACGGGCCGCACCAACCAGATACGCGTGCACCTGGACCATGCCGGCCATCCCCTTGTCGGGGACAAGCTCTACGGCAGGACTGACGCCCAGTTCCTGGAATTCGTCCGGCGCGCCCGCCAGGGTCTCTTCGAGCCCCTTCCCTGGATGGAGGCTCCGCGCCATCTTCTTCACGCGGCCGGGCTCTCCTTTGACCATCCGGTGACAAAAAAGCGGGTATCGTTTGAATGCCCCATGCCGGATGACATGCGGGAATACCTGGAAAAAATCAGGTGAGAAGGAAATGCGGGCACTTACGGATTATATACCGCCACCTCGGTCAGCCCGTCCGCGACAATATATGCCTGCACGTCTATCTGAAACATAGCCATAGCCGGCGAGTTGAAAAATTCAGCAAGGCCAGGCAGCCGCGTTGCGTGGTCCTCCAGTCGTCGCGACCTGTCTTCGCCGGCGAGTTCATGGGCTTTCCCCATCACGGTGATCGCCGCGGATCGACTAAAATCCTTCGGATTGCAAATTCTGCTGTCGATGATGAGGGATATGTTCGGATTATCGGTCAGGTTCCGGTACTTGGTCGTATTGTTCGGAGTTGCGAAGAATATCATCTTGAGATCAGGGGAATAGGAAAAAGCGACCAGGCTCGTGTAGGGCTGGCGGTCCATGACGGTGGCCAGCACGCCGGTCGCCTGCGATTCAACCATCAGACGTATCTTGTTTTTCACCGTTTCTTCACGCATGGTTCCTTAACTTGAGCTCCAGCGGATGGGGATCAAGGTAATACTGGCCGTCCAGGTATTCCTCCCCGTGCTTCCGCACGTAGTGCCTGATCAGCGTAACCGGAACGATAAGGGGAAGGAGTTCCCGCCGGTACTGCCCGATCACCTCCGCGAGCTCTTTTTTTTCATCGGCGCCCAGGCGGTCCTTGAAATAGCCCGCCATGTGCTCGAGAACGTTCACGTTTTTCTTCACCGTCGCCTGGCACCGCAGGGCCCCCATGAAGAGCTCCTCGTAGCGCTTCAAGAACTCCCCGCGGCCCATGGCCCCGGCCTGCGCAACCAGCCTTCCCATCTCCTTCTGCTTTGCCGGGCTGTGGGCCATGAGAAGGTACTTGTGCCTGGCATGGAAGCCTATGACCGCGGCCGGTCGGCTGTCACGGGTGCACTCCTCCTTCCATCTGTCAAAGGCGAAAAGCCGCACTATAAAATTTTCCCGCAGGCCCGTGTCATGGAGCCGGCCCTCATCCTCCACCGGGACAAGCGGGAAGCGTTCCATGAAGGCCCTGGCAAAGAGACCCGCCCCGCTTTTCCGGGAATTGCCCTTCCCGTCATAGATCTTCACCCGCTCCATGCCGCTTGACGGCGATCCGCTCTTGAAGATGAAACCGCGCAGGTCCGCTTTTTCAAGCTCCCGGAGCTTTCCGGCGATCCACCGGTTCATCGGGCCGGTAAGGTCCCTGCCCGTATTCACCGTCACCAGGCGGGGCCCCGCGAGATCGCCTGCAAGGCGCATGGCTTCCCGGGGAACGCCGAAGCCGGCCCCGCATTCGGGACACACCGGCACGTATTCGACGAATCTACCCAGGGTCTCCGCGAGAAAATGATCGAGCTTATGCCCGCCGTCGTACCTCACTTTCTCGCCGATGAGGCATGAACTGATGCCGACCCTGATTTTGCCGCTCATGGAGTAAATATACAGCGGTCTCCGGGGCATGACAATAAAATTAGTAAATTCCACTCATACGGCGACTGTCCGGGGGAGTTCAGCATGCCCTGTAATGCGCCTGTTTCTCCCGGAGATCCTCCGCAGGTATGGCCCTGAAATGTTCTTGACCATGTTGTCCTTTCATAATTTAAATATGGCAGTCTACAGGACAGGTGGATCGAATGTTCGGCATGCGGAAAAAAAAAGAACCAGGTAAAAATCTTTCAACATTGCCCTATAACCGTGAACTGCGGAAGGGATTTCCCCTCCTGCTGTTCTCCAGAAAAATAGAGGAAGAATTCAGGAAATCCTACTGCCGGCTGATCAGGCCGCAGTTCATTATCTCAATCTTGGCTGGTTTTATCCTTATCACCGCCTTTGAGCTGATGGACCGCGTCTTCATACCGCATGACCGTCAGGTGTGGACGACCATTATCCGATTTGGCATCCTGCTGCCCGTCATGATCCTGGGAGGCATCACCGCCTTTATCAGGCGTTTTCAATCCGCCATCCTTCCCTTTGTGTTCTTAGCATCCCTCGTTGCGGGCCTGGGCATAGTTGCCATCTTCCATATCAATTATCATTACGCCTCCTACGTCAGGTATGAATCGCTTATTCTCACCACCGCCATCGTTTATTTCGTCACGGGCCTTCTCTTCCGCATGACCATCGCCTGCGCCGGTACCGTCCTGATCGCATACCTGGCCGTATCCATCATGACCGGCGTGGATACGATGATCATCGTATCAAGCGGCTTCTTCCTGGTCCTGATGAACATGATCGGGATAGGGGGATGCTACATTGTGGAACGGGCCATACGATCGAACTATCTCCAGCGGAAGATCCTGAAAGACATGGCGGAACATGACGGCCTTACCGGGATATACAACCGCCACACCTTCAATGAAAGCTACGGCCGGCTCTGGCGCCAGGCCGCCCGCGACCGCAAGCTCATGGCGGTGATAATGCTGGATGTAGACTATTTCAAGCTCTACAACGATACCTATGGACATCTCGAGGGCGACCGGTGCCTCATAGAAATCGCCGGGACCCTGCCGCGCCATGAGCGCCGCCCCCTTGACCTCGTGGCCCGTTTCGGCGGAGAGGAATTTGTCCTGGTCCTGTATGACACCGACGAGAGGCATGTCCGCGAAGCCTCGGAGCAGATCCGCACCGGCATTGCAGGCCTCCGGATAGAGCATCGAAATTCCACCGTACAGCCCTATGTCACCGTGAGCGTTGGCAGCGCCATCATGGTGCCCGACCAAACCATGGAACCCCACGAACTGATCCGGCAGGCGGATAATGCCCTGTACCGCGCCAAAGGGCAGGGGCGGAACAGGGTCGTGATTGCCGACGGCATGCCCGGGTGAGCCGGCTAAATAATCCTTTACAATTACGGTGACCGTGGTATCCTTATGAAACATTGAGCCCACTGCCTGAACCGGTTCGGGCCACTGTATGTCCCGTTCACCGGGATTACCATGAACGCGAGGTTCATATGATGTTCAAATACGCGCTTCTCTGGCTCCCACTGGTATTCATCGCCATTGTGAACGGGGCGATCCGCGATTGCACCTACCAGAATGCCCTGGGAGAACTGGCCGCCCACCAGCTGTCGACCCTTACCGGCATCATACTTTTCGGGATTTACATCTGGGCCATCGGGCTGAAGTGGAAGCTCGAATCCCCGCGACAGGCCGTTGCGGTTGGCTTGCTGTGGCTCGCCTTTACCGTGGCCTTCGAATTCCTCTTTTTCCACTTCGTGGCCGGCCATCCCTGGTCGGTCCTCCTCGAAGCCTATAACGTCTTCGAAGGCAGGGTCTGGGTTCTGGTCCTGGTTTTCGTCGCCATCGCTCCATACCTGTCTTACCGGGTACACTCAAAAAGGCGGGATTGATACCCGCCTGGATACAGGGGGAAACCAATGCCAAAAAAAAGATCGGCGGAATCAAAGCTCACCACCACAACGAACGAACTCCAGGGCAGGGACGTGGAATCCCTGAAACAATCATTCATTCACCACATGGAATATTCCCTGGCGAAGGACGAGTTCTCGGCGACCAGGCACGACTGTTTCAAGAGCCTGGCGCTGCTCGCCCGCGACCGCCTCGTGGAACGGTGGATCGAAACCCAGCAGGCCTATTACCGTGAAGACGCCAAGCGGGTCTACTACCTGTCACTGGAATTTCTGATGGGAAGGGCCCTGGGCAACTGCCTGATAAACGAAGGACTCTATGATGAAACGGGACGGGCTCTCCGCGAGCTCGGCCATGACATGGAGGAACTCCGCGAGGCTGAATGGGACGCGGGACTCGGCAACGGCGGCCTGGGGCGCCTCGCCGCCTGCTTCATGGACTCCATGGCGACCCTGGAGCTTCCCGCCTACGGCTACGGCATCCGGTACGAGTACGGCATCTTCTTCCAGCAGATCATCCAGGGATACCAGGCCGAGACGCCCGACAACTGGCTCCGCTACGGCAATCCCTGGGAATTCGAGCGGCCCGAGTTCCTCTACCCGGTTAAGTTCTACGGCAGGGTCAACCAGTACTACGACGAACAGGGAAGGTTCCGGAGCGACTGGGTCGACACCGATGACATCATGGCCATGGCCTACGATACGCCGGTCCCCGGGTACGGCAATAATACCGTGAACACCATGCGTCTCTGGTCCGCCAAGTCGACACGGGACTTTAACCTGGACTATTTCAACCATGGCGATTACCACCTGGCGGTGGCCGATAAAGACCACTCGGAGATCATCTCCAAGGTCCTCTATCCAAACGACAATGTGATCCAGGGAAAGGAGCTGCGGTTCAAACAGGAATACTTCTTCGTGTCCGCAACGCTGCAGGACATCGTCCGCCGGTACCGCAAGTACCACGACAGCTATGACCGGTTCGCGGACAAGGTGGCCATCCAGCTCAACGACACCCACCCCGCCATTGCCATAACGGAGCTCATGCACATCCTCGTCGACCTGGAGGGGCTTGACTGGGAGGAGGCCTGGGCGATCACGGTGAAGACCTTCGGCTACACCAACCACACCATCCTGCCGGAAGCGCTGGAGCAATGGCCGGTGGCCCTCATCGAGCGGGTACTGCCGCGCCATATCCAGATTATATACGAGATCAACCGGCGCCTGCTTGACGGCATCAGATCGGCATATCCCCACGATAATGCCCTCCTCGCCAGGATGTCGATCATCGAGGAAGGGCCTGAGAAGCATGTTCGCATGGCGAACCTGGCCATCACCGGCAGCCATTCCGTGAACGGCGTTGCCGCACTCCACAGCGATATACTTAAAAAAATCGTCTTCAGGGACTTCCACGAGATATGGCCGGAAAAGTTCAACAACAAGACCAACGGCATCACCCAGCGCCGGTGGCTCAGGCTCTGCAACCCGGGACTCTCGTCGCTGATATCATCCAAGATCGGCGAAGGCTGGATCACGGACCTCTTTGAATTGAAGAAGCTTGCCTCCCTGGCCGATGACGCCGCCTTCCGGGAGGATTGGCGAAACGTGAAAATGGAAAACAAGAAATTCCTGGCCGGGTACATCTGGACCCACAACAGGATACGGGTGAACGTTGATTCGATCTTCGACTGCCACGTGAAGCGCATGCACGAGTACAAGCGTCAGCTTCTGAACCTGCTCCATGTCATCACCCTTTACAACAGGATCATAGCCGGTCGGACCGGCG
>CAZZHU010000014.1:9461-38007 GCA_964654045.1 uncultured Leptospirales bacterium
TTCCCCGCACGGTCATCTTCGGAGGCAAGGCCGCGCCGGGATATTATTTCGCCAAGCTCGCCATAAAGCTCATCAATTCCGTCGCTGACGTGATCAACAACGATCCACGGGTCGGAGAAGCGCTGAAGGTCGTGTTCATCCGCAATTACTGCGTGTCCAACGCTGAAAAGATCATTCCCGCGGCTGATCTCTCCGAGCAGATATCCACCGCCGGCACGGAGGCCTCGGGCACCGGCAACATGAAATTCGCCCTGAACGGCGCCCTCACCATCGGCACCATGGACGGCGCGAACGTCGAGATACGGGAAGAGGTGGGAGACGGGAATATCTTTATCTTCGGATTGACCGCCGGCGAGGTGGAGCGGATGAAATCGGAAGGATACGATCCGCGCCGCTTCTACGACGCGGACCCGGAACTGCGCCAGGCCGTGGACATGATCGGCAGCGGATTCTTCTCCAGAGACCAGCCCGACCTGTTCCGCCCCGTCGCGGACGCGCTCCTCGCCCGGGGCGACCAGTACATGCGCCTGGCCGATTATGAATCGTACGTCAGGTGCCAGGAGCGCGTGAGCGGCGCTTTCCTGGACGTCCCGGCCTGGACGCGGATGTCCATCCTGAACGTGGCCGGGATGGGAAAATTCTCGACGGACCGCACCATCAGGGAGTACGCCGATGAAATCTGGGACGTCAAGCCGGTACGGGTGAAGTAACGCGGCCCGTTACCGGGAGACCTTGTAAATGGTGTACATGCCATTGTCCCTGGCATGGAAGTAGAGGGTCTTCCGGTCATAGGAGATGGACGGCGCCTCCACGAAACCTGAAAGCGACGCTATCCGCTCCGGTTTGCCGAACGGTTCAGACAGGGAACTCCGTTTTGACATTAATATCTCCGGCAATGACGTGCACCGGTTCAAGCGGGTGAAGAAGAGCTCGAGGCCGTCGCCGCTTATCGAAGGCGCGTATTCAAGGCGGTCATCGGTATTGATCGCCTTCAGGGTCTCCGATGAACCGGTACTGACATTGAAATCACCGTAGGCCATGCGTGCCATTCCGATATCCGATTTGTCGGGAATGTTCCCGCCGTTAAAATGGGCATCCGTGAAATAGAGCGTATTGCCGTCGGGGCTTATTTCAGCGTCCATGACCATCCATCCGGGGGTCCGCTTATACAGGTTCCCCGGCTGGACATCCAGGTCCAGTACGGCGCCGTTTAAAAAATTACCGCTGAAAAGGCTGGTGCGGTCATAATTGTACCGGCGTTTGGATATGAAATAGAACCGGCCCTCCAGGTCCATGCTGGGGACCGCGTCCAGGTGCGGAGGTGTTCCATTCGCCCGTTCGATCTTTCCTATTAAATTGAAGGTTACATCATCGACCCTGCTGGCATAGTAGAGGCAGGTGTCTTTTCCGTCATCAAGACTGTTGAAAAACAGGTAGTTGCCGTCCCTGGTAATGAAGGGCTCCATGGCGTGGCTGTTGAACCCGGTGATGGCAACTTTCTTCGGGCCGCTGAATTCACTATTGTCCTTTATCTGCTCACGACCAATCTCGCATGAGGCGGAAACCGACTTTCCGGCACCGCCCCGGTCATGATGGCTGGCGCACCGCCAGTAGAACACACCCAGGAGGAACAGGAAAAACAGGAAACAGACCCGGTACAGCATTAACGGTTTTTTCGAGGAAATCATAATTACCCATCCATATCGTGCATGGGGCCCAACGGGCTCCCATTCTATTTTTAAGTACAACCGACGGAATATACAAAATAGCAATGGCATCGGCAACAAAAGTTGTCGATTTTTTGAATTTTTTTTATTTGACTCCGGCATGAAAAACAGGTTCCTGTGATGGACATACAAGGGATCTCCCTGCATGAAGAATACACCCGGCGAAAATAAACGGCTCATGTCACTGGACCTGTTCCGCGGCATTACCATGGCTGCCATGATCCTGGTCAACAACCAGGGGGATTGGGGCGCCGTGTACCCCGCCTTCCGCCATGCCGCGTGGCACGGATGGCTCGGCGCAGATTTCGTATTTCCCTTCTTTCTTTTTGCCGTTGGCGCAAGCATTCACCTCTCTTTTTCATCGCTTACCAGGGAGGAAATACCGCGATCGGCGCTGATGATGAAAGTTATTAAACGGTCAGTCATTCTGATCGCCCTGGGACTTGCACTGAACCTCTTCCCCTTTTTTGATTTTACAACAGTCCGGATACCGGGTGTGCTCCAGAGGATCGGGCTCTGCTATTTTTTTACGGCAATCATATATCTTTTCACCGGTAACCGGACAAGGCTATTAATAACAATATTTCTGCTCATTCTCTATGGCGCCCTTCTCCTGTGGGTTACGCCTGAGGGTTTCGGGAGAGGTTCCCTCGATCCCTGCTGCAATCTTCCGGGCTTCGTTGATGGAGCCCTTTTTCATGGCCACACCTACGAGCACGCCCCTGCGCAGGGCTTTGACCCGGAGGGGTTCCTTTCAACGATACCCGCAGTCGCCAGCGTCATGATAGGCGTCTTTGCCGCGGTAATGCTGCAGGCCTCCATGGCTGCAAAAACCAAATGGTGGACGCCTCCCTGCGCCGGCATCCTCCTGACAGCGGCCGGGCTGGCCCTGGACCATATCATCCCCATCAACAAGAACCTCTGGACGCCTGCCTACGTTCTATTCATGGGCGGCCTGGCGGTACTTCTCCTTTTCCCCCTCCATTACCTGTGCGATGTCAGGCGGCACCGCCTCCCCGCCGTGCCCTTCCTTGTCCTGGGAAGAAACGCCATTACCGTGTACATCCTCTCCTCCCTGGCGGGCAAGGCCATGATATCGTTTCATGTCCCGGCGCAGGGAACGCCGATGACGATAAAGAATTACATCTTCACCCATGCCTTCGCCCCGTGGTTTGTACCGCCCGCTGCCTCGCTCCTCTACGCATCGGCCTTTCTTCTCTTCTGGTGGGGTATCATGTATATTCTCTACCGGAAGCGTATTTTTATAAGCCTGTGAGAATGAAATCCCCCCTTCCGAAGGGGGCACGGATAATAAGTATTTTAAAGTATATTATTCAATTGACAGGACTTCCTGTATCTCATAATTATCTTTTCAATATTAACACAGGGGGGAGTTCATGAAAAAAATCTGCATCATTACCTCGGCATTATTATTAGCCTTCATATCAATGACCGTCATGGCCGGCAGCAAGGGTCAGGGAGAGAAGTGCTTCAACGAAAACGAGTGTTCCTTCGGACTGACGTGCACCGACGGAGCCTGCGTCAAGAAAAAAGAGTTTGATTTCGGCAGCTCCGGTAAAAGCGGAAAGCCGTGCAACAACGATGCGGATTGCATTAATTCCGGCAAGTGCGTCGAAGGCACCTTTGGAAAAAAGGTCTGTTCGGGAAATTAATCCGGATTGAACAGCCAACAGAGGCGCAGGATAGTCTTATGGTAGATTATTTTTTTCATCCCCGGGGAGTCGCCATCATCGGCGCGACCGACAACAGGCTGAAGGGGGGTTTTCATCTCGTGAATAACGCCCTGGCCGGCTATAAAGGCAGGATCTACCCGGTCAATCCCAGGTACGGGGAAATCCTCGGCATTCCCTGTTATCCGGACATTGCATCCATCCCCGATAACTTCGACATGGCGGTCTACTTTATACCGGCCAGATTCCTCCCGGACACCATCCGCGCCTGCGCCGCAAAAGGAGCTAAAGGTATAATCATCCAATCCGCCGGCTTCTCCGAAGTCGGTCCCGGGGGGAAAAAGCTCCAGGAGGATTCCGTTGCCCTGGCCCGGGAACTCGGCATCCGCCTCTGGGGGCCCAACTGCATGGGCTACCTTGACGGCCACACGCGGAACGTCTTCTCCTTCATGTACTCTGACAGGTGGACCACCCTTATGAAGCCGGGCCCCGTGTCCCTTATCGTGCAGAGCGGCATGCTCTCCGCGGGTTTTCTTCTGATGATGATGGACCGCGGCGGTTTCGGATTCAGCAAGGTCTGCTCCATCGGCAACAAGTGCGACCTGAACGAGACCGAGCTCCTCGAGTATCTCATCGAAGACCCGAACACGGGCGTCATCGGATGCTACCTGGAATCGATCATCGACGGCAGGAAATTCATCGGGCTGGCCCGCTCCACGGACAAGCCCGTGGTGGTTCTCAAATCCGGGCGGAGCGATTCGGGCGCAAAGGCGGCCATGAGCCACACCGCAAGCCTCTCCGGGTCTTCCGCCGTCTACTCCGGCGCCTTCCGCCAGGCGGGTATTGTCCAGGTGTACGACATGCACGAGCTCATGGACATGGTCCGGGGCTTCTCCAAGACCGAGTCCTGCAGCCCCGGCGGCGGCACCGCGGTCATGACCTTTTCCGGCGGCGCGGGCATCGTCACCGCGGACCTCCTGGAGGACCGCGGCATCAGGCTTGCCGATCTCTCGCCGGAGACTATAACTTCGCTGAAGGAACTTTTCCCGCCCTGGATGGAACCCTCCCACCCGGTCGACCTGTGGCCCGCGGTGGAGCTGAACGGGCCGGCAAAGGTGTACATCGGCGCCGCCGAGGCCATCTTAAAAGACCCGGCCGTGGACTCCATGATCCTGGAAACCTTCGCCTGGGAGTTCGGCAAGCCCGATTACCTTGTACGCATCGGCGAGCTCAAGAGACAGTACGGAAAGCCGGTGGCGATGTGGCAGGTAGGGCGGAGTCCCATTAATGAACAATACCGTGCCCTAGCGGAAGATGCGGGGCTCCCGGTGTTTGAAGAGATAAGCCGCTGCGCAGCCTTTCTCGACGCGGTTAAACATCATTTCAGCAAGAAGAAAGCGCTGCGGGCGGAATAGAAGAATACCGCCTTAATATTTTCTGACCGCCGGAACGGCCATTCTTTTCTGTTAATCACGCCATGGAATTTATAGATTGCGTTTCTTCTTGTCTAACCGGCACGATCATTTCAATTCACATACAGGCCTAGAATTTCCCGGCAATGAACTGGGCCAGGTTGTAGACCTCGTTGTCGAGGCGCCCCTCGAAATGGGTGGCTTTCCAATTGTGGGGGAAGGCGCGATACGAATTGACCGTAACCGTGGCGCCGTATATTTTCCGCCTGCTCCTGATGTCATAAAACTCAACGGTGACGGTCATGTAATCGGCGTTTCCCGCGGCCAGGTTATACTGCCGGTTAATGCCCCTGAAACCGAACTTAATATACAGTTCACCGCCGGCGGGTATGCCCGCGGACGGCGCAAAGGGCCCCGACACCTTCCTGCTGCCGAGAGAATCGGCAATATACTCATGAAGAGACTTTCTGTTGAGATTGGCAATAATGCCGGCCCATTCACCCTGGCTTCTAAACCCATAGGCCCGCCAGAGACCCGCCGGGTAATCGATCCATCCTACTTTTACAACCTTATAACGGCCCAGATTTGGCGATTTCGGATATTCCTGTTTCACCTGGTAATTTGACGAACACCCGGCAAGCAGAGCTGCCGTCATAAATGAAACGACAAGAAAATTTTTATTCATGAGTGGTCTCCTTTTTTATTGTCAATGTCCGCGGTAAGCCGAAGGGGGTCAATAAAAAAGGGCTGTGAATACCGCCCCAGCCCTTTCCGAGACTGTCATTACATGAGATTACGACTTTTTATTGTTCTGGTCATCGCCGAACCTGAATATGATGCCCACATTGCCGTGGAAGGACACGTTGCCGCCGTGAATGTAGGAGCCCTTCGTTCCTCTCATGAGCCACCCGGGGCGTATCTCCATATCCAGGAGGAGGCTCACAACTTTATGAAGATGGATGTTGGTGCCTATGCCCAGTCCCAGGCCGATATTGGCGCCCGCGAAACCCTGCCAGAAAAGGAACCCGGTGTGAATCAGCGGTCCCATCCAGAACTTGACCCTCTGGTTCGATATAAGATCGATGCAGAAGGTATGAACCATGTTCAGCTTACCCGCATAGACCTTGATCTTTTCTTTATTTTCCAGGAGACCGCCTTCATTATGGGTAACGAAATAATAATCATTCCAAATCTCGTACCCGATCTTGAAGCGGTACCCGAACCCCGGTCTCGCCACCGCGGTGTCTATCACCAGTCCGCCCCCGGCGTTAAGAGCCCCGCTGTCGGGATTGAAATTGATGCTGTAGCCCCCGGTGCCGTACAGGCCGACGCCCGCTGCATGCGCGGCTGAACCTGCTACAAACAGCACTAGTGAAACAATTATTGCTGCCAATAGAACACGCTTCATCTGATCCTCCTGATTTTTAAATAAGTGTATATTCACATTTATTTTTCATGATCATATCATTTCCCGGGTCCGTCCATTGAGGAATCGAATACGATAAAATATTTTTTAATGAAAATGAATGTATTATTATACAATATCCGAGTTTAAAAGTAAACAGAAAAATTAAAAAATTATTTGGTCCTTGCTATGCGGAAGCCAATATAATTGGTTATGAAAAAGGGATCGGGATCTATCATGATCCTCTGGCCCACTTGCATTTCATCAGCACCGCTGCTCCAATCACCACCTCGTCTTATGCGATTACTCCCGCTTTGAGTAAAACACCATTCCGATACATTACCGCTCATATCGTACAGTCCTAGAGTATTAGCAATTCTGGAACCCTTGACAATATCTGCTCGCGTTACTCCTGTTTGTTCCCAAGAATCTCCATCCCAGTAATATCCATAAACAGCGACAAGATCATTGGCAAGCTTACCGGCATAATTCGGACCGCCGGTTGCGTCATTATAATAGGTTGTTGCGCCACTGGCGGAATTTCCCTTAGTATAATATGGGTCTATATAACCTGATACTGTATTCACACTATCCGCTCCACGATACCGTGCTGAATACTCCCACTCATCTATCGACGGGAGACGATAACCTTTTTTCAAAACAGCTTCTGCAGTTTCTTCGTCATCCCATGAATCATCCATTCCACTGTACACCAGATTATTGGTATTACCATCCATCATTTCCGTGAGCCAATTGCAAAACATGACTGCTCCATACCAGCTTACCAATACAACTGGATGATTCTCATAACCGGGAGCTACAGAAAATGTGTCAGTTGATGGATTATAACTGATCTTCATATATGTCGTGTCATTATCAAGATCAATGAGCTCCCTGTTTCCATATTTTACAGTTGCTGCACTTACAAGGTTTACCGTCCCGCTTTCACTTATTTTTCCATTATTATAAGCCCATTGCAGAACTGTAGCAAATAGCGCATTGGTAACCTCTGTCTCTGCCATGAAGAACCTGCAGGTAAGGGTCCCTGTTGATAATGGATCCTCATTTATTAATATTGGAAACGTAATACTGTCCTGATTATTTGCATATATCATCTTGAAAATAATTGATCCTGCAGTTACCGTTACTTTATCTCCGGGATTTACGGCATTTTCGAAGGTTGTCCCCCCGCCAAGGAGCAGCAGCAGAAGAGTACTATTGTCGTTTTCTTTTTCATTGCATGACGCAAAAGTAAATGCGATGCACAGCATTATCAAAGCCAGATATTTTAGTTGAGTCTTCATGGTATACCTCTAATACAATAATGGTTACACCTGTTTATTCAACGCTAATAGCAATCGGCATATACTGGCAACCGGTGTGATTATAGTTTCAATTTATTCATTTCACTGACCCTTGTCGTGCCACCAGAAGCATGTCTGCATATGGCACGGGTCATTGTACCGCTCTGGTCCTGCTGAAGGGCATGGCGGTCATTGCAGCCCGGATTTACAGAAAAAAGCGAACATCATTGCACATGAGTTCAGAATAAAGAATCGTAATGTAATTCAGCGGATTTGCAGGATTGTATTATTGTATTGAAGATAAACTCAGGAAAAACTGCGGTTGATGGAATGGGACGTCACCTTCTCTCACGATACTCAGTGGGCGTCATGGCCGTGGCGCGGAAAAAGACCCGGTAAAAGGTACGCATGCTGTCGAAGCCGACCTCCATGGCGATTTCGATTATTTTTCTGTCCGGATCGGCGAGCATTTCCATGGCCTTCTTCACCCTGATTTCATTCAGCTGCTCCCGGATGGTCTTCCCCGTGTGCGTTTTCAGCAGCTTCCCCACGTAATCGGGAGAGAGCCCCATATCGTCGGCGAGATTCTCACGGGTGATTTCTTCCGAGTAATGACTCCTCAGGTAATCCAGGGCCGCGGACAGGTTCGCCCGGTCCGCCTTCGATTTTCTCGGTCGCTTCTTCTCATTGTCCGCCTTTCGGAGCATTTCATGGAGCAGCCGGTTCTCGATGGCCAGGGCTGCCCGGGAGAAAAGTAGGACCAGGTTGTCAGCGTCCTCCGGACCGAACACGCCGGCCGCAAGGTTGTTGTCCAGGTACACCACGCCGTTGACCAGGTCGTTGTACCGCACCGGCGCGCAGAGCACGGATTTCAGGCCGTAGCGGGACACGCTCCGGAATTCGGCGAATTCCTTCTCCAGCTCCGCGTTAGTGGTCAGCGCCGTTTGGCCTGTATCAAAGACGCGAATCACAATGTTTCCGGAGTACTCGTCTTCACTCCCCTCGTCAAGGTGCCGTGAAGCCGCCAGTGCCGGCGGCAATCCCGTGTCTTCAGAGAGAAAAAGATAGGCGTTCCGGGCGCCCGTGAGCTCCATCGCGCGGGAGAGCACCATTCCGGAAAGATCATCCATGGTATGGCAGGCGGAAAAATCCCCGCTCTTCTCAAGAAGCTGACGCCGCCGTTCCTTTTTGATGAAGTCGTCAATACGTTCCGGTGTTTCCCCGGCACGTTCCAGGGCTTCGGCTATGCGCTTGTTATACACGTTCACCCCTATCTCGCTGAAAAGGCGGTGGGACTCGGCCAGGCGCTCGAAAGCCTCGGACCCCCGACCCTGCTCTTTCAGGAATAGACTATATTCGTAGAGGGTGCGGGCAAGTTCGTATCGTTTACCCATGTTTTTACTGCTTTCTATGGCCAAATAAAAATATTTCTCAGCTTTGACGTCATCATTTACAAGCCTGCGATACAATGCGTTGACCCGATATGCTATATCCCGGTGATGAACCCAGGGTTTCGTCGATTGAAGAGCCTTCCTGCACATCTTCTTTGTTTTTAGCAACAATCCTTTCTTTTCAGCATTACTCATTGAGGCATTACCGGATTTATAAGAATTGATAAGTGCCATGGCATAGGTGAAATATACGAACTCATAATGCATGGGGAAAAAATTTCTCTTTTTCAGGTCAAGAGCCTTGTCCAGGCATTCAATTGATTCCTTGATCATTCCTTTTTCAACAAGGGCATAGGCATAATATGACAATGAATTGTAATACATAAACCATGATTTATACCGCAATTGCATTTCCATCGATTTCTCAAGCAACGAAGTGGCTCTTTCATATTCCTCTTGAACAAGATAAAAACTTGATGGATATTCTGAAAAGTAAAAGGCCATCTCATCAAATACATTTTTGAAATATTTATGTACGGATTTGAATGTCGTATCAGCTGCAGCATAATCCGACAATAAAAATTGCGCAACCATCAGCACATGGCTTGCCCTGTACAATTCAATATTTTCACCTATTTCTGTCAGTATCTTTATGCTCATTGTACCGTTTCGAACCGCTTCTTCAATATCACCCCTGCAAACATAATATAATACATAATTACACAGTGTTTGCGATTCAACATACCGATCTTCAATAGTTGAATTGATTTTACCGGCAAGGGAAAAATATCTTTCAGCACGCTTCATTAATCCTGTTGATGAACAGAGCAGACAGTATAAATTAACGCTAATCCCCAATTCACGTGAAACGCCGAGATGCTTTCCGGAAAGGTTCAACATTCTCAGAATCAGATGTGGGCCTTTCCAGCCTTCATAAAAAAAATAAACCCAATTGAGACGTTCATATATATTGATTATACTTTTGACTTTATTCTTGCTTATTATTGCCGGCAGGTGAAACGGGATGATGCTATTCAAAAAATGGATGATAAGCTCTTTTATTGTTTTAACAAAAACCGCGCCCCTGGTTACCGGAAGTTTTTCACCCAATAATGCCAATCCTTCTTTTACATAGTATTCACACAGACCGAAATCGCCGTTTCGCAGAACCGCCCTGCTCATTTCCGAATAGATGTGTGCTTTTCTTTCTTTTTCAATAATAAATGGAAGTATCTGCTTGAATGTGCTTATTGCATCATCGCTTAAACCGAGTAATGCAAGCGTTTCGCCATGCTTTTCAAGAAGATCGATCCATCGTATGAGCTTTGTCCCGGTCCTTTCATCGCTTTTCTTTTCCATGATGATGCGGATTGTTCTGAAATATTGTTCCGCATTCTCATAGGCGTATTCTTTCATTGCCCTCATCCCCGAAGCAAAGCCGTACTTTTCAATTTTTTCTTCATGTTCTGACGCAATAAAATGGGTATACAGGTCAAAAATGATCGCGTCCTCATTATCGCGGTATTTTTCCTCCAGCAATAAACCCACTCGTTCATGCAATGCCTTTTTTAATTGCCTGTTGATTTCCTGGTAAAACGCCTCCTGCACCCGGTCATGGGTGAAAGCATAGCGACCCGATATGGCGGAGTCCTCTTCAATCAAGCCCTCCCGTATCCCCCGGTCAATGACTGCAACCAGGTGTTCCATGGCAATCGCACCCTCCTCATCGAGCCCGGCGAGAATGTCAAGGTCAAAGGTCTTCCCGATCACGGCGGCGCGGGAAAGCAGATCACGATCAACGGAAGGCAGCAGCCCAATGCGGCGCAGCAGGGCTTCGACAATTCCATCCGGAACTTCCATGGTTTTCAGACGATCCCGGTCCACCATCCACCGCCCTGCTCCGCGCGTCATTACCTTCTCCCGGAGAATCTGCTTGAGCACCTCGATGGCAAACAGCGGGTTGCCGCCGCTCCGCTTGAACACATACCCGGCCAGGTCGTTGAGATCGGGCCCTTCGACGGGCAGCACACCCCGGATGAAATCCCGGATGCCCGGTTCATCCAGGTCCCGGACAGTTTCGGTTATGCACCCGTCGCTCCCCGTCATTTCCCGGAGCGGATGGTCCGCCGGCACCTCGCTGTCGCGGAAGGCCCCCAGGAGGACAAGGTGCGCTTCGCGGACCTGCGCCGCCATCTCCGCCGCCAGGCGCAGGGTGCCCCCGTCAGCCCGGTGCAGGTCGTCAAGGAAAAGGACCAGCCCCCCCCCGGCGGCGGCCAGGTCCAGAAAAAAGCGGGCCATGGTAACGTAAAACCTCTGGATTTCCCGGTCCGTATCCAGGGGGACCACCGCAGGGCATTCCCCCAGTATCTCCCTCGCCTCTCCCGCGAATCCGATTACAATTCCGCCCAGGCTGCCGCAGGCAGAACGGACCTGGCGGCCGACAGCTTCCCGCCGTTCCGGTGAATATCCCCGCCAGAAACGCACGTAGTCTCCCAGGGCCTCACGGAAGGCGCCGAAGGGCTCGTCCCCGCCGCCGCACCGGCCCTCGATAAAAGCCATGCCCGCGGCAAGGGCGTATTGCCGCACTTCCTCGGCAAGGCGCGTCTTGCCCGCTCCCGCCTCGCCGGCGAGAAACACCGCGCGGCCCCGCCCCTCCCGCGTCGCGTCGATCCTTTCAACGAGACGGGCAAGTTCGGCGGCGCGGCCCGCCAGCGCGGTACGGAAATCAATCTTCACTTCGTCATGCTCCCCGGGTGAAAAATCCCTTTCACCGGCGGTAATTCTCCGCAGGTCGCGGGCAAGCCCGGCGGCTGTCTGGTAGCGGCGCTCCGGTTCCTTTTCAAGGAGTCTGATGACGACGCGGTCAAGTATTGGCGGTACCGACGGGTTCTTCCGCGACGGGGGTTCCGGCATCGATGCCGCCTGCCGGTGCAGCACCTCCATGAGGCTGTCGCCGGGAAACGGCGTTACTCCCGTCAGCATCTCATAGAAAAGCACTCCCAGGGAATAGAGGTCGCTCCGCTCGTCAACGGGAAGGCGCAGGATACCGCACTGCTCGGGCGAAAGATACCGGAAGGTGCCTGATACGTATCCGGCATCGGTCTCACGGCCGGGTTCGCGCATACGCGACAGGCCGAAATCGATAAGCTTGATCGCGGGCTGATCATTTGCCTCGATCAGCAGTATATTCCCCGGCTTGAGGTCGCCGTGCACAACGCCCTTATCATGTACCGCCGCAAGGGCGGAACAAGCCTGTTCCGCAACGGAAAGGGACGTCTCAATGGACAGAATCCCGGTGTCTTTCAGGTAGTCATGCAGGTTCGGTCCCCGGACCAGTTCAGTGGCGATCCATCGGGGACGCCCGGACATTCCGGTCACATCATGGCCCAGTACGCGTACGACCGACGGATGGTTGACCCTGGTAATTATTTCCAGGACGCCATGATAGCGGATGATGTCCTGTGCCCGCCGTGACGCGCCGTTTCCCAGCACCTTGACCGCAGCCTCCCTCCCGGTTTCGCGGTCCAGGGCGCGATACACCTCGCCCGTGCCGCCTGTGGCAATGAGATCGTGAAGCTCGAAGCGGTTATTGATGACAGTACCCATCATATCGTGTGTCCGGATCCCGGTGAAAGCATAATCCCAATAAATGGATATGGTTAAGACAATAAGTCAAGGATAATTGATGTTCGCGGTCAGCCGGTTACCTATAGTGTTTGCATAGCACAACCATTGGCATGATTCCATGAAAGCCCGTAAACAAAAATCTTCTTGACGGCACCTTTCAGACAGGGTATTTTGAGGAGTTTTTCCCATTACCATATAATACAAGGAGGATCCAAAACAATGAAGTATGTGAAATTTTTATTGATCGCCATGCTCGCTGTCAGCCTGTCCCTGTTTTTAAGTGTATCAGGGAATGCCAGAAATGAGAAGGAAATAAAGAAAAAAGCAAAAGAGCACAAAATTGAGCGTTATCAAGACAAGAAAGAAAAACGCATGGATCGGCGCGACGACCGGAAAGATAAGCACAAAAAGGATAAGCATAAAAAGGGCAAGAAAGGAAAAAAGGTAGATAAAAAACATAAAATCATAAAAGAAAACAACAAGCACAACGAGCGCATTGCGAAGATCGATCGCCTGAAAGAAATCGCCGAAGAGAAGCATGATAAAGCCCTCATGAAAAAGGCCACCATGCTCCGCGACAAGGAGATGAAGCGTCACCACAAGGCAATGAAACGCCTGCAAAAGTGAAAATAGCACAGACAAGGAGAAAAAATCATGATTACTAGAATTGTTGTTATACTATTAACTATATCCGTGATGGTCCCCTTCGGATGCAAGAAACTTGAGGAAAGCGGCATCACGATCGATAAGGCCATTACGGTCCTCGAGTACGCCAAGACAGCCAAAACAATGATCGATGCGGGAAACGCCAACTCCATAGCGGATCAGCTCCTGAAAGAAGTCGATAACGATAAAGACACCGATGTGGAAATTGAAGAAGAGGAAGGAGAAGAATAAGCGAATCCTTCAGCAAATCCAGCGCAAGACGCAGAGGCGATGTTCATGAGCATCGCCTCTGTTTTTTAAATAAAATGCTTTCCATGAAGCGTCGGTAATGTATTAATGAGGCACCGTATCATCTGAAAACCCGTAATCAACGAGGTACAAATCTGGAAACCGAAAAAAAAGATGTCATGGTTTTTGCCGATGGCAAATATCAGAAAAGAACGGACTCCCTTGCTGTCGAAACATCTCTTGCCATAATCGTAAACGGGGAACCCGCGTACTACTGCATGAGGATGCCCGGCATGGACAGGGAACTGGCGATGGGACTCTGTTTCGGCGACGGAAGGATTCGTTCCTCGCATGATGTGAGGGATATTCAGCAGCGGGATGATTCAACGGTTATCATGGATATTATTGATACGGGCAGAAGGAATTCCGATGAAATAAAAATAATCAGGAGTTCTTCAGGGGTCATCGCGAAAGAACCGGACCTCATCCCGTCCTTTTCGGAAACCGCGGACCCGCTCCCGGCAAGGTTTACCTCCCGGAAAATCTTTGACCTTCAGGACGATTTCTCATCCAGGCAGAAAATTTTCAGGGAAACCGGGGCGGCCCACGCCGCCGCGCTGTACGATGAAGGCGGCCGTCCTCAGGCCTTTGCCGAGGACGTGGGCAGGCATAATGCCTACGACAAGTGCATCGGGAAACTGCTCCTGGAAAAAAAGCTGCACCAGGCGGTTTATTGCATCCTCTCGTCGAGGCTCAGCTACGAGATGGTGTTAAAATCAGCCCGCGCCGGGATACGGATTACGGCAGGGGCCTCGGCACCGACAGGTCTTGCGGTGGACCTTGCCAGGAGAAAGGGCCTGACCCTCGTGGGGTTCCTGAGAACCGGCCGGTTCAATGTCTATTCGGGCGAATGGCGCGTTGACACATCCTTATAAACGCGTGCCTCGATCATCCCCCTTTTTTCAGCAAACTGCTAAACAGTTTAAAGCTCTCATACGATACTAATCATAGCGACATAACCGTTTTATACCGCAAATTCGTACCGGGAGCCGTGTCATGAAAAAAATCCATATATCCGCATCTCTCCTGATGGCAATGATCTTTCTGGGCAATGCCCACGGCTTTGTTGAAAAGCGGCACCAGTGGTGGGAAATCCGCCTCCAGAATCTTTCCGAGGAAAAGGCGCGGCTGCATAAAAACACCTCCCTGGACCGGCAGGTCCTGGGCATCATAGATAACGAAATGAACAGGGCCCGCGACATCATAGCCGTATTCGAAAGCGAGATGCGGGATGACGGTTCCCTGACCCACGAGGAACGGGTCATGACGGATACCGGGATCGCCGCGGAGGTCAGGAGGACCGTGCCTCCCCTCTTCGCCCTTCACCAGCTTGAAGCCCTGGTAAACGAAACAGGTAGCGGCGCCTCTTCCTCAATAGTCCGCGAGGCGGTGGAACAGCGCCTGCAGGGCATGATACAGGCCTCATTTTCGGAAAAAAGCCCGGAACTGGCAAAGCGGATCATGGACACGCATATCAGCAGGGATGAATGGAAGAGCCTTGCCATCGAATATTTCATCGGCAGGATGATGGCGTCCCGAAAATCAGAACTTGACCACGCTGTCGCCGATATCACCGGAAGGATGACCCTTGCGCTGAAGGAAAAGCGGAACAGGACAAACGCGAAAGAACTGCGGACCCTGGCGGTCAGGCTTACCCGGGAATATCTCGCCGAGTGCGGTACCCATGCTGCCCCCCACGACAGCGCCGCGCTGGAAGCCTCGGGGACCTGGAAACGGATACGTTCAGTCCTGGCACGGGACCTCGGTGCGTGTAAAAAAATAATAGCGCTGATTCATGGGCCCGGCAGGCCGTCAGGCACGATTTCCCCCGGGCGCATCATGTTGTATCATAAAAATCCGGCTGACCTGGAATCACTGCTTTTCAGGGGGCGGCATCCGCAGCAGGCGAATAACGTATCAGGGGCAAAAAGCGATGGGAAAAAAGCTGGAAACGCCATGATGATGGAAATCCCCGCCCCGCTCCGCACGGCCGGAGTCCTGGAGGATATTGACAGGCTGCGCAGGAGGACCATCGCCGCACTGACAGGCAGGGAAGACCGGACATTTTTTGACGGCACCGGCAAAAGGATGGACGCGGCCATCAACCGCCATACCGCCGGCATGAAAAAAATATTTTCCCGCGAGGAGGAAAAAGCGCGTCTCCTCAGGAAAAAAGAGGGAGAGAACCTGCAGTTATCAAACGAGGGGGAATTCCTCAGGGCGAAAAAAGAATTTCATGCGGCCCTTTCACTCATTGATGAATACGCTACAAAATCCCTGGAGTGCATTATCATCGTCTCGGAAGGGAAACACGTCGACAGCGGATCCCTTGTCGTGCAATACCGGGAACGCGTTCAGCGGAACCATGAGTATCTCACGTTCGCATCGGCCCTGGTGACGGAATGCTCGCGTCTTGCATCCATCGAAGATCCCCGGGTCCACAAGGATTTCGCGGCATCCATGGCCAGGATACACTTCCTCTTCAACTTCATCGGAACAGGTCTGGTCCTGGATAGAAACGACCGGACGCACCTGACAAAACGCGACCTGGGAACCATCCGCGATCTCAAGTCCGAATTCATCGGGGCCGCCAATTCCATGAAAAGCGACATCCGGGTTTCCTACGGACAGTATCTCATGAAGCGCTCCTCAACGGCGGTAGCCGGCAAAATCAGCAGGAAAAACCTCAAGGAAACAATCGCCCAGGATGAGATCGACGTCCTGTACCGTCATACGGGAGAATGCGTTGAACTCTTCGAACAGTACCGGTACGGTGAGAAGTCCCTGTTCCGCTATGCCGAACAGTTCAGGGCCTTCATGAAAGAAGCAGGGACAGCCGCACCATCGCAATCGCTGGAATATTCCCTGAAGATGAATTCGATAGCGGCGTCACTTGACCAATTCGACGACGCCAGGATAGCCCGCGAGTTCGCGACCAAGAAATATCTTCACAATGAAGTGAAATCATCCCTGGCAAGGCTTGCCACCCTGCTGGATTTCTACAAAAAGAAGAAAGTTTCCTTCAGGGACGCCCCCACGAACCGGGATTTGGCGGAACTGGAAGGCCGCATAAGCTCAATGCCGCAGGTCAGGATCGATTCATGGGTCATGAATGAATCCAACTACCGGGAAATCGACAAAAAGGCGGTAAAAAAACTTTCACTTCTTCTGAACCGGATGGAGTATGCCGCTGAAAGGAACAAGGGTGATGATGTAAAAAAGCGATTTGACTCCAGCATGACAATCACCATCCGCGAGCCGGAGCTTTCACTGACATTCCCCCGCGGCTGGGAAGAGGAAACCGTGGGTGAAGCGGAAACATATACGGGCGTTGTTAAATCACTTCATAGCGATGACGGGAATTTCTCCGTCAAGCTGGTCAAACTCACCATGGAAAGGGGGGACATGAAAAACAGTGCCGAGGTCTGGATACGGAAATCAGGCTGCAGTCTTATTGAAAAGAGGTGGGAAAAAGCCGGCGACATTCAATACCTCTGGATACTGGCACGGGACAAAAACAAAAACATATCGGAAACCTGTTCCGTGTCAAAAGACGGCTACACGGTCCTGATCACCGGAAAGACCGGCAGGGACCAGCACCTGAAATTCAAAGCGCAGTTCAAGAAGATCATCGGTTCATTGCAGATGGAAACATTGTAGACGGCATGCTGCAGTGACACGGCACGCCGTGCCCCTACAGCATGCCCTTCCAGCTTCCCTGAATCGTCTCCCCCTTTAATCCTTGTTCCAGAATAGCGAGATAGTCTTCCCGGTCGATATGAATGGCCCCCAGGCTCTCCAGGTGCGCCGTGTGGACCTGGCAGTCGATGATGAGGAATCCCAGCTCCCTGAGCTTCTTCACCAGGGTGATGAAGGCCGCTTTGGAGCCGTTGTCGACCCTGGTGAACATCGATTCCCCGAAAAAGCAGCGCCCCAGGGACAGGCCGTACAGCCCGCCCGCCAGTTCTTCGTCCTGCCAGGCCTCGACGGAGTGGGCAACCCCCAGCTCGTGGAGCCGCTCGTAAGCCTCCAGCATCTCATCGGTGATCCAGGTTCCCCGTTCCCTTTTGCGCGGTTCCCGGCACCCCTGGATAACGGCGCGGAAGTCCCTGTCGCAGGTAATCCGGAAGATATTTCTCCGGAGCACCTGCCGCATGGTCTTGGACACATACAGGTCGTCCGGGAACAGCACGAAGCGTGGATTGGGTGACCACCAGATGATAGGGTCGTCGTCGGAATACCAGGGGAAAATGCCGCGCCGGTAGGCCTCGATGAGCCGCTCCGGCGACAGGTCGCCTCCCACGGCAAGGATGCCGCTTTCTTCCGCCAGGTTGACCGGGGGGAATATGATCTCTTCATTCAGGGCGAATATGGGCATGGTTTATGGACGCGTGTAACGGAATTTTTTGATTCCAGCTTTGCAAGATGATTCTAACAGCCGGCTGAAAATAATCCAGCAAAAATTTTCGCCGCCGCGATAAATACATTGATCTTTTTATCGTGCAACGCAACCATGAAAGCAGTTGAGGTCCGCCCGTGCCGCTGATATTAAAATTCATCCTGTTCCAGCTCCTCATTATCCTGCCCTTCCTGGCGGGAATAGCGATGAAAAAAATTTTTCCCGATACCACGGCTGCGTCAAAAAAGGTCCTGCTGATAAATCTCATGGCGCTGGAGCCGCCGGTTATCCTCTGGACCATATGGGGGCTGAAGATAACCCTCGATCTTGCCTTTTTGCCGGCCGCGGGACTGCTTATCGTGCTGTCCGGATTACTGGCGGGAATCATTATCGCTCCCCTGCTCGGTCTTGAAGGCGCCGGCAGAAAGACCTTTATTATAAGCTCGTCACTGTCCAATCACGGCTTCACCATGGGGGGGTTTATCTGCTATATTTTTCTGAAAGAGACGGGTCTGGGCCTCTCATCAATTTTCATAACGTATTTCGTTCCCTACACCTTCCTGGTCATCTTTTCCTATGCCCGCGCGGGCTCCGGAGGGACATTCCGCGCCGGTATCCGGAATTTCGTGACCGGCTATCAGAACATGCCTCTTTGCGCGGCCCTCATCGCCATCGTCCTTCTCATCTCGGGAGTGCCCCGGCCCGCGCTTGACCCTCCGGTGGAGCCCCTCATCATGGCGTCGGTAGCCCTCTACTACTGGACCCTGGGACTTACAATAGATGTGAAGGGAATCTCATCCTATCGCCGCGAACACCTGGCCCTTGGAGCCGTCAGGTTCCTCGTCATCCCGGCATTGATCTGCCTTCTGGTCATCATCGTCCCCCTTGACAGCAATGTAAAATCCGTTATCCGGATTCAGTCGTTCATGCCGGCGGCGGTCTATTCCGTGGTGACGTCACTGCTTTTTGACCTGGATTCGCGCCTCGCTTCCTCTCTCTTTGTGGTAAACACAATGATCTTCATAATCATCGTGGTGCCCCTCATGGTCGTGGCGCGGCAGGCGGGGGTGTGGTGAGGCACGGTTCAGGGCCGGCCGCGGAACCGGTTTACCAGATTCGCGATCCTGCCTTTCAGTGTGCGCCGCTCCTTCTGGTAGAACAACTCCCCGTTTTCGGTCAGGGGATAGCCGCCGGTATAGAGGAGGCCGGTTATGTCGTTATAGCGCCTTTTGATGACCAGGACATCCTCATCCAGATACCCGACATCAATAAGCTCAAGGATGATGAGGACGTCACTGTCGTTTATTAACTCAACCGGCAAATCTGACGCGGCAGCGGCATGATACAGGTCCATGAGCCTTGTCACCGCTGGATAGTAACCGCGCCGGTGTTTTTGAAGTTTCTTTATTTCCTTTTTGTAGTCCATGAAATCTTCCTTTATCCATCATGCATGCGCTTTCTGTACCACATGCCCCCACCCCCACGGAGGGGTTGAGGGCGTTCAGTGACAGCCACTAGGAACCGGTGGCAAAGATTTCCATTATGGCCTCCGCCATCAGGCGGTACCCTTCAACGTTGGGATGCACCATGTCCATCTGCACCAGGCTTCTGATATCGGTCCCTTCCGATATCTTTTTTTTCCAGTATTGATGCACGAGCGCGATGGGGATGGTCTCTTCGTTTGAAATTTCGATGAGCCTGTTGTAAAAATTTTCAGCCATGAAATCCACATCCTGGTGCATGATGGGTACCGAGGTCAGGAGGAGGATTTCCGCACAGGTGTCCGACCGTACCCGGTCAACTATCGTTTTGATCGTATTCTTGAACCGTTCCGGCGGAATGCCGGTAAAAGCGTCGTTCAGGGCGAACTGGACGAGAACCAGGTCAGGATCGCAGTCAAGCACGTCCTCCCGCAGGCGGAACAATCCCCCTTCGGCGGTGTCGCCGGGGATGCCGCGGTTCATGATGGTCACGTCGCAATCAGGATAATTCTTTTTAAGCATCTCTGCAAAAAATTCGAGGTACCCTTTTCTCACCATCCATCCCCGGGTTAACGAGTCTCCCAGCGCGATGATTGTAAGGGGTTCCCCTGATGCAAGTTTCTGTATGGATTTCTTCAATTTCAAAAAACTCTCCTGTAATAATGCTAATGCATCATGCCGGTTACCTGTTTTATTAGTAAATCATATAACCGGATCGATAAACGAAAAAAATGCAAACCCCGGTTTGTATCGAATTATATCTGGCCTTCTTCGATTGCCGCGAGTGGTGACTCTTTTTTATGTAATATCCTTTAAAACCTGTCAAATAATTGGTTAAATGAATAAATTTATATATTAATAATGATAAAATTATACATTTTTTTTTGATATATAAATATTAATATTGATTTTAGAAATACCCTCTAGTATACTAATACCCTGCCAAAAAAGATAATGTTCATTGGACTTGTTTCTTATATAGACATCAAATTGTTCTCCCCCAGGGCCTGCAGCGATGGAAGGGAAACAACTGATGGTACCGTGATAGAGAAACAGTTATTATAGAAGATTGAAGAGTGTTGGGGCCCAATATACCCCGGATGACGTGATTCACTGGAACACCGCATGAAGAATCGTCACCGCACAACCATTACCATGGGAGCTGGCTATGAAAATCGAAATCACTATTCTCGGCCTTTTAATGGAAGAAAACCTCTATGGTTACGAAATAAAGAAAAAGATAGTGGAGCGGCTTGAAGATTACGTGGACATAAAGTTCGGCTCCATTTACTACGCCATAAAAAAAGCGGTTGATAACGGATGGGTAAAGCGGGTCGGTACCGAAAAGGACAGCGGGAATCCGGAGCGGTATATATATGAAATCATGCCGAACGGTAAAAAGTATTATAAAAAGCTCCTGAAGCAGTATTTCGACAAAACCATGATCCACTTCGACATAGACATCGTCCTCATGTTCATCAACTATCTGACCGAAGAACAGAAAAAGCAGTTCATTGAACAGCGGATATCAATGCTGAAGGACAAGCTGGAAGCGATAAAAAAGAAGATCGACGATGACAAAATACAGCCCGGCGAGCAATCATACCATGAAATCTTCACGTATCTGGAACATCACTTGAAGGCCGAGATGAACTGGCTCAAGTCGCTGAACTGGTAAACGATGCCGGCCTCAGAGGCCGTTCACGAGGTCATTGAGAAAATCAGCCTTCTTTTCCATCACCACATCCTCCAGCCTGTCCCTGAGCGAGTTGAGCTCATGGTGGGCGCGGCGCGATACAACGACCCGCTTGTCTCCCCCCGCGGCTTCCTTGTCTATGAGCTGTTCGGCAAGGGACCTGTTGACCGTTTCTATCCTGGCGACGTTATAGTAATGCCTCCGCGCCAGGGTGGTCGCTATGCTGGAGAGAAAATCCTTCTGCTTTTCAGCGACTTCCCTCAGGTCCTCTTTCCGGATCCTGGTCATGACGACCGTGTTCTTGGCCTTCAGCGTGGCTGCCCGGTTCTCCCCCAGGAGGAGCGCCGTCTCTCCGATAACGGTCCCCGGCTGATCGATCATGCTGATCTTGCTCCCTTTCATGACAACATCCACGACGCCGCTTTTCAGTATATACAATTCATTCCCCGGCGTGTTTTCCTCGCAGATGATCGATCCGCGCTGGAACTCCACATCCTTGTCGGACAGCGCCGCGACCATGGTCATGGTGGCCGGCTCTGCCGACTTGCAGTAGGCTTCCCCTTTTTTATAGGTGAGCGTGTCATCGAATTGCTCGACAAGCTCCTTCACCCACGGGAGCCTCCGCTTGTCGTATTCCTGCTTCAGCCTGTCTATGATGCCGTAATAGGTGACTGCATACTCACGCATTTTTTTTTCTTCGCCCTCCAGGTCGCTCATGTTCTTCTGTAATATCTGGCTGGTTAGGAGTACCTGCTTGGCCAGGACCATGGCGGCGTTGAGGACGAAGGAATAATTGCCGAGGCCGGCCATGAATTTATCCAGCGGGATTTTCTTCACCGCGCTGCCGCCGTCGGCGACAGCGGTCTCAATGCGGCCGGTATCCGTGTCCAGGAGCTGTTTCATGATTATTTCAGTGGAGCCGATGATGAGGTTCCTGCCGGTAATGGCGTATTTGTCGACGTTGGAGAGATAGAAGTAGACGGATCCCTCGCTGAGGAAATAAACGGAATCTGCCGCCCCGGTGGCGGCATACAATTTTAAATAATTGCCGCTCATGTCAATGATAACCGGTAGTGCCGGGCGGTTATCCCAGCACGCCCTTGATGATGTTCAGAAGTTCGCTCTTATCAAAGGGCTTCTGAACATACGCTGACGCGTGTATGGCCTGGTCATTCATCTTGATCGTTTTTTCGTTGAGGGCCGAAACCACTATGATCCGGGCCTTCGGATCAAAAGCACTGATTTCCTGGACCGCTTTCATCCCGTCAAGTCCGCCCATGGTAATATCCATGGTGACAAAATCGGGTTTCAGCGTCTTATATTTTTCGATGCCGTCGGCTCCATTGTCCGCCTCGGCAAGAATATTGTGTCCGCCGCTTTCGAGGGATTCACGAAGAATTTTTCTCATGAATTTTGAATCATCAACAATCAATGCAGCTGCCATTGCATCCACCTGTCAGAGATATTATATCACTTTTGTGCAATTTTACAATAATATTAATAATGATCAATAACTTTTATTATTTTCAGGATATTAATATTTGTGATTGCCGTAAATTGTATGCCGCCTGTACCTGCCGGGAATCGAACCTGTTTGAATAAACCGATCGTCACTGACACTCGAAACCGCAAAGGAGCGGCATATTTCTTGACATCAATACAGGATTAAGTACAAGATTGCCCTGTCAGAAATGTTCCGGGCTGTGTGATGTATTATCCGGGGCAATAAACCACTTTAAGAGGATAACGCTCCATGCGCCGCATTTTCCCTATAATCGTGCTTACCCTGATCATATCCTGCTCACCCAGATACATTATTGATCATACCAGGCCTGTCAGGCCCGTTGAACTTCCCCGGGACGATGCGGCCCACTACAACGCGCAGACAGAATGGTGGTATTACACGGGCCATCTTCAGGCCGATGACGGCGCGGAGTATGGATTCGAGGTCACCTTTTTCAAGCGCCTCACCGGCGAGGACAGGGCCCCGGCATGGCTTTTCAGGATGCCGGCTCACTGGATCAAGGAAGTCGCGATGCTGGGACATTTTGCTGTCACGGACCTGGAGCAGAAAAAATTCAAGGCCGCGGAGATTCACAACCTCTCACGTCGATGGAAGGCCGACCCTGATCGCCTCCATGTTTTCATAAACGGGTGGTCCGTTGAAGCCAAAGATGGCTCCCACCTCCTCAGGGCAGCAATGCGCGGCTATTCGATCGACCTCAAGCTGACGCCGGTCAAGGCGGCGGCCCTGAACGGTCCCGGCGGAATTCTTGAAAAAGGCGTCAACACCAATTACTATTATTCCTATACGAACATGAAAGCTGAAGGGACCATCCAGGTTAAAGGAAAGAAAAAAACAGTTACGGGGAAATCGTGGATGGACCACGAATTCGGTCCCATGGGACTTGTCTCGAAAAGGATCGGCTGGGACTGGTTCAGCATTCAGCTGGAGAACAACACGGAGCTCATGATCTATCTGATAAAAGAAAACGATGCCGTGGTCTCTCAATCGGGAGGGACCTACGTTGATGCGGCGGGGAAGACCCGGCTCCTCAAGCTTACCGATGTCGATGTGACGGCAACCGCCACCTGGACGAGCCCGAGAACAAAGGCGGTCTACCCCGCGGGGTGGGACATAACCGTAAAGCCTCTCAACCTGCGGCTCACCGTGAAGCCCCTGCTGCCCGAACAGGAACTGACGCTCAACCCGGTCACCTACTGGGAAGGAGCCGTGAGGGCGGAGGGCGCCTCGGAAGGGAAAGCCATTGCCGGCAAAGGCTACGTGGAGCTGGTCGGCTATGATAAAAAAAATTCATTTGATAAATTCAAATAACTGATGCCGCGGCAGGCCGTTCCCCGCGCAGGAAAACAGCGCCATGCAGGCAGATAAAAGCTCCAGATACCTCCTCCAGGTCCAGAAGACCGTGGGACGCGCCATAAACCGCTACGGCATGATCAACGCCGGCGACCGTATCGCAGTGGGCGTTTCGGGCGGCAAGGATTCCATCGTGCTCCTCGAGGCCCTGGCCGTACGGCGAAAATGGATCCCGATACATTATGATATCCATGCAGTCCATATCAGGGTGCGAAACATCACCCGGGATCTCGATCTGGATTACTACGAACGATTCTGCGGCGATCTGGGCATCCCCTTTCATCACAGGACCATAGAAGTCGATCTCACCCGGGACCCGAACAAGACAGTCTGTTTCGTATGTGCCTGGCACCGGCGGAAGGAGCTGTTCAGGCTTGTCAAGGAGCTGGGCTGCCGGCGCCTGGCCCTGGGGCACCACATGGACGACGCGCTGGAGACCCTGCTCCTCAACATGACCTTCAACGGCTCCATAAGCTCCATGCCGCCGAAGCTGTCGATGTTCGGCGGCGAGTTCGACATCATCCGCCCCCTGATACTGCTGCATGAAAAGGAAGTGGAGCGTTACGCGCGGCTGCGGGAATTCCCGGTGGAAAATTCTCAATGCCCCCACGGCGACAAAACCAGGCGCGCCGACATGAAGCGGTTGATAGGCGAACTTTCACGAATGAACAGGAAAGCAAAAAATAATCTTTTCAGGGCAATGTCCAATATCCACGGCGAGTATCTACCGCCCGGAGGAAGCTGATTGGCGCGTGAGTCCCCTGTGAACCGGCAATGAAATGATCCATGACGACCGTATCACATTTCTGAACGAATACCGGCCCGGACGCGGTGAATACGTCCTCTACTGGATGCAGCAGTCCCAGCGGGCGGAATACAATCATGCCCTTGAATACGCGATCAGGCGGGCCAATGAGCTTGGATTGCCCCTGCTGGTATTTTTCGGCATTACGCCGTCCTACCCGGAGGCGAATGAGCGTCATTACCGCTTCATGATAGAGGGACTGCGGGAGACGCAGACGCGGCTGAAGAGGCGCGGTATCGCCATGGCGGTCCGGATCTGCCCGCCGGACAGGGGGGCCGTGGAGCTTTCCCGCGATGCCGCGCTGGCCGTGACAGACCGGGGCTACCTGCGCATCCAGCGTGAATGGCGGGCCCGCGCGGCGGCTGACATGAAATGCCCCCTCATGCAGGTTGAAAGCGACGCCGTCATACCCGTGGAATCGGCATCGCCGAAGGAGGAATACACGGCAGGCACCCTGCGTCCGAAGATCATGGCCCTCCTCCCCTTTTACCTGAAGCCGCTGCGCCATGAACGGCCCCGGATCGATTCCGCCGGCATCGGATGCGAATCCCTGAGCCTCGACGACATTGACGCTGTCATCGGCACAATCGATATTGACCGGAGCGTTGCGCCGGTGCGCTGGCTCAGGGGCGGCACCGGGGAGGCGGCGCGTCTGCTGCGGCATTTCAAAGCAACAAAGCTCGATTCAGTGCCCGGATGCAGGAATGATCCGTCACGGGACTGCGTATCCCACCTTGGCCCGTATCTTCACTTCGGGCAGATATCGCCGCTCTACGCGGCGCTGGAGGTGCTGAAATCGGATTCCCCCGGGCGGGACATTTTCCTCGAAGAACTTATCGTGCGCAGGGAACTTGCCATAAATTTCGTATTTTACAACAGCGGCTACGATTCCATCCGGTGCCTGCCCGACTGGGCGCAAAAAACGCTGGGAGAACACGCGGGGGACAGGCGCGATTATGTATACGGCATCAAGGATCTTGAAAGCGCCCGCACCCACGACCGGTACTGGAACGCGGCCCAGAGAGAACTTGCTTTTCGGGGAAAGATGCACGGCTACATGCGCATGTACTGGGGGAAAAAAATACTGGAGTGGTCCGCGACGCCCCGGGTTGCCTACGCGACCGCCCTGGCCCTCAACAATAAATACAGTCTCGACGGCAGGGACCCGAACGGTTACGCCGGCGTGGCCTGGTGTTTCGGCAAGCACGACCGCGCGTGGGGCGAGCGGAGCGTGTTCGGTAAAATCAGGTACATGAACGAAAAAGGCCTCGAAAGGAAATTCGACATGGACCGGTATATCGGGCTTGTTGATTCATGCGCCGACGATATTCACACCTTGAAATAGCTGACCGATGACTTCAGAGCGGCGGCGGTCTGTGCGACCATTTCCGAGGTGCTCGCGATCTCCTCGGCCCCTGCGGAGTACGTTTCGCTGAGGTGCGTGATGGTGTTCATGGACTGCGTTATCTCGTACACCCCGATTTTCTGCTCTCCGGTCGCTATTTTGATGTCTTCGGATCTTGACCTGAGCATCATGACATTTTCCTGGACCGTGTTGTTTGTCTGCATCTGCGAAGACATCGCGGTATTGATCTGCTTCATGCCGTTTTCGATTGAATCAACGCCGCTTATGATACGCTGAAGCGCGTGGGTCGTGCCGATAATTTCATTCATTCCCTTCGATATTTCAACGTTGCTCATCGTGATGAGCGACGTGATTTCGCTGATGCTGTGCGCGGTCTGGTCGGCGAGCTTGGAAATCTCCTCCGCGACCACGGCGAAGCCCCTCCCCGCCTCGCCGGCCCGCGCCGCCTCGATCGACGCGTTCAGCGAGAGGAGGTTGATGCGGTCGGATATGTCGTTAATGATGTTGACGATGTTCATCATGTCGTTGGAGCTGCGGGTTACGGCATTCATCGTCTCGTTCATGTTCCTGAGGGACTGCTCTCCCGCCTGGATGTCCGCGGCAATCTCCTGGGTGGCCGTGAAGGTCTCTTTAACCGAAGAGCTCATGCCATGGATGTACTGCGACAGGAGCTGCATGTGCTCGATGAGCTGCATGAGGTCGTTGAAGAGGTCCACCGTGTTGCCCGCAACGATGCCGATGCTCGAAGACATCTCTTCCATGGACGCGGTGATTTCCTCGGCGTTCGCCGCCTCCTGCTGCGCGGATTCAGAAAATTCGTTCGACGTTGACGCCATCTGCTCCGATGAAGCCGCCAGCTCAGTCGACATGCTGGCGATCTCGCCGGCAATGCCACGTATTTTCCCGGAGAGGATGTTTATTGAAGAGCCGAGCATCCCTATCTCGTTGCCACCCGGATTGCGGATGCTTTCAGCCGTGAAGTCGCCCCTGGCCAGGGTAACTGCCCGTTCCCTCAGCTCCGCGAGGGGAGCAAACCGCTCGCTGAAGCTTTTATACAGAATCGCAGTCGCGACGATAAGCCAGAACGTCGTCATACCCGCCATCCAGTACAGAAGGGTCTTGGAGAATTTTTCGAGATCCGCTGATTCCGCATTTTCGATCTTGGATACCGTGGCGTATAACTCCGTGAGGGCATGGTGTCCCACGTAGATGGCCGTCACGGTAAGAATGACGCACAGGACAAAGCATATGGTGATGGCCCCGGCGACTATCTGTCCGGCAAGGGAACCGAGGAGTGTTCTCACTCTGTCAGAAATAACGGACTCCGTATCGCGGAACATATCAAGCTCTGAAAAGTTTTTAATCATCGCCCTGGTCACGTAATTGTAGTGGATAAGGGAAACGGTAATGACACCGGCCCCGGCAATCCACAGGTTGAGGAGCTGCTGGAAGCGTATGCCGGAGATGATGGATACGCCAACGCTCACGATAAGAAATCCGATCGTCCAGCGCGCCACGATGGATACCGCGCATAAAACATTGAAACTGTTGAACCGCTCGCGCACGCAGATTTTCAGAATATCATCGATCTGCTCACCGCGGTCATAATCGGAACAGTATTTCGCAAAAGGGCCGTATAGCAACCGGTACCATGCTACATTGAGGACGATGAACAGAACAGTCGTGATGCCGACCGTCACGATAAAGGCATAGGCCTGATTGCTATTAAGCGTCACGCTGTTCAGGTACACGACGACAACCAGCGGGATGATGACCAGGTAACCGATGCCGTCCGTAAGCAGGATGCTCTTAATAAAGAAATGACGAAAGAGCGAAGATGCACTTTTTTTGTGTTCCATATGGCCCCCATTTCATAACTTTTTCTCCAACAACCCGTGATGGCCTACACCCCGTTACCATCACTGAAAGCCTGAAATAAGAAAAACCACTCTCGCAAGTTATATATTTTTAAAAATCCTCGCGAGAGATTAGTTGCCTTGCGCCAATATGTTTCAAATCTGACTCATAATAACAATCTATGAAAATATTTTTCCAATCATTAATCGTTCTTCAATACCCGTATTGCCACATCATCATTGACGATTTCCGCCACGGCCGTGCCGCCGCCGGCAAGCCTTCCGAAGAGCACCTCGTCGACAAAGAACTTCTTGATCTTGTCCTGCACCAGGCGGTCGATCTCCCGGGCCCCGAACTTCGGCGAATAGCCCTTGCTGCCGAGCCAGCGGTAGCACTCGTCGGTCACCTCCAGGGTGATATGCTTTTCGGAGAGCTGCAGCCGGAACAGGTTGATGGATTTCTTCACGATCTGGACGATGATCTCCTCGTCGAGGTCGTTGAACTTCACGACCGCGTCGAGACGGTTCCTGAATTCCGGCGAGAAGATCCGGTC
>CAZZHU010000015.1:0-37656 GCA_964654045.1 uncultured Leptospirales bacterium
CCCGTCGAGTCTATTATGCTCCGTGCCGTTACCGTGAGGGGGTCGACGTGGAGGCCCGCCATCTCGACGGCGGTCCAGTTGATGACAAGGCCCGTAACGGCGCCTTCCCTGATGACAACGTCCTCGACGCTTATGCAGTTGAATATCTTCGCCCCGGCCCTGCACGCGCGGGAGCAGAGAGTGGTGACTGCTTCAACCGCGTCGGCGGTATGGTACCCGGGCTCGTACTGTTCGGTCCTGACCCCGAAAATATCGAGGATCTGCTTTCCTTCGTCCTGCACGACGATCTCGTTGAACATCATGCCGCCGCCCCACATGCCGCCGCCGACGCTCAGTTTGCGTTCGAAGATCGCCACTTTGCGTCCGGCTTCAGCAAGATAGTAGGCCGCGACAAGGCCGGCGGGCCCGGCCCCCACGATTGCCGTGTCCACATCGGTGTATTCGAGGAATTTTCTTGAATACCTGTCGATGATGGCCCTGGTTATGGTGCGCTCGTTCAATTCCATTTTTCATTCTCCTTGTTGTTTTATCACAAAAAAAATGGAGTCATTCCGTTGCAGAATGACTCCATGATTTTTTCCGAGTTGAATAGAATCACTGTCATTCCCTACGCCGGCATTATCCGGGTCAGGTTCAAAGGGTGTGTTCTCAGCCCCTGCGGGCACCCCTTGACAGAATTATTGGACTTGTTGCATCACAGTATATTTTTTTCCCCGCCGCCTTCGGCGGCGGAGAAGATACTATTGAGTATTGCGACAAATCCGATGTTTATAAGTTTATTTCATATAGGCCTTCAGCGCCTCGGGTATGGCGATATCGTTCTTTTCCGTCTGGTAGTTCTCCATGACCGCCGCCAGGGTGCGGCCCGCCGCCAGGCCCGAGCCGTTCAGGGTATGGACGAATTCCGGCTTCTGGCCCTGTTCCTTGCGATAGCGGATTTTTGCCCGCCGTGCCTGATAATCGGTAAAACATGAACAGGAGGATATTTCCACGTAACGGTCCAGGCCGGGCATCCACACCTCGATGTCGTAGGTCTTGGCCGACGATGCCGAGGTGTCGGCGCTGCAGAGGAGCACTACCCGGTAGTGTAAGTTCAGCTTCTGGAGCACCTCCTCCGCGTCGCGGGTGAGCTTCTCCAGCTCGTCGAAGGACGTCGAGGGCTCCACGAACTTGACCAGCTCCACCTTCTGGAACTGGTGCACGCGGATGAGGCCCCGCGTGTCCTTGCCCGCGGCGCCCGCCTCCCGGCGGAAGCAGGCGGACTGCATGGTTATCTTGATGGGAAGGCTCGCGCCGTCCAGTATCTCGTCGCGGTAGAGGTTGGTGAGCGGCACTTCGGCGGTGGGAATGAGCGACAGCCCGTCCCGCTCGATGCGGTAGTATTCGTCCTTGAACTTCGGGAACTGCCCGGTGCCGGTCATGCTCTCGTCGTTAACGATGAAGGGGCCGAAGACCTCCGTGTAGCCGTGCTCCTTCGTGTGGAGGTCGAGCATCAGGTTGATGATGGCGCGCTCCATCCGGGCCGCCAGGCCGCGGTACACATAGAAGCGCGTGCCGGCGAGCTTTACGCCCCGCTCGAAGTCGAGTATGCCCATCTCGGTGCCCAGGTCATAATGGGGTTTCGGCGTGAAGGAAAATCCCGGCTTTTCGCCCCAGGTGCGCACCACCGGGTTGTCGGCTTCGCTTTTCCCTTCCGGCACGGATTCGTCGAGAAAGTTCGGGATGGAGAGGTGCAGCTCGGTGAATTCCGCTTCAAGCTCCGCGAGCCGGTCGGTGCACTGCTTGATCTCGTCGGTGAATCCCTGGGACTGCTTCATCAGGTCATCGGCGGTTTCTCCCTTCGACTTTTTCTGGCCGATCTCCTTCGATAGCCTGTTCTTTTTCTCCCGCGCCTCGTCCGATTTCTTGATCAGGGTGCGGCGCTCGTCGCCGAGCTGTTTCAGGCGCTCGAGGTCGACCACGCCGGCCATGCTCCTTTTTTCAATGAGCTTCCTGATGCTGTCTATGTCGTCTCGTATGTATTTGGGGTCTATCATGGGGACACTCCGGTGTTTTCGGCTGCGCGCAGCTTTTTTCTAAAAGGAGCGAATGGGGAGGATTTTGTCAAGAGGGAAAAGTTGATGGATGATGCAAAGCATTGTCAAAAAAAATGCAACCGGACCCGCGCGTATCCAGTCATTATCAATATTATCTTCAACGGCATCAAATCATATCCGGCAGGTTATCACATGGCAATTAATATCAGGGAGCCCGCTTCCTTCTACACGCACTTCGCGGGCTTCATCCTGTCTATCGCGGGTTTTGCGGCAATCATCCCCTGCAGTGCGGACGATCCGCATAAAAAGGCCGCCCTGGTCATCTACGCACTTTCGGTGATGGTCCTGTTCCTGGCAAGCTCCCTCTATCACGCCTTCAAGTCAGAGGAAAACGGCAATTCCCTGCTGAGAAAATTCGACCACATGGCAATATACCTGATGATCGCGGGGACGTATACCCCCTTCATATATCAATACCTGTCCGGGTGGTGGCGGTGGGGGATCCTTATCGCGCAGTGGAGCATCGTCCTGGCCGGGGCGCTGATCACGTTTTTATGGATAAACAAGCCGCGGAAGCTTTCCGCGGCCCTGTATCTCGCCATGGGATGGGTCGCGGTGGTGCCCGTGTACAAGCTCTGGGAGGCGATGCCCGGCGGGGCAATCGCCCTGATCCTGGCGGGCGGCGCGGCCTATACCGTTGGGGCAATCATCTATGCGGGGAAGCGGCCCGACCCCTTCCCGGGGGTTTTCGGATTCCACGAGGTCTTTCATGTTTTCATCCTTGCCGGTGCCGGCTTTTTCTACTGGGCGGTCTTACAGTATCTGTGTGCCTGATGGCTGAGGTCGAGCGGCTGTCTGATCGGTCATGCGACAGTATGGCTTTTCCCGGCGGTCAACGCCCGGCATGCCTGGAAAGGTATATGAGGTTTCCGGGATGGGTCTCATGGTAACTCTGTTCACATTTCCATGTTCCTGTGCGCTTCAAGGATATTCTCGAGATCTGTAAAATCGATATCATGCTTTCTTCGTATCGCGATGATGCGTTCAAGATCGGTCAGGTCGAGCTCCTCATTCCTTTTGCCCTTTAGTATCATTTCCAGGTCCGTCACATAGTTTTCATATTTCCGCTTTTCCGCGATGATAATTTCCAGCAGCGTTTTATCCGGTTCGCTGGCTTTTTTGCCATCGATGACGCGATTAAAATCGGTCTTATCGTTTTCATGGGCCCTTCTATAGGCGATCACCGCATCGAGATCCTTGTTGATTATCGGAAGTCGCATATGACACCTCCTTTGATGACGTTCTTAATTAATAAGATATCAAAATAACAGGGAAAAAGCAGGTAAAAGAGCGGTACTGTATAAAATATTAATCCCTCTCTTTTATTCTAAAACGTCGAAGGATGCGGAATTGTTGGGGCAATGATGATTATGGATGGATTTTCCCCTGTTGCACTTCAGCCTTGAATTTGGGATCGTATCATCGGGGGCGTTAAAAAGTTATAGACAATTATCGCGTATATTTATCGTGGTATGAACACGCATGATTATACCGGTTATACAATATAAGAGGTTAAAGGATGTCAGGAAAAAATTTATTTAAAAGAAAATCCATGTTCATGTCGGATGATTTATTTACCGAAGTCATGGTGAGAAACAACCAGCGGATGTATATTTCTTTCCTCTCGATCCTTGCCCTTGCCAATATCGCAACCGTTGTCATAAAAGTCACGGGGAGGGGCTCCGATTACCTGTCGTACCAGAGCATACTCATCGAGTCGATCCTCGCTTTCTCGATTCTCTTCACCGGGTTTTTTCTGTCGACGAAAATGAAAGGACACTGGCTATCAAGCTATATATCCATAACAGGGGTCATACTCTGCCTGCTTGTCTTTCAGTATGTAATCTACGGTGCGGCGGAAGTCTTCGCGACTTTCTACATATCCTTTGTCCTGAGCGTTCTGTATTTCAATAGAAACGCCTCGATATTCAATTTTATCATCATTGTGGCTGCCCAGGTTCTTCTGTTCGTCTTTCGCCCCGAATTGATCCCGGGCGGTCCTAAAAGCAACATCATGGTGCGCTTCCTTGTTTATGTCTGGGTGGGCATCGGGGCCACCGCCGGGGCCAATGCCACGAAAAATCTGATGATCCTTGCGGTTGAGAAACAGAAAGAAGCGAAAAAGACCCTGGAGAATTTGCGCGTAATGGCGAAGACGATCCTTCAGACCATAGACACGATGAAAAAGCAGAGCCTCGAGCAGGATGCGATATCCGATCAGCTGAAAAACATCTCGGAGAACCAGGCGGCGTCCCTGGAGGAAATATCGGCGTCCCTGGAGGACCTTGCATCAAAGGCCGATTCCAATAACCGCACGGCGAAATCCCTGTACAGTGAAACAGAGGCGTCGATCCAGTCGGTGAAGGACCTCAAGAGTATCAACGACACCGTCCAGAACGGCACCACGCGGATCTACAATAACCTCGACAGCGTCATGGAGTATTCGGCGGGCACGTCGCACCACATCGGTCTTTCCATTGAAAAATTCAACATACTCCAGGCAAAGAGCGGCGAGATATCCGCGTTCATCGAGGTCATAAACGACATAGCCGACAAGGTAAACCTTCTCTCGCTGAACGCTTCCATTGAAGCCGCGCGGGCAGGCGAGCACGGCAGGGGCTTCGCCGTGGTGGCCGAGGAAATATCGAAGCTCGCCGACGCGACCGCGAGAAACTCCAAGGAGATATCGAACATCATCAAGGAGAACATGACTCTCATCGGCGAGAGCAGCAAGCTGATCAACCTCTCCTCCACCATGATGGGAAAGCTCGACTCGGCAATCGGCGTCATCAAGGATGAGATAACCGGCGTGGGGTCGAAGATTGTCGAGATTGACGGCGCAATTGTCTCAATAGAAAATCTCAACAAGAAAATATTCGAGACGAGCAAGGACATTGAGAACTCGACGAACCAGCAGAAACTCGCCACCGAGGAGTCGAACAGGACGACCACCAGCGTTTCGGAATACGCCATGAACATCGTCGAGATATCAAAACAGGTATCGGACAACAGCCGGGCAACGGGCGGCATCGTCATTCAGCTGGAATCAATGGCCCGGGAGATGACCGCCTGACAATCCGCCGGCGATAAAAATATTTTCTTTCCCCGGGGTTTCATTATATTTACATTAGATTTATTTCATATCTTTCTGATCAATGAAAGATACCCCCGCCGCCTTTAGCGGCGGGCATCTATTTATTATTACAGGTAGATATGCAGCAGGTCTGATGCATTTCACGTATTTTTCAATTCCCGGCTGTTTATTGACCAGTATCAAGGAGGCTGCCATGAAAAAGGGTTATATGGGAAAAATCCTTATGGTTGACCTTACCAGGGGGTCGATCAGAGAAGAATTGATACCGGATGAAGTATACCGAAAAGTGACGTCGGGAATAGGCCTTGCCGCCTGGCTTCTGTACCGGCGTATACCGGCAGGCGCGGACCCCCTCGGTCCGGGCAATATTCTTGCCTTCATGTCGGGACTGCTCACGGGCACGGGGGCCTGGTTCACCGGGCGGTGGATGGTGGCTGCCAGGTCACCTCTCACCGGGGGGTGGGGCGACGCCAACTGCGGCGGGACCTTTGCCCCGGCGATCAAGCGGTGCGGTTATGACGGCATTTTGTTCAAAGGAACCTCGCGCCGTCCGGTTTACCTGAGCATCAAGGACGGCAGGGCCACGTTGCGTGACGCCTCGCACCTCTGGGGGCTGGACGCGGTGGAAGCGGAAGACCGGCTCGCTGCCGAACTGAAAGACCCCGGTGTCCGCATCGCGGTCATCGGCCCGGCCGGGGAGAAAAAATCCCTTATCGCCGGCATATCGAACGACCGCGGGCGCTACGCCGGCCGTTCCGGCCTCGGCGCGGTCATGGGCGCCAAGCGTCTGAAGGCCATAGCTTTAAGCGGGAAAGCGAAAATTGAGGTGAATGATTCCGCCGCGGTCAAAGACCTGAATAAAAAGTTCATGAAATGGTTCAATGCCGGCGCCGGTCTCAAGAAAGTCCTCTCCGCCAGGGCCCTCAACTTCATGGCGCGTTTCATGAGGATATCACCGGTCGGCATGGCCCAGAACGCCGACCTCGTCAAGCTCGCGATGAGCCGCTTCGGGACCGTCGCGTCCAACGTGCTTTCGTCGGAAAACGGAGATTCGCCGGTTAAAAACTGGCAGGGTGCCGGGTTCAGGGATTTCCCCATCGCCACCCGCGCCGATCACCTGAATCCCCAGCGCATCGTGGACCACGAGGTGAAAAAATACCATTGCTACAACTGCCCCCTCGGGTGCGGCAGCATTTGTAACGTGGAGGAGGCCGGGCTCAGGGAGACCCACAAGCCGGAATATGAGACCTGCTGCGCCTTCGGCGCCCTGCAGCTGAACGACGACCTCGATGCCATTTTCAAGATCAATGATTTCTGCAACAGGGCCGGGTTTGATACCATCGGGGCGGGCAACACGGTGGCCTTCGCGATGGAATGCTACGAGCGGGGAATTTTAAAGAAAAAGGACACGGGCGGTCTTGAACTCACATGGGGCAACAGCGGGGCGGTTCTTTCGCTGCTCGACATGATGGCAAAACGGAAGGGCATCGGGAACGTCCTCGCGGACGGCGCGAAAAAGGCGGCGGAGCGCATTGGAAAGGGAAGCGGCGCGTTCGCCATCCATGCGGGCGGCCAGGACCTTCCCATGCACGATACGCGCTTCGACCCCGGGTTCGCGGTGGCGTACTCCCTCGAGCCTACGCCCGGGAGACACACCAACCACGGGTACCAGTGGCTCGAGATGTTCTCCCTGCACCGCATCTTCAAAAAACTGCCAGGCTCCCCGGCTTTTTTCAGGGTCGAGGGGAAATACCGCGTCAGCAAAGATAAAAGTGTGCTCATGGCAGCGGGAAGCAAATACATGCAGTTCGTCAACGGAGCGGGCGCCTGCCTCTTCGGCGTGCAGATGGGCGGGCACCTCGACCTTCCCGCCTATGTCAACGCGGCGACCGGCTGGGACCTCGAGCCGGAGGAATACCTGGAGATCGGCGAGCGCATACAGAACATCAGGCAGGCCTTCAACCTGAAGCACGGCCTGCGGCCGCGTCGCGATTTCGCGCTGCCCGACCGGTCGGTGGGAACGCCGCCCCTCGATGCCGGCCCCATGAAAGGGGTCACTCTCAATGTGAAGGAACTGTGCGACGGCTTTCTTGACGAGATGGGATGGGACCGCGAGACCGGGGCCCCGACTGCGGCGAAACTCAGGGAACTGGGGCTCGACGACATCGCGCGGGAATTATTCGGGCATGATCTTCGGAAAAAAAAGAAAGCCAGCTGAGGCCGCGGTTGAGCTGAAAATAGTGGGCTTCATCGCCGGTGAATACATGAACATCATCGGGCATGTGTCCGTGCCCGATGAATGCTCTCTTGCCGGACTGTTGAAGGAAGCGCGCTCGGCCGGGATGGTACCCTGCCCGCTGTACCGCCGCCTCGCATCGCCGCCGCCCGGGATTTCAGTGCTGATCAACGGGGAACCCCTTCCGCCGCGGCTTCGGCGCGGTGCCCGATTGCATGACGGCGACAGCGTTTCGTTTTTCTCCGCGTCCACGGGGGGGTAGATTATCATGTCCCCGGACGGCATCCTGGCGGGGAATTCGGATATGTCCTCATGCGCGAGACGGACCGGTTCGGCGCGGGACTCGTTTTCCCGGAAATAAATATACGAGGGGTAACACATCATGACCACGAAAAGATCCTTGCTGCTGTCACTGGCAAAAATCGACCTGGTCGCTTATCCGATTCTGGTTACATTGATCGGCTATTTCGCGTTCTTTACAGGAGGATATAAGGCATCAGACCTGATATATCTCCCCATCGATGTGGGCATCGGGGCACTGGCGACGCTGGTTATGGAATGGATTAATATGCATCGCAAGGCGACACGGTTGATTGATAATGTTAACGACGAAAAATATGACCGCCTGCAGGTTAAAAAAGACCTGCTCTTCTTTCCCCTGTATATCGGTTTTCAATTTATAGTTGAATGGTGCTTCGGCGTATCACTCGTATTGCTCCTGATGTTTGTTAATATGGAGATGACATTGATGGGAGCCATGCCGCTTATACTGCTGTTGCCGATCATGGCGATGGTTAACTTTAATGTGGGGTATTTCATCGCTGAAAACAGCCTTTCTGAAATCCTTTCCAGTGAATCTATAAGGGACGCGGAACTGCCGGATGGCTCCTATAAAAAAGTCAGCTTGAACATGAGAATTGCCTTGCTTGTCCTGTCTGTCATATTGATCCCGGTTGTCATATTCGGATATCTGCTCTATCTGCAGGATGCGAAGCTCATAGTGATGGATAACATAGGTCTTCACGTGGGCTTTATCGTTGTACTTTCGGTGATAACAATAACTGCTTCACTGAATTTATTGATGAAAAACATAAAAAAAAGCAATGTAATGCTGATGTCGGCGCTTAAGGCGATAAAAGAAGGTAATCTTGCCATAACGGGCGTGCCCATGATCACTACCAGTGAGATAGGAGCGATAAGCCAGAATGCCAACTCCCTCATAAAAAAATTGAGGGATGTGATTACCAGTGTACAGCAGTCTACGGAAGTGGTCAACGAGAGCAGCCAGAACATCCAGGAGGCGTCCGAATCGTTGTCCCAGAGCGCCAGCGAGCAGGCCGCGGGCATAGAGGAGATCTCGTCCACCATCGAGGAGATCCTTTCCACCGTGTCCCAGAACGCGGAAAACGCGGTGCAGGCGGAACGGCTCGCGCAGAACTCGTACAATCTTGCCGAGAAGGGTAACAGCGTCATGGACGAGGCGGTGAACGCCATCGACAAGATCAACAAGTCGTCGGAAAAGATAAGCGATATCATCGGTATCATGAACGGCATCGCGTTCCAGACGAACCTCCTGGCCCTGAATGCGGCGGTGGAAGCGGCCCGCGCCGGCGAGCATGGCCGGAGCTTTGCCGTGGTCGCCGGGGAGGTGCGCAACCTGGCGCAGCGCTCCGGCGACTCTTCAAAGGAGATAGAGGGGCTTATCAAGGCGTCAGTCGACCAGGTGGCCGAGGGGACCCGCCTTGCCGGGGATAGCGGGAGTTCCCTGAAGGAGATATTCGAGGCGATTTCACAGGTCCGCCAGATGATCTCCGAGATCACCGCCGCCAGCCAGGAGCAGAAGCTCGGCCTCAGCCAGATCGCTGATACCGTGACGGAGACAGACACCATGACCCAGCAGAACGCGTCCGCGGCGGAGGAATTGACGACCACCGCCGAGAACCTGAGGTCCAATGCCGATGTCTTGAGGCAGGCGGTGAGCTATTTCAGGGTGTAAATTGCAAGGCTCCATGATATCCTGAAGCGGATAGAATACGCGTGACGTTACACTTTGCGCAGTTGTCGCCGGGAATTATCTCGCTGCCGAAAGAGATCCGCGTGTCGGCGGCGATGACCGTTTCATCGTTTTTATGCACTGCCAGTATTATCGTCATGGCTTGACCTCCGGACCGATGTAAGGTGGATAGTATCGTTATTTCAATTTTTTTATATAAGAACCGGCAATAATATCAATAAAAAATTTCCTGCAATGAAAATTGGCGATAATGAATAAACAAACAGCGCAGGCAGATATACCGGATAGGAGCCGTCGCTGTCGTGGCCGGTATCCTTACCGGTCCCACTGGTTAAAGTGAATATTATTCTCTTCATACCTGCTTTTTGCGGACGGAGCGACCGAGGGGTAACCTATCGGCGTGAAGGAAAACGGCACGATATGGTCCGGTAGCCGTAACAGCCCTGCAAGAGCTGCGCGCGCATCCGGGAATATGGTCGTCCATACGGACCCGAGTCCCTTGGCATGGGCGGCGAGCAGGATATTCTGGGTCGCCGCAGAGCAATCCTGGAGATAAAAATCATCACGGGATTTATTCAGGTTGCCGCACACCAGTATTCCCACGGGCGCACCCTTGGGTGTGTTCGAATTTATTGCAAGAAAATCGTTAAGGGTTTTTCCTGATAAGACGATGAACTGCCAGGCCTGTTCATTCATCGCGGAAGGGGCGTTCATGGCGGCTTCCAGAATTTCCTTGATATCGCCGTCCGGTACCTGATCCGGTTTGAATTTCCTTACACTTCTGCGGCTGTTGATAATAGAAATCATGATTCATCCTCCTTGTAATATTAAATATCCGGCGGTAGCAACGATGCGGAATTTTTCACCTGTGCCGCCGATTTCCGGAAATACTGCATAATAATCGCGGGTTTATCCCGGTACCTGCCATCCCAATGCCAATATTTTCATAGTGCCTTCCTGCTGGATTTTTTTATTTTATTTGATTTACAATCTTATACTATAGATATTAATTAGTAGATATAAATAATGCCACTACCTAATATAATGTAATTAACTATAGTAATTAAAGTTACTTATTATTAGTAAGTATAAATTGTCAATAGTATTTTGAAATTATTATGAAAAAAATAATAAAAAACAACAATATGTGCCCGATGTTTGAATGCGCTTTTGACATATTAGGGAAAAAATGGACCGGGCTTATCCTGCGTGTGTTATCAGACGGACCAAAGCGGTTCAGCGATCTTTCCGGGACCATATGCACGATGAGCGACCGCATGCTTATCGAGAGGCTCAAGGAGCTGGAAAGTCTTGAAATCGTAGCACGTAATGTATATAACGAGTTTCCGGTCAGAATTGAATATGAACTCACCAAAAAGGGAAGGGCGCTTAAACCGGTGCTGGACGAGGTACAGAAATGGGCATCGGAGTGGTGTAAATAATTGCCCGTCTCACCGCGAGTTTCAGGGCGGCATGCCCCAGGACAGTCGCCGCCGTATTACTGGAAAACTTCTGGGTAATACCGATACCGCGCTCCGGTAAGCAGGAATTCCGGGTGCAACCGGGCCTGCATGAATGACAGTCAATCCATCCCGGATAAAAAAATTCGGTCTTTTTGATGCCGGCCTGCTGGAGTCCTTTGAAGAGGTTTTCAGGGCATAGCTCCCTGCCTTGCCGCATGGTCACGGCCGGCAGATAAGCCGGGTGCCGCTTTGCCGGCAGGGCGGCCGTCAATTGTCGGCGAAATTAACGAGACCCGTTGCCATGAAGTAAAACTCGTGGTCGTGATTGATGAAATAAAAATTTCCCCCCGTTGACAGGAAGAGGGCCAGGCGCTTGCCTGGTATTATGCCCGCCAGGCCGACGTACATCCCCGGCGCCCAGGGGCCCGGGTGCCGCGTCCGGTCATACCATTCTCCCCGCTCCCTTTTTGTACGGTACGCGCACAGGAACCCGGCCTCCAGGCCGATGAAGGTGAACATGGCCTGGCCCCCGGCGCGGACATTGACGCTGCTGCGGATAAAGCGGTATCCCGCGTCAGCGTTGAAAAACAGCGAGATGATATGGACGAACCCGTAGCGGTAGCTCACGTACAGGCCGGCGTCATTACTGTCCCTGGTGCGTGCGTAATCGACGGCGATGCCCGCGGCGTTGATCTTCAGCGGATTGCCCAGGCCCATCTGGTTGGAGAGGGCGGCGGACGGATGCAGCGTTACCGCGCCCGTTCCGATAATGAGTGTCAGTATGAATGCTCGTGTCACGGTATTCCTCCCGGTCCGGCCCGCATCCGGACCGTTGAGGAGGTTATATCATGCGGGGGATCCGTCAAGATTTAATTCCAGCCGCGGCATACTATCCCGGAAGCTACCGGGCATTTTTATCGTCGCTTATTTTAAAACGCTCCAGCATGGCAAGGAGGGCGCGGGCCTGGTCGGCCATGGCGCTGGATGCCTCCGCGGTTTTTTCCACCAGCGCGGCATTCTGCCGGGTCATGGTATCAAGGGACGAAACCGACTTGTTGATCTGCTCCATGCTCTGGCGCTGCTCGTCCGTCGAGGTGCTGATGTCCATGATAAGGGACGCCGACTCTTTCGTCGACCTGGCGATCTCCATGAGGGCCTTCCCGGATTTTTCCACCATCAGGGTCCCTTCCTCGACCTTTTTCACCGAGTTCTGTAATATCGCTTCAATCTCCATCGCCGCGTTCGCCGAGCGCTGTGCAAGGTTCCTCACCTCGCCGGCCACGACGGCGAAACCGCGCCCCTGTTCGCCGGCCCTGGCGGCCTCCACCGCCGCGTTGAGGGCCAGGAGGTTCGTCTGGAACGTGATGTCGCGTATGATGTTGAGGGTGTCCACGACTTTGTTGCTGGCAACCCTGATCTCGTTTATGGATTCAACCGCCTTTTCGGCCACGGTGTTCCCCTCATCGGCCCGCGCGGCGCCTTCCTCGGTGATGTTCCTCGTCTTGAGCGCGTTTTCCGCGTTGACATTGATGGCGGCGGTGGACTCCTCGAGGGTTGAGGCGATCTCCTTCAGGTTTTCCGCCTGCTCCGAGGTGCGCTCAGACAGGCTCATGTTTCCCTCCCGGATATTATCAACCGCGGCCGCCAGGTTCCTACCCGCCTTGATGATGTCCACGATCATCTGCTCGAGGTTGTCAAGAAAGCGGTTGAAGCTCCCGGCCAGCACGCCGAGCTCGTCCTTCTCGGTGAAGTCGAGGCGCACGGAAAGGTCCCCCTCTCCCTCGGAGAGGTCTTTCACGATCGCGTTGAGGCCCGCGAACCGCCTGATTATGATCTTTCTCACCGCGCCGTACAGAACGGCCAGGATGAAAATGCTGCACACGAAGAATCCCACGAAGAGGTAGTTGCGGAGGACCATGCCGTCGGCGATAAGCTCGCTCTCGGCGGCGCTTGCCGCTATGATCCAGTCCCATTCTTTATAATGATTGAAGGACGCGTACTTGGTGTACACGTCGCCGCCCCGGGTTTCATCCTTCCACTCGTACTTTATGACGCCGTTCAGGTCCCTGAGCATGGTCTTGATGAACTCTTTCCCGTCATTGTCTTTCAGCCCGGAAAGATTCGTGCCTTCCAGTTTCGGCGACGGGTGGACCACGCACTTTCCCTTTTCGGCGCTTTTCGGGCCCTCGATGACGAAGACGTAGCCGGTATCGGCTACCTTGATGGCCCGTATCTTCTTTTTAAGGTGCTGGATGCCTTCGGTAAAATCGAGCCCGATGAAGTAGATGCCGGAGACCGCGCCCCCCCGCATGATCGGGACGTATTTGGTCATGTAATTGCGCCCGAAGAGCAGGGCCGGGCCGGTATAACTCTCCCCCGCCAGGACCTTCCGGTATCCGGGATGGTCACGCGCGAGAAGTGTGCCCACGGCCCTGGTGCCGTCCTGTTTTTTAAGGGAGGTGCTCACGCGGAGGAAGTCGCCGCCCTGCCGCATGAAAAGGGTCGCCACAGCGCCGGTGACACTGGTGAAGCGGTCGATGTTGTCCTGGGAGATGTATCCTCCCCCTCCCTCGTTGTACCGGATGAATACATCCGATAATGACTCCGCGTGTTCCTTGAGCTTGAGGTTGTAGGCGTCAATCATCTCGATGATGCGCATGTCCAGGTCGGCCATTGAACGGGTGCTTATCAGCGTGTATCTGCTCTTGATGATCTGCCCCGCCATCAGGGCCAGCATCAGAAGCATGATCGCAATGGCGGCGGCCTGGAAGAGGATGAGCTTGCTGCCGACGCTGTTCATCTGGATTCCGAATGACCGTTTCATAATGAATAATCCTTTGTTGATTTTCCGGTTAACCGCCGCAAATGCAAAGCCGTTCCCTGCGGCGTACCGGGGCTTACCCGTACAGAAACCGTTATTGTCCGTGAACAGTGCGCGTGGACTCGCGTGGACTTATCTTGTAAAGTAATAGCTGTTACTCGTAAGATCAAGAAAAAAATTAACCGCATGGAATATTATAGCCATCGCATGCATTCCGCGTTGCAGTAAAGAATCCGGTGAAAGTGAATTTTCCTTGAAAAGTTTTCAGGTTGTGCCATCATGAACCTGGCAGCGTGCCGGCGGGGCTGCCGTGGTGGAGCATTTATGCGCAACTACATTCTCATCTTTTTCGGCTGTGTGTCGCTTCTTCTCGGGCTGGTGGGGATCTTTGTTCCCGTGCTGCCCACCACGCCCTTCCTCCTCCTGGCGGCGGCGCTGTTTGTCCGCAGTTCCGGGAGGCTTTACGACTGGCTGCTGTCAAACAGGCTCCTCGGGGCATACATCCGTAATTACAGGGAACGCGGCGGCATGACCTTGCGGCAGAAGGCCTGTGCCATCGCGCTGATGTGGGCCATGATAGCGCTGTCGGCGGTTCTCGTTGGATTCAATGCATATGTCATTGCGCTGGGAGCCGCGGGGACCGTGGTGATGGGATTGATCATTAAAACCGCCAGGCCCGCAGGGTAGCGTCCGTGACGCGGGAATACGTTTTCCCCGGGAGATCTATGGCCGCATGGGCGGAACCGTTTTGATGCCGGGGCCGCACAGAACCGGCATTATACATTATAACACGGATTTATTGAAGGGATAAGATCGGGTCAGGGAAGATAAAAAATGTGGTCAGGGGCGGAATCGAACCGTCGACACGTGGATTTTCAGTCCACTGCTCTACCGACTGAGCTACCTGACCACTGTTAAAAACGATACACAGATATTACACATGCGGAAATTGTCAATAATAAAATACGGAATATTTTTTTTCGTTATCATGGCCGCGTCGTTCAGCAGGGTAGGGGACATATCCGCGCGATTGTCCTGGGAATACTATTATGAAAGGGGGCAAACGCAGGACAGGCTGGGAATGTACAATGAAGCGGCCCTCAGCCTGGTGAACTGCCTGGACCTGAACCCGAAGTTCTACCAGGCGGCAAACCTCCTCGGCGACGTGTACTGCAAATTGAACCGGAAGCACCTGGCCATTCCCTGGTATGAAAAGTCCCTTGCCGTCAATGACCGCCAGGCTGACATACACGGCACCCTCGGCGAGGTCTACGAGTTTTTCAGCGAGAATGACCTTGCCTACGGTCATTTTTCAAAGGCCGTTGCAATCGACCCGGAGAATGAAAGGGCCCACTGCAGGCTGGTACGCCACTGCGTGCTGCGGGAGGATCGCGAGGCCGCGGCAAGGCATTTCGAGATCAGCTCCCGGAAGGGAAAGGCCGGGTCGCGGAAGCGTCTTGCCGCCGCTGCCAGGGCGGTCGGGGGTGGGAATGACAAAAAGGCGGCAGGCATCTACGTCCGGGTGATCGAAAAGTCCCCCTGCGTCATCGAGGCCTACCTGGACCTGTACGAGATTCACAGCCGCCGGAAGGATTTCGCCGCCGCTGCCGGGGTCCTGGAGCGGCTGAAGAAGGTGAAGCCCGACCACGAGAAGGCGTACGTGCTGCTGGGCTATGTCTATTTTACCAGGAAAATGCCGGGGCAGAGGAAGCTCCGCATCGACCAGGCCCTCGCGAATTTAAAAAAAGCGGTGGAGCTCAACCCCGATAATTTTGACGCCTGCTACAGCATTTCAGAGATCTACGCATATATAAAGAAGGATATCGAAGCCCGTGAATGGGAGGAGAAGGGGATTAAGGCGGAGGAGCGGGCCGACGCGAAAAAAAAGCCCTGATTCAGCCGATGGTCGCGTAGAACCGTTTGTCTTTTTTTATGATGCCGACCTCCCTTCCGAACAATCCGGAGAGGGTTGAGTCGTTCAAGCCGTCCCCGACCGCGCCGGAGAACCAGCACCGGCCGTTTTTCAGCATGAATATGCTTTCGAAAAAGGGCGTTATCTCCTCGACGTAGTGGGTCACGTATATGACGGATAGCGATTTTCCGCCGCACAGCGTTTCCAGCGACGCAAGGAAGTCTTCCCGCGCCGAAAGATCGAGTCCCATGCACGGCTCGTCCAGGATGAGGAGATCGGGCCCTGCCATGACGGCCCGGAGCATGAGGGCCTTCTGCTTTTCCCCGTCCGAAAGCGTACCGAAGGCCTGCGACAGCCTGCCGCCGAGGCCGGCTGATTCGAGGAGACGGCGGGCGCGTTCTTTCTCGTCCGGTCCCGGTTCGTCATAGAGGCCCACGCTGGCATAGGGGCCGCTCATGACGACATCAATCAGCGGTTCGCTTTTATAGAAGCGCTCTTTCAGGGGCGTGCTCAGGTACCCGATCCTCCTGCGCACCTCGCGGATATCCCCGCCCGGTCCTGCGTCGAAGCGGCGCACCGAGCCGTCGCTCGGGTACTGGTAGCCGGCGATGATTTCCAGGAGCCTGGTCTTCCCGGAGCCGTTGGGCCCGAAGAGGACCCAGCGGCCGCCGCTGCCGATCTCCCACGATATATCATCGAGTATTTTCCCGGCGCAGCCGGGATAAAAGAGCGATATCCTTTCGAGGCGGATCATGACTGCCCGCCGCCTGGCGATGTGGCCGGGTAGGGGACCATGTTATCTGCCCTCGGCCCGGCGTATTGCCGCGAGCCATGCCAGGGAGCAGAGCTCGAGTCCGCGGTGGGAGAGGTGGACCTGCTCCCACCGGTTGGCCGCGTCCCGGTAGAGAATATCGTTATCGGCGCCGATAAGTATCTTTTTCCCGGGGTCAGCCAGCTCCCGCAGGGCTTCCTGTATGTCCGGTATGGGGCCGGTGTCGCTGTAGGTGGCGATACCCAGGTATATGGGCGCCTGGACGCCATGATCGCGAATGCTCCGGAGCATCGCGGTAAAATGCTTTTTATAGTTCTCCCTGTTGGCCCGGTCCCCCGAGGTCCTCGGCTCGGAACCGCCCTGGACCCAGAACAGGTGGGTTATGGCGAGGCCGCAGGCCCGGGACTGCCCGATGGCGTTCGTAACGCGCTGATGCAGGTAGCCGCCTTTCGTCCACTGGTCGATGGTCGTTGTGCCCACGCCCACGGGGATGAAAATGACGCGGTCATACAGGCCATGCCGGATGAGGAGATCCCCCAGGCGCGACCATACGCTGCCGCCGTCCCCGGTCGCTCCCAGGAGCGGATCGGCGGCCCTGTAGCAGCGGCCGTCGAAGAAATTGTACACGGCCCGGCGGGGGACGTAGAGCGTTTCGCCGTGGTTCCCCGAATTGGACTGTCCGAACACCAGGGCCGTCATCGTCCTCCCTCCCCTGATCTCCCCGCAGGGAATTGCAACGCGGCCGGTCGTGTCGCGAAAGCCGATGCTCAGCGGCATGAGGCGCTCCTTGACGAACATGATCTGCGGAAACGGCGGCAGGCGGTGCTTGTGGGACAGGAGGCCGTAGAAATAGGAGAGGGCGATGGCCGATAGGAATGCGATTATTACGAGAAATTTTTTCATGATAGTTGCAGGCCCCTGGCCCCCTGAAGGGGCATGTTATAGAAAGCGCGGTCACGTGACCGCGCCTGCGAAAAACCCGCGCGCCCCCTCAGGGGGACGGGGAGCGCAAAACAGGTGCGCGGCTTACTCTATCCGTTTCGCCCTGCGCTTTTTCATCGGAAGCACGATGTCGTTCGAGTCAATGGAATCGAGGTCGGCCGATCTCTGCGGCTCCGCGTAGGATATGAGCGTGTCCGCTTCCTTCACGGTGAAGATTATTCTTTTTCTCAGCCTGTCGCCGATACCCGGCCGGTTGATGAACTTGTATATGACGAGCTTTTCGCCGGCGTCAATGCCGTCGAAAAGGCCCATGTTGGTGACGATGCCGGCGTCCTTCAGCTTGAGCACGCGGCCGCGGAAGGGTATCATGTCGTACACGCGCTTCGCGGCGCGCAGCGCGAGCAGGGGCAGGCTTTCCTTGCCCGACTCGGCCAGGGTGAACTGGCCGATGATGAACCCCTTCCGGTAGTCCATGACCTGGCACTCGAGGATGATGTGGTTGCCGCTTTCATGATATCCCCCGTAGATCACGTAGTCCACCGGGTCGATAGCGCCGTCCTGCATCCTCGATTCAACGCTTTCGAGGGTCTGGCCGAGGTGGCCGCTCCCGCACATGAGGCCGCACTCGACGGCGGTCCGCTTCCGGATGCTGACGGGCTTCATCCTGCCGAACTGGCCCAGGACGAAGGTCAGGTGGCTGGCGATCACTTCCCCCGCGTCAGGGTGCCGGCTTATCTTGCCGATGGGGTCGAAGTTCAGGACCAGGACGGCGGGCATGTCCCGCGGCGGCTCTTCCGAGGAGTAGCCCTCCTGGTGGTAGAGCTGGTCCCGGCGCTTCAGGATGGCGAGCGAGAGCTTTTCCTGCCAGGCCCGGTCGGGGTTGATCCTGAGTATCTCCTTCATCTCGTCGATGTAGAAGCGGTTGTATCCCTGGGTATTGTAGAATTCCATGAGGAGCTCCCGGGCCTCCATGTTCATGGGGTTCAGCAGCAGCGAGCGCCGCAGGTACATGACGGCCTGGTCGGGCAGGTTCTTTTTCTCGCGGTTCACCGCCAGCTCGTACTGCTCCCTGTTGAGCATCACCCGCGCGGGGTGGCCGATCTTGTAGTCGCGGAACACGAGAAAGTCCTCGATCCTGCTGCGGAGGATCGAATCCGACGGGTCCTTTTTCAGCGCCTTCAGGAATTCGTCCAGCGCCTCCTCGCGGCTGCCGGCGCGGTCATGGGCCACCGCGAGGCTGTAGAGGAGCGCGCCGCTGCCCAGGTCGGAGATGGCGGTATTGAAGTAATTGACCGCCTCGGGGTACTTTTTCTCCATGAGGGAGATATACCCCATGGTCCGGTTGGCCTGGTACGCGCCGGGCTGGATCGAGATGGCGTTGGAAAGCGCGTCCCTGGCTTCGTCCAGGAAATCGTCATCCTCGCTGTTGAGAAACTCGCGCAGGAGTATCTCGCCGTACACGGTGTACCCCCGCGACGATTCGCTGTTGGTGTCGATGGCTTTTTCAACGTACCTGCGCGATTCCCGGTGGCGGTTCTCGGAGCTTTTAATGTCAGCCATGAGAAGAAGCGAGTCATAATGATAGGGGTCGATGCGGAGAATGGTTTCCAGTTTCCGCTTGGCCCAGATCTTTTTCCCCAGACAGGAATAGACGTAGGCAATGCCGTACCGGGCTTCGAGGTTCTGACTGGAAAGCTTAAGCGCACTGTCGAAGTACCGGATGGCCTCGCCGTACCGCCCCATGGCCGTAAGGGTCTTGCCCAGGCCGACGAGGGCGTCCGTTGATTTCTTGTCCAGGGCCAGGGCCGAGCTGAACAGGTCGTAGGACTGATCATAGGCCTCCACTTCCAGGTACGCCTTTCCCTGCCCTATGAGGGCCTCCCTGTATTTCGGGTTGTCGTGGAGGGCGTTCTTGAAGGCGATAATGGCTTTTTTATAGTTCTCTTTTTTGAGATAGTCCCAGCCGTCCCTGTTGTAGCCGATGGCGTTTTTGTTCGCGCCATGGCCGGCAGTGAATGAAGCGGCGGCGGATATGACCAGTGCCATGCAGGCGGCGGCGATCCTGTGGGATGACGATTGCTGTTTTATCATAATAATTTCATTACCTTCCCCCGCCGCAGGCGGGGGGAGGTGTTATATATCAGACTTGTTGCAAAGCTCCTTTTATTTTTTCGGGGTTAAGGGGCTCCGCCCCTTAAAAGCCCCCCGCAGGGGCTTTCCTGCGAGCGCGAGACGCAGTTTCGCAACAAATCTATTTTATACAAAACAAAACAATTTCTCCATAAAAGTCAAGTGAAATATGTCTCATTATAATAAGACGGGAGAACTGTCATCCCGGAACCTGATGGTGAAAATCCTGCAAAAAACTGTTGCAATAATCAAACCGGATTGAGGAATATCTAAATGATATAATGATAGAAATTTATTAGATTTATCATTGCGAGGAGCGAAGCGACAAAGCGATATTGACAGACCCCCCTGTCCACCTGAGGGGGCACGCTTCATTAGTAAAATCGACCGTTTACATTCGTGCCCCCTTCGGGGGTCAGGGGGCGTAAGGTTACTCGCCATGACAAGATATGTGTAATTTCAGGCGCAGGCAGGGGGTATGCCGTGAAGATCACATCCAACATTTTCCTGGTGGGCGGTTCGGATACATCCGACCCATCGGACGCTGCCATTTACCTGATCAGGTCCGGCGCCGAAGCGGCCCTGGTTGACGCGGGAACCGGGGCCGGGACCGACAGCGTTCTCAAAAACATACGGGTCGCCGGCATCGAGCCGCGCGGCATCAAATACCTCTTCCTCACCCACTGTCATTACGATCACACCGGCGGCGCCGCCGCCATGAAAAACGCCACCGGCTGCAAGCTCGTCGCCCATGAGCTTGACGCCGCGTTCCTGGAGGCGGGCGACTCCGAGGTGACGGCCGCCTCCTGGTACGGCACCTGGATGGAGCCGTTGAAGATTGACATAAAGGTCGCGGCAAAGGAAAAATACTTCACCGTCGGCGAGCTGGAAGTTGCCTTTTACCACGCCCCCGGCCATTCGCCGGGGTCCGCGGTGCTCACGGCGGTATCGGACGGGAAGCTGGTCCTCTTCGGGCAGGACGTGCACGGGCCCCTCAACGATTCTCTCCGCTCGGTCCGCGGGGATTATGAAAAGTCCCTTGAATTCATGCTTTCCCTGGAGGCCGATATACTGTGCGAGGGCCACTTCGGCGTATACGCGGGCAAAGAGAAGGTCCGCGATTTCATAGAGTCCTTCCTGTAAAAGGTCCCCCCGGGCGATGACTGATAGAATAATACAGACACAGAAACAAAAAGCGGCGAGGCCGGGCATGGCCTTTGTCCTGTCCCTGTTTTTCACCGGCCTGGGGCAGATGTACAACGGCGATCTGCCGATGGGCGCGGCCTTTTTCCTGATGCGGACCGCGGTGCTCATGGCCGTTCCCGCCGCTGCCGTGACGCGGGACCCCGCTTCCGGCATCGCCGCCTTCATGAGCCTCATGGCCGCGGCGCTGGCGATAACTATCGCTTCTCCCGTGGAGGCCCTGGTCCGCGCGAAGCTGAACCGGGAATTGCCGGTCCGCGCCTATAGCTCGGCTCCCGCGTATGCCGGGTACGCCCTGGCGGGGTCGATCATCACCATGGCGCTTGTTCTTGTCATGGCTTCGTTCTATGCCGTCGGCCGGGTGACGGGCAGGAGCGCCGGGCCGCTGCTTGAAAAGGACGATATCGTGCTGGTATACCGCTACGCCCCGCAGGGGTACCGGCGGGGCGACCTGGTATCCATGGGCGACGGGACCCCGGGGCGCGTCGTGGCCCTGGCCGGCGACGCGGTCAGGTATGACAACAATATTTTTTACCTGAACGGCAGGTCTCTCCCCCTGGGATATCTTGCTGATGAAACGATAGCCCGTTTTACCGAAAGCAGGGGAGACGTCCTGTCCGAGTGGAATGAGGGGCGGTTATACCCGATATATTTCAAGCAGTCTGCGGCGGTCACCCTGCGGGGGATAGGCCCCTGGATAGCGAAGGGGAATGTCCTTGTGGCGTCGGATACCAGGTTCACAAAGGACTTCGCGCGCGTTGTGCCCGCGAGTAAAATCCGCGGCCGCGTCGAGGGGATTCTTTTTTCCACATACTTCAGGAAGATAGGGATGGACGCCTTCGGGAATTTGAAATAGTGCCGTCCGCATGGCAGTGGTGCTCCCCAACGGTCCGGGACAGGAAGTCCCGATGCCGGAGCCACACAGGATGTGTGGATAGCTCCGGCCCAGACCCAGTATTTCTTGACAGACCAGGTTGACTCGGTAAAGGTAGTGACCAATGACGCAGGGATGGTGGTCACGAGCCACGAGTACCTTCCCTTTGGCGAGGATTGGATAACCGAGGGCGACACGAAGAATGCTCCGAAGTACAACTCCCAGGAGCTGGATAAGGAGAGCGGGTATTATTTCTATAATGCACGGCATTATGATCCGGAAATCGGGAGGTTTGTGACACCGGATACGGTGATTGATGGGGAGTTAAGCACGCAGGGGTGGAACAGGTTTGCGTATGTGCATAATAATCCGATACGGTATAAGGACCCGACGGGGCATAAGTTAGATGAATGTGAAATAAAACCAGTAAAAAATGATGGGATTTTGAGTTCTGTAACAAATAAAATGAAAGAATGGTCTCAAGATTCTTCATCTTTGAAGAGTGGTGCAGCGGATTTATTTTTTAAAGCGAAAGGATTAGTTACTGGTGGAAATCTTAATAACAAAAAATTAGAGAGTTCAGATCCAGCATTAAGAGCAGAAGAAAGAGGCAATAGAATTGGAAAAATTGCTGAATTTGTTGCTACTGCTGGTGTAAATGGTGCGAAAAAGCAAATAATAGATTTTGCATTTGGAGCATTTCAAGGACTTGCTACCTACGAATCAACAACTCCTAAAGAGAAGAGAACCTCAGGCGGTGCATTAACTTCCGCTCTAATAGGTGGAGGTAGTTCTTATGTAGCTAATCTAATAGGAGGCTCCTCAATAATGAAAGAATCTACACCTATTGCGAAAGCAGGAATAAATGCAATTGTCTCTTCAACTGGCAATGCTTTGGGTCAAGTACGTAGCGGGAAAAATATTAATGAAATTAGTGTGCCTTCTGTTGCTTGGGCTGGAATAACTAGCGGTTCGGCTAGTTACCTTGGAAATAAAACAAATTTAAAGGAACCTTTTGATTCTTTAACAGGAAAAGCGTCAATGGTGATTCCAAGGATTTCTGGCGCATTCGTGATTAGTAAAATTGAAAATGAAGGAAAAAAATGAAAAGGGTAGTTGGTTATTATAATAATGATTGATGGTAAATTGTATAAACCAGATGATATCAGAAATCCATATTTTGGTGTAATATTTTTATTCTGTTTAATATTAACAGATATATTTATTCTAATCTACCAATTCCAATTAAAAGGACCAAATATTTTATTTATAATTTTTCTTGTTATTAGCGGATTAGTTTGCAGCTATTTAATATACAGTCAATTCTCCTGTGGAGTGTTTGTCATATTAACAAATAATTCTATAGTCGCCAAGAATAGCTTTAATAAGAGAATTGGAGAAATTCAATTTGATAGTATTACAGAAATAATTGCTTATTCAAGAATATTCTATGATATAAGAATAAAGGATGAGAAGGGTGTTAAGATAATTATTAATACTGTTGTTGCACCAATAGATGAACTCATAAATGAGATAATTGTTAAAGCAGTAAACTGTAAAAAAATTGATCTGCGTCGCATTAAAGAAAAGGTCCCGGGTTTAAGCACATATGAAAGAAGGGGAGAGAACACCCTTAAATAACCATAAAGGAATCATCAAAACACATCCTCCACCTTTTCCGTGCGATTTTCGACATCCTGTCGCATAAGTTGGCAATGGCCGAAATTCGTTTATTGTTGACGATTAACAGGTTATCGGAATGAGAAAACTGGATATTGGCGTCCAGGGATTTCCGGCGATCTTCAAAGGCTGAAACAAAATCTATTTTTCCATGATATATTTACTCACATATTATTAATCTCCCTCCACAAATAACACCGGGAATATTGGTTATAGTTCCCTGTTTCACAAAGAAATGTTTTCTCTTTGAAGATTTCCAGTGATGATTCAAAAAGGTCTCTGGGAATAAATATCCTTCGTTCCTTGTAATATTCATGAATAATGATAGTTGACACTACCATAGTGTTGCTATATAATTGCTGTATAATTTTTCATTAAAATCATGAAGAGGGGCCATGATTAAAACAGTATTGAAAAAACAATTGCTGCATGACCTTGATAAACTGCCTGCCGAAATGCAGAAAAAAGTCAAGGATTATGTCCATGCGATGCTAATAGAAAAACATGAAGGCGTTAAGGGCAGAAGCCTCATTAAGTATTCCGGTATTCTAAACGAGGAAGAGTCAAAAAGAATATCCTCGGTAGTCAGGGAAGGGTGCGGGACGGTTGATTCGAATGAGTGGTAGGTTTCTTCTCGACACGAACGTTGTAATAGCCCTGTTCAATGGTGATAAAAAAATAATACAATGGCTCGGCAGGGTCAACGAGGTATTCCTTCCGTATATCGTAATCGGTGAACTGTACTACGGTTCCTTGAAATCTAAATTGAAAAAGGACAATATTGAAAAAATTGAAGATTTCATAATGTCCGTTCCCGTAATGGCTCCAAATCTTGAAACTACCCGCATGTATGGCCGAGTTAAGTATCAATTAAGTAAAAAGGGAAAGCCCATTCCGGAAAATGACATATGGATTGCCGCTCTGGCAAAACAACATGGCCTGGTACTTGCGACATATGACCGGCATTTTCAATATGTTGACAGTCTATCGCTAAGATTCTTTCGATCATAATCTATTCAAATGGCCGCGGTCCTTGCCAATGCGCCGGGCAGGATGCCCTAGTGCCGAAGCCGCACAGGATGTGCTGATAGGCTTCGGCCGACGCTCAATATTACTTGACCGACCAGGTCGACTCAGTAAAGGTAGTGACCAATGACGCAGGAATGGTGGTCACGAGCCACGAGTACATGCCCTTCGGCGAGGACTGGATCACCGAGGGAGACACGAAGAATGCGCCGAAGTATAATTCACAGGAGCTGGACAAGGAGAGCGGGTATTATTTCTATAATGCACGGCATTATGATCCGGAGATCGCGAGGTTTGTGACAGCGGATACAATTATACCTGTTGAATTTGATTCTCAAGGTTGGAATCGATTTGCTTATGTAAGGAACAATCCTATTTTATATAAAGACCCAACTGGTCATAAATGGTATTATGAAAATCAGGTAAGTAGTAAACAAGCGCAGTCTGGGAATTATCTGAAAATGAATTTTGAAAATAAAAAAACTGGCGATAAAATGTCGTTATATACTGACAACCCAAAGAAAGATTTAAGCAGTAAACATGAAAATAATAAGACTACTTATATGATAAATAAGAAAGGTAATTATGTTGCTACGAAGTGGGAAAATCCATCTGATAAAGTTGGTAGAGTTACAACAATCAATGATCCAGTTATAACAAAAGGACGTACTTTTAATAAAGATACTCACCCGGGTATTGATGAAATATCAGCAAGTAAAGGTGGCGCTGGAATAGAAAATACAAGTTTGAAAGCAGGAAATGCTGGAAGAGTGTCTTTTGTCAGAGACTATTATTCTGAAAATGTAAAGGGTGCTGGTAAATATGTAGAAATTGATTATGGTGATGGTAAAACAAGAAGAACTTTACATATGAATGATGTAAATGTCAAACCAGGAGATTGGGTTAATAGTAATACAAAAATTGGCACAGCAGGAAAAACTGAATCACCAGGTGGACCACATGTTCATGATGAAATTTATATTAGAGATAATAAAGATAATATGCCAATCAACAGATCTGTCACAGAACCTTGGTATAGTAATGATAAATATTTTCCCGGCAGACACGAAAATTTAAATGATCATTTACGTAATCCTTTGAAAGAACAGAAATAAAATCATGGGGAAAATAAAATTGTTATATCGAAATTATATTTCAATAATATTTTGTATATTACTTGCGGGTTGTATTATATATGATAAGCCAGCAATATCCAAAAAAAATACCATTTACAAAATAGCATGTGAAAAAGTAAATGTTAGAAAAGAACCGAATATAAATTCGCAGATAATAATCCAGTTGAATACATACGATGCTATCGAAATAATAAGAGAGAATCCTAAGTATGAAATAATATCAAAAAATAATGGCAAATGGGTTTATGTTAAAACTTATAGATATGATAAAAATTGTAAAGATAAATGTGAGGGATGGATTTTTGATTATTATATAGCATATAAGGATAAATTTCAAAAAATTAAACAATGGAAATTTAAAGATTTTCAAGGATGTGCTGGAGATTATTGTCCAAAATTAAAATTTGAATATGATGGCAGTTATACCATGGATTTAGTAAGCAGTATAGATGCAAATAATAGTAATGATGAAAAAAAGTCCGTATGTAATAAAGAGGGTGGTACATATGTTTCGAATAATATTTGTCAGTATAAAGGCCACCTATATCAATTTTTAGATTTAATTTTATTAAAAAATGATGATAATAGAGGATTTGATTCGTATTTAATTTTCAATAAGAATGGATATTTATGTTTACCTGAATCTAATTCACCATGTATTAAATGAGATAGAGAATCCTAAAACACATCCTCCACCTTCAATTGATCGTGAACATACATGTCCGCAGTAATTGAAGTCGAGCTATGTCCCACATAATTTGAGACCGCTTTCAATGATTTATTTTTCACCAATAACATATTGGTACAGAAGGAATGTCTCAAGGTATGAGGTGAAATATTCTTTCCTAAAATTATAAGTCCCACCTTTTTAATCTCCCTCCACACATAACACCGGGAATATGGGTTATGGTTCCCTGTTTCAAAAAGATATTTCTTCCCATGAAAAATGTCCCTGATGGTTTCAAAAAGATCACGGGGAATAAACACCCTTCGTTCCTTTGTCCCTTTTCCAATGATGTCAATGAAGACAGTTCCATTGTCACCTTTACAATGAGATAATTTTATCCCAATAAGTTCTGATACCCTGAGTCCAGTTTTGGAAAGAAAAAGGATGATAGAAGAAATTCTCTGGGACGAGTTTTGAATAAGAAGGTCAATTTCATGAGGCGATAAGACTTTTTCATTGTATATCTTTTTATCACAAGTCCCCACTTTTATGGAATTGAAACTAATGTCTAATGATGCGAGAAAGATCACATCCCTTGAACTTTTAGAGAAAGTCTTTTTGGTAGATTTCTTTAAAGCGGCTTTAATGCAGGCAATGGTTGATGGTTTGAAATGTTTCTTTGACTCTTTGAGATAGTCTTTTATTATCTCAAATGTCACTGGTCTATTATTGAGATATGAATTGAATTGTTTGATATAGACATTGTAAAGTGGATTATCTACCAAGAGTAATTTTGTTTTTGGTGTTAATTGTATTTGATTGTTCATGGAGTGAATATACCAAAAAGGAAATTAAGTGAACACCGGAAATGATGGACCTTGATGGAAAAAAGTCAGTACACAAAAGAGCTATTAAGTGATCTTATCGCAAGGTTTTATAGACACAGGGAGAAGGGTGTTAATTATTATTTTTGATCGTGAAAAGTAATTTCAAGTCCATTCTTGTGGTGGTTGATAATATACAATGAGATGAAAAAATATTATGAGGGTGGATTATGAAAGTAAATATTGAGTCCTATAAATTTGATAAGTATTTGGATAAGGTCTGGGACATGAAAGGAAGGAAGGGTAATAGTGAGAAAAAAACTATGGGTAATTATTACCATAGGTTTTTGAAAATTGTCAGGGACATGTCTTATGTTGAGAAGATGATGAGTCAAGGAAGTGAATAGAAATAAAGAGGGTGGTGTTTGAAAATGGAAATGAGGTTTTAATATATCATTTCCATTTTTGTTATGATTCTTGACAGGGAATAAGGATTGTCCATTTTTATAAGAGTGTTATTTTGTTTGTTATGTGAATATGAGTAAAGTCTATTGTAGAGGTGTCTTTGAAAGTGTATCAAGTGGAAATTAGGTACTTTAGTATTTTAGTAAATTAGGAACGTTAATATAGTAACCTCATTTTCCACTTTTTTATAAATCACCCCCTATTTTTGATCCCTATTGATATTTTTCATTCATTTCATTGGTCCCTTGATTATATAGTCTTTGTTATATTCTCAAAAGGTCAATTGAATGAGAAATAAAAATCATCATGTATAATGTTAATTCTTGTTGATAGTAGACAGGTAGGTGAGGTTGTTCATATTTATATGATAGTTATTTGTCTTGTTAGGTGAGTATTTGAAAAGTCTTATAAGGTCTTATTATTCTTCAAGAGTATTATTTGTTATATGAGGTCTTATTGTTTTTTATGAGTGTTCTTGTTTATGAGAAAGTATTATTGTTATTAAGTGCGGGGTTTGATACATGACCCACTTTGTCCCCCACCATTGACATTAAGAACATTTCATTTTATCTCCTTTCCCCTCCCTTATAGTAAAAAGACCCTTGTAAGTTCTCATAGAAGACCCCCCAGAAAGCGCAGGATTGACCAAGGGACCATTGGTAATGATTGGTAAAGACATTTATCATTATTATTGAAATAACCACAAGGGAATGGGAAGGCGGGTCATTGAACCGAAACCCATCCTTCCTTGAATAATTGATCAAGGTAATAAAAGTTAGTAAGCGGTCCCCATCTTTTCCAGTCACAGTCATACGCGTACCATTGATTATGATCATCAAGGAACAAGTACACTGTGGTCTCATCTTTGAATTTTGAAAAGGTCTCATGAATATTATTGAAAGAACAAAAGGGGAGGAAGTTCTTTAATTTCTTTTTGAGTTCTTCCCTTGTCCTGACAAGTAAGAAAGGTCTTCCAAAAAGTTTAGTGTCTTTTGAGATGTCAGGAGTCTTGGCAGTTTTATGTACAAAAAACTGGCAGTTTCCATTTTCCTCATAACCCACCACCAAGTCCATGTGAAGTCCTCCTCATAAAGATCATATCATTTTCGTGGTTAGTTGTAAATACCTCAAACCCCCTCTTTTTCCTGTCCGGGTTAAAAACTTTTTAAGGACCCCCTGAATATAATTAAAAGTACTCCATTTATATGTAGTACTATACAAATTTATATAAAGAAAGAGTAGATGAAATGAATAATGAACACAGGGCGTATTGTTCCCTTGCAGGGACAGGAAAGACCACTCTCCTTGTCGAGGATGCGGTGGAAAGAATTAACAATGGGGAGAACATCCTTTATTTGTCATTCAGTAAAAGATTAACCAATGATGTCCTTGACCATGGTATTGGGTATTTGAATGGTCACCATGTCAAAACTTTTCACCAGGTGGCCTTTGATGAAGTTATCAGGAATGATGTTTTCAGGTTCACCAATTTCAAAAGGGAATATGAACACCTCCTCGATGATTATGAGAACTCTTCCGATAAGATGGAGAAGAAAGAACTTAAAAAAATTCTCAATATGAAAGAAGACCTGACAGAACTATTGAAATGGTGGGTGGATCACAAGTCACAGACCAAGTATAAAAATCTTACCCATATTTATGTCGATGAGTTTCAGGACATGAGCAAGGAACTGATGGACATGGTTGTGAAGTTATATGAAGTGAACCAGCGAAATGGAGTGTCCCTCACCGTTGCGGGTGATAATTACCAGAGTATTTATGGGTTCCTCAATGGAGGAAGAATAGTTGATAACTTTAAAAAGTTCGGATTACTCTTTGGACCCTACGAGACAATACCCCTGCGGACCTGTTATAGAATGTCACCGGGATTACAAACCTTTGTCAATGGGTATTATGAATTGAATTACAATAGTGACAAGTATTTTGACCTGTCCAGATTCAACCCCATGGACTACACCAAGGATGTTTGTATCCATACCATTCCCCATAAGAGCAAGGCGGTTGATATGGTGAATGAAATTGTAAGACAATATCCCAAGAAGACAATTATCATATTGGCGAGGACCAATAAGGAAGTTGACCATTTAAAATGTTATGTGCAGAGAAACCTAAAAAGAACCGATCATTTTCCTCTTATGCAGTTCATGACCATTCACTCATATAAGGGAGGGGAAATGGATGTGGCGATTTTAGTCAACACCATGTATGGCGATAAGTTCAACACCAAGGAAGAGAAGAATGTCTGGAATGTGGCCATTACCAGAGGAAGGGAAAAACTTCATATAGTGACCTCCTTTCCAGAGGAGAGAATCCTTCCTCATTTCAAGGAAGGGACCTACACCTTGTTTTCTGGTCAGGAGAAGAAAGTAAGAAGACCTATAACAATGGTCCCTGCGGAAACAGCTCCCCTTGTGACCATGAACGCCGAGAAGTCCTTGATAGATTCCATAGAAATAAAGGTGGGATTTAATGACCTCCCTTTTATCCCAAGGGAAAAACAAAACCTTGGGAAGACCCCTTTCGGGACAAGGTCTATCATGACCAGTCTCAACATGGAGTATGTCCTGTGTAAGTATAGTCAATCCCTCAGGTTTGACTTCAAGGACCTGACTAAACTAAAGTCATTGGGATATGATGACTATTTGGTGATGGAGTATCTTTTAGAAATCATGAGGGAGTACACCAATTATAGTATAGAGGATGAAGTCCTCATGGAAAGTCCTCTCCGAAGACTTGACCTTTCAAAACTTATCAAGGTCTCCTCCGAGAAGGTCATAGACACCTTGAAGTACTTTTTCAAGTTGTCCAATTACAACACCAATGATGAAGGAAAGGTGGTCATGTTCCCCGACCATGAACCCATTGAGAAGACCTTGTATTTGAATTCCCATACAGTCAAGAAGGAGAATGGAAAGGAAAACAGGTACAGGGTCATAAGAGCGTACTTCCCTGTGTATAAGACAAGGAACACCCTTGTTGATGGAGAAAGGGTCTTGAAGGTGGAACTTCAAAGGACAAGGAAGTCATTCACCAAGGATGAAAAATATGGACCACCGAAAACCATACAAGACCTGATGGAACACATCACCTCCACTTTGGGCGGGCTGGATGATTTGTATTACCAATGGTTGTATGACGAGTTTCCTTATCTCAGGGAAGACCCTATTACCAATATTGACCTCCACATGAAAAGAAGGGGAATAGACTCCCTTATGGACATTCAGAGACACATTGAAATGGGTCTGGTGAAACCCAAGGACAGGAAGGTCTATTTTTATATGTTGTTATCCCTTATCCCAGAGGAGGAGAGGGTGGACATTAAAAGGATATTCAATATTCAGGGATAGAGGATAAAGGTCCTTTATGGACTTATTGATTTATACATTGAGAGGTGTTTTATGACCTTATTGATTCATGACCTGAGGTTTATAAAAAATGATAAATTTATTAAAAAGTTTCACATCATCAAATTGATGATGTGAAATATAAATGGACCCAGGTTTAAAAAACTGGAAAATAAGGTGACTATATTAACGTTGCAAGCTATTCATTAAATCTACTCAAATATTAAAGGCCGGGAGATGTCTTTCCTTGAGTCTCCCGGTCTTCCTTTTTAACAACCCCGCAAAAAACCTATACAATACCCAAAAAATGATGTCCGAGGGGGATAATCTTGATATTAAAGACTCTTATCAATATTCAAGAGAGGTCCCCATGACAAAATCACAACCACAAGTCATAAAAGATACTATTAAAACCATTCTCACCCTTTCAAATGAAATCCAGACCCAAAAGAAATTTCTGGAAGATGTTATTAAAACAAATGATCCCGCCTATACGCAATGGTTCCTTCTTCAATTGTCTGATGTATTATCATTGGAAGAACCAAAGAAGACCTCAAAGAAAAAATCAAAGAAATAATACTCCCGGTGAAGACCTTATCAAAAACCCACCTCAAAGAATTCATATCATATGAAGAAATAAAAGGGTACACTCCCGAGACCATAAGAAGAAAAGAACAATACCTTTCACGATTCATAACCTTTATCAATAATAACGATTTAATAACGACAAAAGAGAACATTCAAGACTTCATCACCTATTTAAACCATGAAAATAAATCACCGGAAAAAATTTCCCTTCATATCACCTATATCAACCAATTCTATAATTTTCTCATTGAAAGGGAAATCACACAGGTCAATCCAGCGGCAACCATTGACAAACCACTTCCAATAAAAACAAGGGACTCATATCTATTCACTGAGGATGAAATAAAACTTTTATTTAATGCCTCCATGACCCACCATAAAAGAAAAAGTATTATAATCATGGTCAGGGACAGGGCCATTATGGAACTTTTCTACTCCACAGGGATGAGACTTTCAGAACTTACCCAATTGGATGTCAATGACATAGACCTTAAACACAGGGAGGTAAAAATCCTTCATGGAAAAGGACTCAAACAAAGGATCGTCCCTATTGGAGAAAAAGCGCTCTATTACCTCAAACAATACCTTGATATTAGACATTACTTCATAAAATTGAACAAGGAATACAATTCTCTTTTCATAAGTCGGGAAGGGAACAGACTTGCGGGATTGTCAATAAGAAGGATGATTCACCGGAGGAAACAAGAGGCGCATATCAACACCAAAGGAACTACTCATATCTTTAGAAGAACCTGCGCTACCCATATGATTAAACATGGGGCTCCTATTGAATCAATATCAAAACTTTTGGGACATGAATTACTTCAAACCACGGAACAATACACTATCATTGATATTCATGATCTCAAAGAGAAACATAAGACCTTTCATCCCAGAGATTAACCATGAGAAAATTATTACAAAAATTCATAGATCATGGGAAGAGAAGAAACCTTAAACCCCCGACTCTTAATGATTATCATAGGACCATTGGTGAACTATTTTATTTCATAGAAAATAATCACCCTGATATTACCACTATCAATGACATTACCAGAGACATCATCATTCACTATGAGCATTATCTGGTGATGCTATACGACGGGAGAGGAAAACCCATTTCACTTCCCAGAAGGAAAAGACACTTAACCAACCTCAGAAGATTTTTCACTTTCCTTGAAAAAGAAAATATCATCACCTCAAACCCTACTGTTAATATCGCCCTTCCAAAAGAAAAGAAGACCATTATCAAAGATATTCTCACCATTGAGGAAATGAATAATCTCTTAAAGACCTGTAGGGACAATAGTTCAAAAAGTATTAGAGACAGGGCAATCATGGAATTATTATATTCAACCGCAATCCGTGGTGATGAGCTTTGTAATATCCACATGAAAGACATTGACCTTAATGAAAATATCCTCTTCGTTCGCAAAGGCAAATGGGACAGTGAAAGAAAAGTTCCCTTTGGTAATAAAGCCAATTTCTGGGTCACAAGATATATCCAAAAGGTAAGACCCTTGATTCATAATTCACCATCACAATTATTATTCACCTCAATGACAGGTAATAAACTTGAACCACAAGTACTTTTAGACATTGTTAAATTCTGGGGAAAGGAAGCGAATATCAAAAAGAACATCACTACTCATACCTTTCGTCATAGCTGCGCTACACATATGCTTCAAAGGAAGGCTGACATCAGATATATTCAAAAACAATTGGGTCATAAAAGGATCACAACCACTGAGGGGTATTTAAAAATTGAAATATCAGATTTAAAGGAGGTTCATAAAAGGTGTCATCCACGGGAACAATTGGGATGGTAATATCATTGACATATACTTTTTCATTGGTGAAGGTAGTTATTATCACCAATCCATAAATCCTTGATCTTTGAAATGATGTGTCCCTGAGTCAATTTTACCCATAACTTTCATCCCGGGTAATTGTACTGGGGTACAAGAACGACTCAGTAAAGGTAGTGACCAATGATTCGGGGATGGTGGTCACATCACACGAGTATCTCCCCTTTGGCGAGGACTGGATCACCGAGGGTGACACCAAGAACGCTCCGAAGTACAACTCCCAGGAGCTGGATAAGGAAAGCGGGTATTATTTCTATAATGCAAGGCACTATGATCCGGAGATAGCACGCTTCGTTACACCTGATACGGTGATTGATGGGGAGTTAAGCACGCAGGGGTGGAATCGGTATGCGTATGTGCATAATAATCCCATAAGGTATAAGGACCCGACGGGGCATGCGAGTGTTGGTAGTGAACTTTTAGCAGGTGCAAAAGAAAGTCTTTCAGGATATGCGAAAACTGCAGAAAGTATAAAATCTGCGGTAACTAATCCATCGAGTGTAATTGATAAAGTTAAAAATTCATTTAATAGCACCACTCCAGCAGGGTTTGCGAAAAATGTAGCAAAAGCTTATGGTAGTTCTCTTGCTGAATCATTTAAGCAAATTACTGGAATGCATTATGTTGATAAGATTGCGAATATAGTAAAATCTGATCGACCAATAAAGGAGATAGGAAAGCAGGGGACTGACTTTGCAGTGGATACTGCTTTAAATTATGGAGCTGCAAAATTAGTACAGGGCGCAGGAAAATTATTTAATAAAGCAGAAAATCTTTTTTCCAATATTGCAGGTAGTCATAGTTTAAAAGATATAAATCCTGGTTATCCAATAAGTGGTAGAACTCAGAATTGTGTTAATTGTGCCATAGCTACCGATGCAACATTATCTGGCCATCCAGCATCGGCATTACCTAGTAACGGGCCAAAACCTTTAAGTGTTTTGGAAAAACAATATGGTGGTCAATTTGCTAAAACATCTGGCATTGATGAAATTCAATCAAGTTTGTTGTCCAATGGAGAGAATGCGAGAGGGATAATATTTGGAGATAGAGGTGCCGGAAGGACTGGTCATGTCTTTAATGCTGTGAATCAAAATGGTGAAGTGAAATTTTTAGATGGACAAACTGGGAAAAATGCTGTATTGGAAGGATATAGGGGATTTAGATTACTTCCAACGAATTGAAGAATAAATTATGAATGATAATGAAATAAAAAAAATTGCTTTGGGGTACTTAAAGAATTTATCTAAAATAAATAATATTGAATTTATTTTATTAGAAAATGAAACAATACTTGAAGATGAATTTTACGTTTTTTTTTATGATTCAAAAGAATTTATCGACACAGGTGATTCCAAGTATATTTTAGCTGGAAATTCTCCAATTATTATCTCGAAGAAAGATGGTGAAGTATTCGAAACAGGGACTGCTTATCCGATTGAATATTACATTGAAAATTTTAAATTATATGGCGATCCGAATGGTGGCATGAATAACCCCGTTTAAATTATATGTACTGAGATAGTATTCATCTGACAGTCACCTAGAAAAATATCGGTGAAAGCGGGTGGCGGGTGCAGGGCGGCAGCCCTGCTAAAAGCCCCGCAGGGCCATCATCCCCCCGCCCATGATCCCGGTGACGGCTGGATGAGCCGGACACCGACCTCCGGGTTATCGCTCACGATATGTCCTGCCCGGCCACGGTAACAGCCACCTTCCGACCGGGTAGACGTTGTACCTTAACCAGCCCCACCTTTTCCAGTTGATCCAGCGCACGTGATGCGGTGCTGTGGTTGATGGCCAGTTACCCGCTGATTCTTTGCAGGTTCAAGGGATTCGTGTTCATTCGTGTCCATTCGTGGTCAAAAATTAAACCACGAATAAACACTAATGTACACGAATAATTGTATTCAGATTGATGAGATAATTGAAATAACGTAATTGATATTGTCAGGAGACCGTTCATGGAACAGTATCAGGGCAAACCAAGGATGTGTGTTGAATAAAGGTGTAATTTTTATGATATTGACATTGACAAGATTATATAAATTAATTATATTGACATTGACAAGATATTCAAGAGCCGGGTAAAGATTGGGGGGCATGGAAAAGAAAACTCCGCACTATTCGCTGGTAAAGATTAAGAAACTCATCAATAGCGGAGATTATCGTGTTACAAGATCGGCACTTAATGCCGCGTATGAGTGTTTCAGTTTCCAGCGACAGGATATTATCCTTTTGGTGTTAACAGTTCAGACAGATCATTTTTATAAATCAATGACGATTCATGGTGATAGTGCGATTTGGCAGGACGTTTACCATGCCAGAATCAGTGACAATATAAAAGCGTATATTAAACTGCAAATCGTTGATGAGAAAACGATAATAATTTCATTCAAGGAGAAATGACGATACTGCGACCAATTGGGAATTACATCAAGATCGTAAATGCGCTGACATTTTTAAAATGCGCAGAATTATTAGATTTAAATCAGGAGAATATGAGATGAAAGAAAAAAAGTGGATTGATTGCCCTGCGTGTGGAGCAAAGGGAACCATGAAATATATGAAAGATATATCGGAAACGTATCGTCATAAAAACTACAAGCCAATAACGATCGATCATCTGGACGGGCAGTTTTGCACCAAATGCGATGACGGGTTCTTTTCCATAAAATCGATGAGAAGAATTGATTCGATCCTTGCCGAAGAAAAAGCAAAACAGGACGCATCACGTGTTTATGCTTCTGATTTGCTGGAAATAGACACCGTGAAGGAGCTGTTGAACGTAACCCGGCAGCGTGTCCATCAAATGATGAACGAAGGAAAGCTGCATTATGTTTTTGTCGGCGAATCGAGATACCCGACTAAAAACAATGAATTTAATGTCCTGAAAAAAAGAATCCATTCAATGAAAGAACACCGGCATTTAGTTTAAAAAAGGGGGAGTTCGAGGCTGTTCAAGGAACCGTTCCAGAACAACCAAAGCTTAATCCCCCTGCCCGTAATCCCGGTGATGGCTGGATGGGCCGGATACCAGCATCCGGGTTATCGCTCACGAATCATCCTGCCCGGCCACGGTAATAAGTACCTTCCGTCCCGGCAGGCGTTGTACCTGAACCAGTCCCGCCTTTTCAACTTGATCGTAGGATGGGGGCAATGTTGCGGTTTCTGAGTGGATTGAGAGCTTATATTGGATTAATAGCTGATGCGAAGCAGAAAAATTGTTGCTTTTTTCTTTATGTCATCCAGCATGAATTTTGTTATATTGAATGTATTCAAATGCCATCAGGTTAAACATATGAGCAAGTTAATAATAGATATTCGGGATAAGTCGAAAGAAAAAACATTTGTTGATTTTTTGAAATCTATTCCTTTCATCTCGGTTCAGGAGAATACGAAAATCGGCAAAACAGGTAAAAATGAATTTAGAAAATCATTCGGAATATGGATGGGTCGTGATATAAGCCTGGAAAATATTCGTGCAAGGGCCTGGAACAGATTGAAATGATCCTGTGCGATACGAATATCATTATCGAATTATTTAAGGGCGATACATCAACAATTGCTCATGTTGAAAAAATCGGGATAGAGAATATTTCAATCAGCGTCATTACCGAGATGGAATTATTGTTCGGCGCATTGAACAATAACGAATTAAGGAAGATAAAAAAATATCTGTCTTCGTTGGAGATTGTCCATGTAGATATGATCATTTCTGAGACTGCCGTTGGGTTAATCGAGAAATATTCAAAAAGCCATCATTTGCAAATACCGGATTCGATCATAGCCGCGACCTCGCTGGTGTATGGGATGGAACTGTTTACGTATAATATTAAAGATTTCAAATATATAAAGAACCTGAAACTTCATAATTATCATAAAAAATAAAACTTCTCATTGCAGGTCATCCCCCAATACCACCATGATGGGGTGTCAGAACAAACTAAAGCTCCATCCCCCACCCGTGATCCCGGTGACGGCTGGATGAGCCGGATACCGGCCTCCGGGTTAGCGCTCACGAAATGTGTCCTGTCGATAACGTCAATAATTTTTCGCAAATTTATTTCAAGTCCCCGATCATCCGACTTAATACCCTATGCAACTGGCATAGCCATGCAATCAGCAGGCCAGGCCTGGTAGTTGTTCACCGATAGTTATCGGTGGGCGGCAACAGGGTACCGATAACTATCGGCGGGCGCAGGGGGGGGTAATAGAGGTAGTTGCTCCGACCCCTTGTTGTTAGTAAAATTCTCATAAACCAGCCTTAAAAAAAGGAAAAATTTTTTATTTTTCAATTCCCGTTCGTAAAACAAATTAAACGGCGGGAATATGTATTATGCAATATAATTTATATTGAAATGTTATGGACAAATAATTATCTTCAGTTATAAGGATTATAAAATTACAATTGAGGATTTTTACAGCATGGCTCAAATAATGATAAAAGACGTGGCGAAGTCCCTTATTGATAAAATGC
>CAZZHU010000016.1:0-1258 GCA_964654045.1 uncultured Leptospirales bacterium
GACCATACGTGACGCCGCCCAGGACATAGCGTTTAAATTTGAAAACGGAATCATACTGAACCTGATCATCGCGAAATACCTCAAGCATATCGTGAAAATGGAAAATGACCAGGCATTCAACAATGATACCGCCAGGAAGCTCATCCTGGACAAGTACAAACTGAAGAACTACCTGACCCTGGTCTCATCAAAATTAACCGACAACCTCACGAGCATCATCTACGAAGATAAAAAAACCAGAAAGACCTATGAATTTAAAAATGAAAAGGGAATTATCCTGGTCAGGTCGTATACCATAAAATAGCAGGGCCCCCGTTTTTATCCCGCCCGATTATGCGGGACACCGCGGGGCTCACCCTCCCCGTTGTTTCCGGTTCATTTTCGTGCCGCATGTATGACTTCATAAACGGTCATGACGAGCTTATCCGCCGTATACGGTTTCTGCAAAAAAACATATCCGATAGTATGGATGCGTTCCCATTCCGATTTCTTATCCGAATAGCCGCTGCTCAGGATGACCGAGAGGCCCGGTTTCATCGTCAGCAGCTTTTCAACGAGCTGAAGCCCGCTTATGTCCGGAAGGACCACATCGCTGATAACCAGGTCGAACCTCCCCTCCTCCCTGTCAAACAATTCCAGCGCTTCGCCTGCTTTAGCGGCGGGAAAAACCGAGTAGTTGTTCTCTTTTAAAACAGCAATGATGAATTTACGCACATCAGCCTGGTCTTCCACCAGCAATATCCGCTGGCCGCTTCCCTTATAGTCCGCCGCCGGTGGCGTTTTTATGACATCATCAGCCAGCTTTTCGTCTCTTGAACGAAACACAGGCAGGTATATGCTGAATTTCGTGCCGGATCCCGGTTCACTGTCGACATCAATCCATCCCCTGTGCTGATTGATAATCCCGTACACGACAGAGAGGCCCAGGCCGGTTCCGACACCCGGATCCTTGGTGCTGAAAAACGGTTCGAATATCTGCGTGATAATCGCGCTCTCAATCCCCACGCCATTGTCCCTGATGGACAGGCAGACGTATTCTCCGGGATACACGTTTTCCGGGGCTCCGGCTTCCCCCCTGCCGACCATTTTATTCCTGGTATCGATGGTCAGCATGCCTCCGGACGGCATGGCGTCCCGGGCGTTGACGACAAGATTCATGATGACCTGTTCGATCTGTCCCGGATCCGCTTTTATCATTTTAACGCTCTGATCAAGGTGCGTATGAAAGGTAATGTCCTCGCCGATGATGCGGAGCAGC
>CAZZHU010000016.1:1268-37288 GCA_964654045.1 uncultured Leptospirales bacterium
TTTTTCCATGTTCGTGATCACGCTGTTCAGGTCAAGCGGAACCGGCTGCAATATCTGCTTCCGGCTGAACGCCAGGAGCTGCCGCGTCAGCGCCGCCGACCTGTTGGCCGCCTGGAGGATCTCGTTGACTATTTCGAACTGCGGGTCCGCGGGATCGATCTTTTTCTGGAGCATGCCGCCATAGCCGATTATCGTCGTGAGAAGGTTGTTGAAATCGTGCGCGATGCCGCCCGCCAGGGTCCCGATGGCCTCCATCTTCTGGAACTGGAGCAGCTGTTCCTGCAGTTTTTTTCTCTCTGTGACGTCCGTGATGACGCCGAAACTGCCGGCAAACCTGCCCGCATCGTCAAAAATGGAGCGGGGGGACACGATTGTCGATACGCTGCTGCCGTCCTTCCTGACCCAGTTAAGCTCATACGCCCTGTTTATTCCCTTTTTCCTGAGTTCCATCTGCTTGTCATGCATGATCCTGTTGTCATGGTCAAGAAACGAGTCGATCGGCTTTCCTATCATTTCTTCATGGTCATACCGGAGCATTTCACAGAATGTCTTGTTTATATACGTCAGCAGCCCGGCGCCGTCAATGACGCCGACGCCGTCATTCATCGTTTCAATCAGCAGCCGGTATTTCTCCTCGCTTTGCCGGAGGACCTTCTCGGCTTGATGTTTGTTTTCGAAAAGGACGGCGTTTTCCAGCGAAATCGCCGCCTGGGTCGCAAATAATTTGACCATCTCTATTCTCTCCGGCGAAAAAACGCCGATGGTCGCATTGTTTTCAAGATAGATGATGCCCCTCATGACCTGCTGGCGGACCAGCGGAACGCAGAGGATAGAGCGGGTTTTATTTTTCCGGATATGCGGATCATGGTCATAGGCCCCCTCGAGCACAGCGTTGTTGAGCGCCACGAGATTTCCGGTCCGTTTCACATAATTCACTATCGACGAGGGGATGGCTTTAAAATTCTTCAATTCCTCCGATTGCAGCGAAATCCTGAGCTTTTCATCTATGAAGCCCTCGGCTTCAACATACTGCTCATTATCTCTCTGGATGATAAGGACGCCGCGCTGCGCCCCGGCATTCTCGATCGCGATTTTCATTATGCGCTCAATGAGCTTCCCCAGCTCTATTTCCTCTGAAATTGCCTGCAGGGCATTGATCACCATTGCGAGGTCGAGCGTTTGAGCGCCTACCGTATCTGTTGTAACCCCTCCGGAATCACGTTGAGCGCCCGGATAATCCCTCCTGCCGTCTTCATCAGCGTCAGCAGTTTCCAGTTGAGGATATACGGCGCGCATCTGCTCGATCTTGGCGCCGGCATTCCACGACGCATAGAGGCGCTGCGCTTCCTGTATATAAATCCCGGCGACTTTTTCCTGGCCCAGGCCGAGGTAGAACCGCGACGTCAGTTCGCATGCCAGGGCTTCTTCCTGAATGAACTTGTTATCGCGGGCCCCGGCGATCGCTTTCGTGTATTGCCGCATGGCCTCCTGCGCGTTTCCAGCTATCCGCAGCCGCTCCGCTTCAACGAGGTCATACTTGTGCTGGTGGTTCATGGGAGCGTGGGCCGCCCATTTCAGCATTTTTTTCTGATTGTTCGCGACATGCGACAGGTAGCGCTTACGCTCCTTTTTTGTCGCTGTCTCGCACCCCTGCAATCGGGCCAGAGAATCATAATAATGATATACCGGTATTATGAACACCCCGACCAGGCCATCAAGGTATTCCCGCGCGGCATCGGCGTGCCGTATCGCATCCCCGAAGTTATGGAACAGGTAGTTGTTGATCAGTTTATGGACGCTGACGAGGGCAATGGCAGACCTGTCATTCGCAGCGGCGTGAACCGGCAGCATCCTGTCTTCATCATAGGCCTCCCCCCGGATGCGGCACGGATCGCCTGATTCGCCCGCCAGGTTTAATACCGCCTGGTACGATATCGCGAGATAATTGAAATTGGTTACCTGATTGAACTGCCTGATTACCCGGTAATAATAATCCATCCTCTCCCGGACCACGGTGATAGGCATACCGGACAGGTATAAATACAGGCAGCACATGTTTGCCGATGAAGTAGCCTGTTCAATATCACCGATTTCAAGCTCGAGATGATACGCCTCGTTCAGCAATTCGATAGTTTCCCTGATATGGTTTTTCCAGTGCCATATCATGCTGGTGACAAGATGCAGTACCCGCGGTTTGTGTTTTCTCCCGCAGGGACGTTCTTTCAGCGCCAGTGCGAGCTGTCCGTACGAGTACCCGCCGTCAATGTCTCCCAGGACGCCGCAGAGAATCATGCCGTATGCGGCAATGCTCACTGCCGTCTCCGGGGCATTGCCGTGACTCAGGAAAACTTTGATGGCCTTCAGCAAAAGGAATGGAAGGATACGCATGTTTATCTTGTAAATGGCGATCCCGAGGTTGTTCAGAATATACATGAACGCCAGCGTGGACGGGTCATCCATATCCTCGATGTTCTGCAGATCTTCAATCCTCTTCCGTTTCAGGATAATCCGCAGTTTTATCAGTGCCAGCAGCATGCGCGGTTTCGTCGGATTTTCCGGCAGCGGCCTGCCGAGCTTTTTCAGGATATACAGGCCTTCCTTCAATCCTTCCGAAAGACGGTTTTGGGCATAGTACATCTGGATCCTGAGTTCATGGATAATGATAGTATCAAGAAGGGTTCTGGCGTTGGAAAGAACGATTTTTGCCAGCCTGTCCATGTACGCAAAATCCGTTACGAGAAACGCCGCCTCGGCTCCTTTCGTGTACAGTGAAAGGGCCATATTGTAATCACGGTCCCAGCAATCGTCTCCAACAATATCGATCGCTGTCTTTAAATACATGTGCGCCGATTGATAGGCGGCCGATGTCATCGCTTTTTGCGCGGCGATTATATTGAGTTTTACTATCCGGTACCGCTCCTCTTCGGTCGCAATGCAGGCCAGTCCGGCATTCAGCTGGCTTACGATCGTAATAATTGACTCATCGAGGTCCTCCTCCCTGGTTTTCCGCAGGAGAAGGGTGCCGATGGTATAATGCGTTCTCCACCTCTCCTCTTCCGGGATGAGAGAATACAGCATTTCCACTATCCGGTCATGGGCGAACCTGAACGTGGTCCCGACAATACTGGCATAGCCTCCATTGATCACGGCGCGCATTTCAGTAAGAACGCCTTCCATGGTCATGCCCGCAGCTTCCGCCGCTATCTCAAGCTCGAACCTGCTTCCCATGCAGGAGCATATTTTTAACAGCCTCAGCGTCTCCGGAGGAAGCGTCATGATATCACGCAGCATGAGATCACCCACGTTGCTGGTTACCTGCATCTGCCGTATGGCATCAAAATCACACGTCCAACCGCGTGCCGGCTCATAGGTCAGCACGTTGACATCGAAAATCGATTTCATGAACTGGTTGATAAAAAAGGGATTCCCGTGCGTTTTCTCATATACGATCTCCCCCAGGGTCCTGGATTCCACCACGTTTTTCCTGAGGAAACAGCCGACATACCGCATGGTGTCATCAAGGTCAAAAGGCTCAATCTGTATGGATCGCCTGGAGACGTCAAGGTTCCTGATGTAGTTGATCGCTTCCTGCTGGGGGATGTTATTGTCCGGCTTATTGTCGCGATACGAGATTATCACCAGGAGATTATGCATCTCGCCGTCTTCGAGTATGGATTTTATAAGATGTATGGTCGCGTAATCAGCCCACTGGAAATCATCAATGAACAGAACCAGGGGATGATCGTCCGAAGCCAGGGCCTTGATAAAATCCAGGAATACCAGTTTAAGCCTGTTCATTGCGGCTTCGGCGCCCAGGTCAAGGATAGCCGGCTGCTTTCCGATAATCAGCTCAACTTCGGGAATCACATCGGTAATTACCCGTCCATTCTCGCCCAAAACACGCTTGAGCAATTCCCTCCACCCGGCAATGCGCTCCTCGCTTTCCGATAGCAGTTCCCCAACCAGCTTCTGGAACGCCTGCAGTATCGAACTGTAGGGGATATTCCTTCTGATTTCTTCATGCTTGCCCGAAATGAAATACCCGTTCTTTTCAACAACCACCCTGGAAAGCTCGTCTATCAATGTTGACTTCCCGATTCCCGGTTGTCCATGGACCATGACCAGTTCCACTCCCCCATCAGTGCTCCTGCCACGAGATAGATGGAAAGGCGAACGCGTCTTCCTGAAGGCCGACAGGAGCGCATCAAGCTCTTTTTCGCGGCCGATGAAGACCTGGGGTATCGTGAATCTGGTTGAAATATCCTCCGACGCGATCTCAAATGCCTGGATACCCCCTGCCGCATCAAGACCGTTTATGCATTTGGTGATATCCGCATGGAGGCCGAAGCCATTCTGATAACGATCCTCGGGATTTTTGGCTATCAGTTTCATGACGATTGCGGAAAGGACCCTGGGCACGTCCGGGTTGATCACATGGGGCGGATCGGGCATCCTGGCAATATGGTAGTAAATGATTTCTCTTGGATCATCCATTTTCAGCGGATTGACCCCGGTCAGCATTTCGTACAATGTCAATCCCAGGGAATACAGGTCGCTCCGGTAATCAACGGCGCGGTTTATCCTGCCGGTCATTTCCGGCGATATGAACGGGAGTATTTCCCCGGCGACGGCAGGCATGTATATCTTTTCAATCATACGGTTGAATATGACCGAGATGCCGAAATCTATCAGCTTGGTGCTGTTCCCGGAAACGATGATATTGGCCGGCCTGACATCCCGATGGATGATTTCACTCGAATGCAGCACCCCGAGGGAAGACGCAAGATGCAGGGCGATATTGAGGGTCCTGGCAAGACTGATCCGTCCGTCATGCATGATGTCCCTGAGAGACACCCCCTCTATGAATTCATATATGACGGCAGGCATGCCGTTATGGTCGGCAATGTCAAACACCTTCATAACGCCGTCATAATCGAGGTTTTTTATCAGATCATATTCATGCTTGAAGAGCACCCATTCAAAAGGGGTTAGATTAGTTGCCTTGTACGCCTTGATGCTCACATTCCTGCTGGAATTGTCCGTGCCCTGATAATAGATTTCATGCAAATTTTCAGCGGTGATATCGGTGATGGTATATTTTTCCTGGAGTGCCTGAAGACCGGACGCGGTTTTCATAAGGTTACATTGATATCCTGTACTATCTCAAGGATTATGCCGAATCGCGCTCCTGCATCATCAAAAAGAGCCCGTGCCTGCAACATTTTTCATTGTAATAATTTGCAATCAAAGCATGAAAAGAATAATCATCATTATATTAATAATATTGGATCTATTGTCAATATAAAAGCAACAATTATTCCATCTCGTGTCTGTAAATATTGCGGTTGTTTACTGCCGGATACCGGGCAATACTATGCGATTGCCTGGGAAGAGGCTGTCATATCATTCATTACTTCAAGCGCCATCATCGAAAATGAAAGACCTGATCCGAATCCAAGAACAACTATCCGGTCGCCAGCTTTCAGGTTCCTCTCCTCGAGAACTTTTTTCAACGTAAAGGGAACGGATACCGAGCCCATGTTCCCGTATCGGTCGATCGACACGGCGCATTTCTCCATCGGTGATCCGATTGCTTCCATGGCCTTTTTTATTATCTTCAGGCTTGCCTGATGAGGGATTATCACGTCAACATCATCGATATCCCAGTGAATGTCGTTGAGCAGATCGATCACCATGGGTGGAAAATTGGTGAGCGCCCCCTCGAATATGGCATGGGAATCGGTAGTCATCGGGTGATTGTCCGAGGGAAGGATACAGCATTCCGCGTATTTGCCGAGAGTGGTCCTCGAAAAAGCCCTGAGCCTGAGGGGCGCTTCTGCGCTGAAAGACGGGGAACAGACGAGGAACGCTATTGACCCGTCGCCCAGGGTCAGAGACGCAAGACATTCGGCGCCCTTCTCCCTGTTTATCATGGCCCTCATGCTGTTCTTCATTACAGTGCCGCCCTTTTCCGCGCTCACGATAAGCGCGCATCGCGACCTTCCGGACTTAATCATGGAATCCGCGACAAGCAGACCATCGATAAAGCTCAGGCACGCATTGGAAATGTCAAGGCTCACCGCGGAATGAATGCCGAGACGGTTTTGAAGCAATACCGCCGTCGAGGGTTCTGAATACATACGGCTGACGGCGCAGTATAAGATCGTATCGATATCATCAATCTTAAAACCGGGGGCGGCACCTGCCCTGGCAATGACATCCCTGGCGGCATATTCCGCCATGTCCAGTATCGAAACATCATCGGGTGAAATTCTTCTCTGGATGACCCCGGCCTTCTCCCGAATATTAAAGCAACTGTATTCCGGATAATTATCTATTATGGCCTGAAGGTCATGGCTTTCGATCGTATGTTCCGGCATCCAGCTTCCGAAATCCAATATGTCCAGTTCACCCTTAAAGGTGGGTAATTTCAAATGCGTCCTGTTATTCATTGTTCTTCCCGGTATGATTATTTTACACCTTTTGTTTGTTATGCGATTATGTCAATATAATAATTAAATATTTCCTTGAATTATTATTTGAACTTACTCGCGGGCTCAGGGCTTATCCTTGTTTTCCTCCTTCATGATATACCGGAATACGCAATGGTCCTTTCCTGACGCATGACGGTCTTTCAGCACCAGGGTAACTTCGGGATTGTAGCCGTCCAGTATGGCGTAGTCGGCATACTTGCAATATATTTTCGCGTATTCGGTAAGGCCCCACTTCCCGGCCGCTTCAATGAAGGTGCAATTCCCCACGCATGCCTCAAGATCACCATCGGGAAACGCGGGCCTGGCATCGAAATTCTCCGGCGAGATATCGGTATAGATCAGCCAGTTCCGCAGCGAGAGTGGTTTCCCCCGGCTCTGCACCGTTTCGGCGATACGCCTGCCCCGCTCCCTGCCGAATTCCTCAATGGCTCCTTTCAGCAGCTTTTCACCCTCATCGGGACCGAGGCGCCTGATGACATGCTTCGCGACCGTCGCAAACAGCTGTGCCGCCAGGCCGAAGCCGGGTGTCTGGTATTTTTTGCCGATCTTCTTCCGCATAAAGATTACCCTGATGAGATAGGAAAAGCTCAGCCCCCGCTGTTTTTCACGATCCAGTTCATTCATAGATATTCTCCCGCACGAATGGCATTATGGAAACCGGATATACCGTATGCCCGCACCCCTATTAAATCAAGCAGGATTTAATCTGCGAGTATATTCATTGACAGAATTATCGAACCGGGAAACCTGACTCATGATTTCAGAAAATACAACGGCGCCGCTCCGCCCGATAAAAAATATGATCATCTCCGCCCTCGCCCTGATCCTGATTTTTACCGAACCGGCCGCTCCCGAATCCACACTGCCGGAAATGCTTGAGAGCAAAATCATCGCGAAGATCATGGAGAAGACCCTGCCCGTTTACAGCAAATATATAGGGGTCGAAAGCACCCGGGAGATCGTATCGCGGCAATATGACTCCCGCGACAATTCATACCGGGGCGGTTATACCGTCCTGCTCAGGCGGAAGGAATATTTCCATAAAAGAGCGACGTACAGGGTCTTGAAATACATAAAGGACGGGAAAGAAGAGCGTTCATGGAAATATAATTTTCCCACGCGAAACCCGGCATACCAGCCCTTTGATCCCGATACCGAGAAGAATTACGCGACGAAGCTTCGCGGAAAAAAAACGATCAATGGCATACCCTGCTGGGAGTTCGAGGTTATTCCGAAGAAGAATACCTCGCGGCACTTCAAGGGAAACGTTTATTTTTCCATCAGGGGTCTCGACCTGATATATCTCGAGGGGACCGTGGCCCATTATCCCATAGGATTGAAAAGCCTTACCATGGCGATATACTTCAAGAAACTTGATGACGCCTGTGTCGCAAGCAGGGGGGCATACACCTTCGTCGTGCACGTGCCGCTATTTTATCCGAACCGCAGATTCAAACAGACCTTCACGTCCAGCAATGACCGGTTGATCCCCAACAGACCCTGATCGATGAGCCACGCGCGGCATTCCGGCAGCGGCTACTCACCGCCTTTCTGGAGCTTGATATTCACGTCCATATTTTCTTTTTTCAGAAGGTTCCCGAAGAGTCTCACCGTTAAACCTATGGCTATGCTCAGCCTTTTTTCATCGAAGCTCTTGGCAATCGCGTGATACGTGGCTCCGCTCACATTGGAATATTCATAGGAATACACCCGCTCTTTCATGTACATCATGTACATGCCTCCCACAGTGACATCGAGCCAGTCAAATACGCCGAAAGCAAACCCTCCGCCGATGCTGTGGCTCCTCAGGAGGGGGTCGACCTCGTTCCTCGCCCCGGGCCTCACCCCGAAATCATTATACGCGTACCCGGCGCTCACCGTCGCCTTCGGCAGGAAGGTCCATTCCAGGCATCCGCCGAAACGGTACCCCAGGGGCTTGAAATTATCCTCCCTGCCGTCGAGGTCACGCAGGCTGCGCAGCGATAATTCACCGGACACCTCGGCCCGGATGCCCTTCCATATTTTAATTGACGCGCCGAGCGACAGTGTCTGCGGATAGGTGACCTTGATCTCCGGCTTGACCTCCTTTTTGAAGCGGCTGAGCGCATCGGGCGTTATCTTGTTGATGTCATAACCGGACGGGTCATAGAGATATTCATACAGGATCGGATTGATGCCGTCCAGGAAAATATTCAAATTGCCGGAAGACGCGATAACCCCGGGAACAAAAAACTTGTTCGTCTTTTTTTTCAGGATCATGGGGGGATAATACTCGTACTTCAGCCCGATATCGAGGATCCTGACCGGCTGGAAATGGAAGCCGGCGATGATGCCGGCGCCGCCGCCCTTGACGTCAACATCGATCATCCAGGGCATGGTAGTGCTGATATCGTACCCGCCCGCTCCCCGGGTGGCGACCCCGGCGTACTTGACCGTGATGTTCTGGTTGCCCGTGGCGTATATGTAACGGATCCCCAGGGCCGCCGACACCCACTCTTTTATTTTATAGACTCCGCCGATCGTTCCCGCAATATAGTATTCGGTCCGGACGGCTTTCGCGTTGCGCCACAGTCCCACGATATTGTTCGAAACCCCGCCGGTCCCGGCATACGATGTCTCGAAGGGCGCCATGATGCCCCAGTCTATAACCGCCAGGCCCTGGGGGAAGGTCATCCCCGGCGCGGCCTGGGTCACGGCAACGTCAAGGTACACGGCCCATGTGTCGTCCTTCCATATCAGATCGAAGCCGGGCAGAACGGGCGCCAGGGTCTCAGCCGAGTACTCCTCCGGCTTGCCGCTTGCCGGATTGAGAATGTTCGATGTCGGGAGCATCGGGTTGCCCTGGAACTGGATGCCGTAGTAGTCCATGGAATGGATCCGCCTGGCATAGTATGTCTGGGAGCTGAAATGGACCGTCAGCCCCCTGTAGTCAAGAAAGGCAAGGCCCGCCGGGTTGTAAAAGGCGGCATCGGCGGACGTGGAGGCGTTCCGGTTGAGGGTGCGCACGTAGTCGGCGCTGTGGTTGGGCATTATGCCGTCCTCCTGGTTGAGGCGGGAGGCGTGAGTCGCGGCCGGAATGATCAGGCATATACAAATAACAAAAGCATGTGGCGCTCCGAATTTCTTCATTATCCTAAACTCCTCCCCTGAAAACTTTTTTCTAATGTTTATGAAGCGGCCCCGCCCCCGGGGCGGCGGGGCCGCTTCCCCTTAAAGTATTAAAAATTTTCTCATCAATTCAAACGCAGATGGTTCCGTCACGCGAACCGTCAGGTCTTGACTGTTATCCAGTACGTCTTTACGGTTGTCCCGTCACCGGCGGTGATGTCAATGTACACATATGTGGTCTTTCCATCGCCGCCACTGGTGACCGATCCCGTGTATATTCCGTTCGAGTCCGGTCCGGAGAAGGTGAATGTGCCGGACGAACCACCGACGATCTGGTAGCGTCCCGCGATACTCGTTATCCCGGCTATAGGCTTGACCTTGAATCGCAGCGTTATGGATGAAATGACCCAGGTCTGGCTGACGGCATAGTTGAAAACCGAAAGGAGATTTTCCGATGTCGCGTTCGGCAGCAACGAAACGTCATTATACCACATTCCATAATTATAATCGAACACCAGTGAACTCAACCGCGCCTCGTTTGAAGGAGCCACGTCCATAGTGACCCGGATAACGTAATTCATGGTGGTGCTCTTGTCCTGCGATGTTACTGTTACGGTGATGTCTCTCGTGCGCTGCGCAGGTGTGCCTGTTGTCGGCGGCAGGTCGGAAATGGGTACCGAGAACCCGTAATTCTCAGCAGACCATCCATCCACCATGGCCGTCATGGCCGGGCTCTGTAGGGTAAGGTTAACAAATATGCTTGTCGCCCAGTAATTGAGCGTGACTGTATGCACCGTTCCGCTTGCTTCGGAAGGGCTGAAGGCTGGCGTGAACGCGGTTTTAATCAAGCCATCACCCGCGCTGACCGACAGGCTGGTAAGACCGGCATCGCTGCTCAGGTAGTATACCCTGATCGTGTACACTGTCGTTGTCAGTGTATCTTCGGAAGCCACGGTGATCCTGATAGCATTTTCTGGCAGATTGTCGTCCAACGGCATTGTTACCGTGTAATCGGGAGCCGTTACGGAAACCGGATCGCCTCCATTTATCGCCGCTGTCACCGCTGCTCCGTCAGGGCCTACGGCCTGGACCGTAAGCGACGGTGTAGTCGCCTTGATAACATAGAGGCTGTATTCAATTGTCGCCGCATCAAAGGCCGGCGAAATGACGAAATCCTGTACTTCCAGCCCTTTCAACGCCGCGTCGCTGTTAACCGGTATTTCTGGATTGCCGAAAGGCACTATTTTCTTATCTCCGCTGTCCGTCAGCTCGCATCCGCTTGTGAATATGATCACAACCATGATGGTTATTACAGTATTTATGATTTTTTTCATAATGCGCTCCTTGCTTTTTTACTATGGAAACCAGCCGAAAGGATCGGTCCATATCATGGATGCCAGAAATCGTCTCTGGTCCAGGGCACGCCGGGATTCCAGCCATCTGCCAGACTCTGGTGGTAGGGATTGGCATCATAGTAGAGAATAACGCCAGTTTGTCCCATATAGTCCACCGCAGTATACGACGTAGCGTCACGTGACACCGCGTCCTTGCTCTGAATTCTCAAATGGATATGCTGTATTGCCACCGCATCGCCTTCCGGGGTTTGCATGATGATGTCTCCTGTCTGCGGACCGTCCGTCTGGGTCCCCGAGGTATTGACGATGACAAACATGGTCCCGTTCAGCTTGAACCCCCCATTACTGCCAACGAAGATGAAGCCTCTGTTCCCGTTATTGTAATTGGTGTATACCATCTGATTCCTTACTGTGCTGAGTGTCGTAACCCAGGAGATGCTCCAGGCCATGGTCCCGCTTATGCTTCCGTTGAATGTTTTACTCCAGTTCGGCGTACCCGGCGAGCCCCATGATGCCTTATTTGACCTTCCAACGGGACCGTAGATCCCGTAGTAAAACTCGTAAATATTAAGAAGTCGTAATTTTAGCGAATAATTCTGGGTCGCGGATCCGTCCCTTGAAATCACCTCAATTGCAATAGTTTTAACAGAAAAATCATCTGTTAGCCATGTGGCATCGAGCTCCAGTTTGCCGTCCATCATTGAATCCTTCATCTTGACGCCGTCTATCTTCAAACTCGATACTGATGAATCCTCCGGTGAGATTGTGACTTTCACGGTAGAAAAACCAAAAACCACACATGAATAATCAAAAACTGTTTTATTGAAACCGTTCTCATTATCGGGGAAAAAGTCGTTGTTGGTATCCTGATAAAGCTGCCGTGCCGAATCGTTGATACCCATGGTCACTTTTAATGATGCCAGGTACGCCGTGTTTGCGCTGACAACGGGTGCGCTTAGTCGCGAAGCCAGGAATGTGTATGAAGACACGTTGCCGTTGCTCGACGTCGAGGTTACGGTAACCGTCTGGCTCGTTTTCGAGTCACCCACGGGAATGGATGACAATATAACAAGGTCCTTTTCTCCGGATGCGATCTTTTTCCCATTTATCTTAATAGTTGCAGACGAACTGATCGAGGTCGCCCTTACCTTTACATAGTAACTATTCCAAGCCACGTGCAGCTTGTATGATGTGCTGTCCGGATCGAATGTCGGTGATAGTAAAATGTCTTCACTGTCTTCATTGAAAAACTCGAAGTTCAAAAGACGGCTCTCGCCCAAACCAACACTGCGGGTAATATTTATCCGGGTAATATTGTGAGTTACCGTATCAGGAGCCGTGACCTCGACCTCGATCGATGCCGAATCCTCGTTTACCGTTATTGAGCGGGTTGTACACTCTGATGTGTTGATTGCGACCACCGAGCGCTCATCCTTGGCCACCGCAATGACCGTAACGTCGGTCACGAGCGGATCGATTGATACATTATAATTATATGTTTTTGCGTGAAAGGCCGGTGACAGAGAAAGGGTTTTCTTTATACCGGTAGAACTCTCGTAGGAAGTGACCTCAAGCAGTTTCAGGTCGGTGTTGGACATTTCTCCGCTATAAGATGCGTTCGGCAGAAAGAATGTTCCAGTTTCACCGGTATAACAATTCATTGTTACAGCGGTAAAAAACAGCATCAGGCATGCGCCTAGTGTTAAATTTTTGATTTTCATCTCAATCCCCCCTTCTATTGGAGAATATCAGGATATTCTCAGGCCTTAAAGACTGAACATATAATTACATCAACCGTCTGTATGGTTTTTTTGATTCCAGAATAAATTGAAAATAATAAACCATAGTATGAAATTAATATCTTCTCATAGTGAACGCGAATTAGAAATGATTACAGCAATTGAATTTCAAAATGAAAAATACCGTCCGGACGGATTTATTATTTATTTTTATTAAAATTCAAATATTTTCAAATATCAAGATATGATAAAAGAAACCATAAGTCTTATCAAAATGAATTCGAATTGAAATTGGTCATTTCAAAAAATGATGGTCTTTTTTTGACAAGTCCCGGATCAAAAAAACAGGTGACTGACAACCGGGTCTTCCATATTTATTAGATGAAAATCAATTATTAGTAAGAATTAGCATTGATTTATAAATATCGCACGGCATAAAAGTAAAATACTTGCAATAATAATTTTTTGCACCCGATTATTTATGCGTTTGCGTCATCTGCAGGATCAGGCCATGGGCATGTCAAGGGGACAGGCGGTCATTCCTGTGTGGATAATTGTTTACTTAATAAACACCAGGTTGAACATGTACAGGAGAAAAAAATGAGCGCTATCCGGATTATAACAGGGACCGCCGCCGGCATACTGGCGCTGGTGTCCCTGGCGTATTCGGCACCGATACAACTAGATCAATCGCTGAACAAGATACCGATCGGAAATCATATTGATTTCCTGGAAGATTCAGGGGGGAACCTCTCAATTTCCGATGTCGCCAGGCCGGGTTCCGCCGGCAGATGGATACCCTCCCATGAAACGTATCCGGGTTTCGGCTTTACCGGATCAGTATACTGGGCGCGCTTTACCGTGACGAACACGACTGGAAAAAATATTCCATTCTACCTGGAACAGGGGTACCCCCTGATCTCCGATCTCCGGCTCCATGTACCGGAGGGAAATGACAGCTACCACGCTGTAAGAACAGGCACCCGCTTCAATTTCTCCAACCGGCCGTACAATCACCGGACATTCGTGTTTCCCCTGGCCATTGAAGCGAATTCAACAAGAACGTTTTACCTGCGCCAGCAGACGCCCAGCTCCATGTACTTTCCCCTGACCATATGGTCGCCTGGCCATTTCGCCTCATCGTCCATACTGGAGGACCAGCTCCTCATGTTCTATTACGGGATGATGATCATCATGGCCTTCAATTATCTGTTTATCTACTTCCTGATACGTCATTTGAGCTACCTGAACTTTTCCCTCTTCATCGTTTCGATACTTCTCTTCATAATGTCCCAGATCGGTGTGACATTTCAGCACCTGATGCCTGACAGCCCGAAGCTTGCCAGCATCTGCCCTCCCCTCTTCCTGTGCCTTGCCAACCTGACCAGCAACCGGTTCATTCTTGTTTTCCTCCAGCTGAAAAAAACTGCACCATTTTTCAAAAGGATTCTCGATGCCCTGGCCGTCATATTCGTCATTGCCATCCTTTCGATAATCACCGTGCCGCTTTGCGGAACATACAACATCATCATGCCCGCCACCGCGTTCCTGACCATAGTTACGATTATTACGGCCTTCAGCGTGGGCGTCTACCTGGTGGCCCGTAAACAGCGGAACGCCTATGTGTACGCCCTCATCAGCGTCGCTTTTTTCGGCGGTTCGGTTATGTACGTATTCAGGAGCTTCGGGCTGATACCGGGAAGTTTTCTCACAACATGGTCGATCATCATCGGGTCCGCTGTCTTCCTGATCATCCTGTCCATAGCGATGGTGGATCGCATAAACCTGATGCGGAAGGGCCTCAAGATGGTTTCAAAGAAACTTGAGTCCGAGATCAAGGAACGGAGCATTGAGCTTCTCCTGAGTGAAATCGTTTCGAAGATCACCGAAGATAAAACGGGAAAGGCCCCGGCGGCGGACGGGTTCGCGGCGTACACGCCCTCCATACAGACACTCCTTGACAACCAGCGGGACCTTGCAATAAAGAAACTGAGCCAGGACATCAGCATCATCTCGAACATTGAAGAGCTGCGCGACAAAACATTGGTGAAAGCCAGGGAGATCACCCAGGCTCAGAAGGTATACTTCTTCACCATCGGCGAGCACGATGCAATGGAGCTGGTCTCCAGCATCAACGAGGTCGAAGGACAGCCTGGAGGCTATTCAACGGCCGTCATCGACGAAGTCATCAGGCAGGGAGTGCCGGTCATCACCTCTCCCCCCGGCATGGACCCGTCAGCCGGCGGCATCACCGGCCGAACCGCGATGTCAGTGATGTGCATACCGATAAAATCAGACGACCGCGTCATCGGCATCTGTTATTTTGAAAAAGCATCTCAAGAATTCGGTTTTACCGACAAGGATTCATCTCTGATGACGGCCTTCGCGGATAATATCGTCGAGGTCTTTGACAACGCCCTTTCATACAGGAGAAAAATGCCGCGGGATGAATACAGCAGGACCTATTCGATAACGTCCCTCACCGAAGAAAAAATAAACAAGGCCGTCGAATATATCAACGAGAACTACACCAGCGACATATCACGGGAAGGGCTGGCCGCGTCGCTGGACATAAGCCCGAACCACCTGGGAAAGTTCTTCAAGGTCCATACCGGTAAGAAGATAAATGAATATATTAACGAACTGCGGATACACGACGCGGCGAAAAAGCTCCAGGAGCAGGAGCAGGAAACCATCATCAATATTGCCTTCAGCGTCGGGTTCGAAAGCCTGAGCACCTTCAACCGGACCTTTCTTAAAATAATGGGCATAACCCCGTCCGAATACAAGGATCAGAATCAGGCCGGGCGGCGCTCAGTCGGGAAGGAACCGGTTAAAATTTAATGACCGGGTAAAAAAATAACTTCTCCGGTGACAGTTTTTTCATATACCGGTGTTACATTCATTAAAGAAATGACTGTTTATTGATAAACGCCGGTGCCGGTTATATCATTAGACAGCCGGAACACATGACCAAGGGGGTCGCCATGAAAAAACTTATATTCTTAATCCTTGCAATGTTCGCCGCAGGGGCCATCTACGCGGATGATATCATTTTAAAGGACGGGACGGTCCTGAAGGGAACCGTCATACAGGTAACGGAAAGCGCCGTAGAGTACGATCCGGAGGGTCCTCCGGCCTTTGATACCCTGGATAAAGATCGGGTGTCAAAAATCGTCTATCCCGGCGGCAGGGAACAGCTGTTTCAGCTGGACACCATCACTCTTACCGGCGGTGAAACCATCAAGTGCTCCATCGCCAGGGTGACGAAAGACGCCATATTCTACAGGCAGGACGGAACCGGCGAGGAAAAAACCATGGGTCGCGAACAGGTGGCACGGCTTGACTTCAGCGACGGCAGGAGCGTTGTAATTTCGAAGAAAACCGGCCCTGACGCGCCCATTGAGTCCGGGAAGCCGCCCGTGGGCGGATATCATGCCGCCATTTTCAGGCTGTCACTCTTCGGAGGCGGCGGTCTCCTTGAAGGCGGCACCATCCAGAAGGAACGGCGCGTGTTCAGGGCCTACAAAACCGATCTCATCCTGGCCAACCTGCGCCCGACGAATTACGCGCAATACGCCGGCTTCGTGAACGGCGGGGTTGAAATGGACCTTATGCCGCCCGCCATCAGGTTCGCCCAGAAGCGCGCCTTTGATTTCACCGGCATAAAATTCGGCATCAGGGGACGTTACGGGTACGAGACGGGGATGAACGTCATCACCCCGGACTACCACCATGGATCCCGGGACGGCGACGATGACGTCTACATGGGCAATCTTCTGCAATACCATTACTGGACCGCGGGACCCGTGATGAATTTCATCTTCAGCCCGCGGAGCAACATCGTCAACTTCATGCTCAGCATGTACGGGACGGCGGGCCAGGTCTTCGGCGGCACCCTCTCGCCCATGACGTCCCTCCGCGATTCAAAGATGCTCGCGGCGCGCATGTCCGGGGCATGGAACCCGGGGGGCATCCAGCCCTTCATGAGCTGGGCAAACCTGATGACGCTGAAGAATTTCAACAAAACCACCGTCAGGGGATACACCATCCGGTGCGGTTTCGGACCGGAATTCAGCCTGAATAAATACTTTCCCCTCGTCATCGGGCTGCACCTGACGTACGCGTACACGAGCCTGACCTACGGCAAAGCGCCGTTGATATACGGAGACGGGAACAGGAAGGCCGCACACCACGAAGTGGGCGGAGAATTTTCGATAGGCGTGCATATCTGACGCGTGATATACCGGACGCGCCCCGAAAATTACGGCGGGGCGCGCACCACTTTTCGGGGCTGTTGATGAATATAGACATAGAGGATTATTACAGGCGATACGGGCCGATGGTGCTGAGGAGGTGCCGGCACCTCCTTGGAGACGAAGACAGGGCGCTGGACGCCATGCAGGAGGTATTTGTGAGCCTGATCAGAAACAGCGGCAAGCTGACCAATGCGTATCCATCGAGCCTTCTCTACCGGATCGCGACAAACATCTGCCTTAACATGATCAGGGATGAAAAAAGGAGGCGGGTAACCCATGATACCGACGCTCTCGCCGTAATCGCCCGGTATGACGATGCGGAGGAAAGGATAGGCGTCGCCGACCTTCTCGACCGCATATTCGACCGCGATACAACATCATCGCGCGAAATCGCGGTCCTGCACTATGTCGACGGAATGACCCTGGAGGATGTCGCTCGGGAGGTCGGGCTCTCGGTCTCCGGGGTCCGCAAGAGGCTGAAAAAACTGCAGGCCACGGCGCAGAGCCTGGTATCCGAGGAGATGCTGTCATGAACGCCACGAGAATTCCCGATATAACACTTGAAAGGTATCTTCTCAATGAGCTCCCCGCCGAGCGCATGCGGGATATACAGGGCCTGCTCGACGCCGATCCATCGCTCCGGAAGCGCCTTGACGATATCAGGAAATCTTCCGGAAAAATCCTGCGGCGCTACAGGCCGGAATCCATGGTTCCCAAAATCCTCGCCCGGGCGTCCCTGCCGGAACATCCCGGCAGCCGGATCCCGGTGAAATCCCTTTCCCGGAAAATGCTGCTCATCCCCTCCCTGGCCGCAGCAGCCGTTGCCGCATCTATCATCATCTTTCCTATTATTAAAAGCGGTAACGATACCATCGTGGACCATTACGCCGGTGACGTAACGCGCATCAAGGGGGCCGGCACGGGGATATACATTTACCGCAAGCAGAACAACAGCGCCGAATTGCTATCCAATAACCGGCGCGTCCGGGAGAAGGACCTCCTCCAGATCGCCTATTATTCGACGGAGGACATCCACGGCATGATACTCTCCCTGGACGGCCGCGGGACCGTGACCATTCATTACCCCAGGCCGCCGTCGATGAGCACCAGGATCGAAAAGAACCGTAAAATCCTGCTTCCCGCTTCCTATGAGCTGGATGACGCACCCGGATTCGAACGCTTCATATTCATTACGTCCCGCGTTCCCCTCGATGTGCGCGCCGTCAGCAGGGCGGCGGAAAAACTGGCGAGAAAACCGGGAAGCGCGAAAAAAGCCGAATTAACTATTGACAGACGGTGCCGCCAGACATCACTGGTATTGCTCAAGGACTGACAGTCATGCGCTTTACTCAATGCATATCGGCAATGATAATCGCGGCCGTGGCCTTCACGGCCGGCGCCGGCCACGCCGCGCGCCAGGACGTATTGAAGCGCTACGCCGTCATCGTCGGTTCGAATAACGGCGGTCCCGACCGGGTGAGACTCCGGTACGCGGTATCGGACGCGAAGTCGGTCATGGAAGTCCTCAGGAAGCTTGGCGGCGTGGAACAGGACAGCAGCATACTCCTCGTGGAGCCGCGGAAGGACCGCCTCCTTGATTCTATCGCCGAGATGCGCGGCCGGGTAATCAGCGCAAAAAAAACCAATTCCCGGGTTGAACTGATTTTCTACTATTCCGGCCATTCCGACGAAGAGGGCATCATACCGGGCGGGGAAAAGATCTATTACCGCGACATCAAGAAGGCGGTCATCAATGTGCCGGCCGATGTCCGCATCGCCATACTCGACTCCTGCTCCTCGGGGGCCTTCACCAGCATCAAGGGCGGGAAGATGCGCTCCCCCTTCCTCGTGGACCGGTCCCATTCCATGAAGGGCTTTGCCTTCATGACCTCGAGCTCCTCGGACGAGGCCTCCCAGGAATCGGACAGGATCAGGGGGTCGTTTTTCACGCACTCCCTCATCACCGGGCTCCGCGGGGCCGCCGACCAGGTTCGTGACGGCAGGATAACCCTGAACGAGGCGTACCAGTACGCCTACGCGGAGACGCTGGCGCGCACGGAGAAGACCCTGCGCGGCCCCCAGCACCCCAACTACCATATCATGATGTCCGGTTCCGGCGACGTGGTCCTCACGGAGATACGCAGGAGCTCCAGCACCCTGGTGATTTCAAAGCCGATACATGGAAGGGTTTTCCTCCGGGACGGCAGGAAGGCCCTGGTGGCCGAGCTGAACAAGGGGGCCGGACGCGCCGTGACCCTTGGCCTGGAAAGCGGCACCTACACGGTGCTGAACGAACGGAACGGCAAGCTGTATGAAGCCTCGGTCACGCTTCCCGCGGGGGGCAGCAGGACCCTCACCTATAACGGCTTTGCCGTGGTCGACCGGGAGTCGACCCGCTCCCGCGGCGATGGGACCGGCGACCAGGCTGAAGACGGCGGAGCGACAGACATAACAAAGAATGAAACCGCCGGGGAGACGATTCATCCTGGCGGCTTCATCGATTCCATTGTGAGGATATCGCTGTATGGCGGCGGCGGGATCTGGCAGGGGGGCGCGGCCGGCAAGGAAAAACGCTCCTTCTCCCTGTTCAAGCCAGACCTTTCCGCGGCCTACATCAGGCCGATGAAATACTCCCTCTTCACCTGGTCCGTGAACATCGGCCCGGAAATCGACATCATGGCGCCATCGGTCAAATTCACGGTAAAAAGAAAATTCGGATTGTCGGGCATAAAGTTCGGGGCCCGGGCCCGCTACGGCTATGAACTGTCGGAAAATATTCTTTTGAACAGCAGCGGCTATGACGCCAATCTCGGCGGCGACCTCTTCAGCGGCAGGTTCGCAACATACCACTACTGGGGAGCGGGCCCGACCATGAACCTTATCCTGAGCCCTCGCAGCAATATCTACAATCTTATATTGAACTTCTATATCATGGGAGGGCAGATATTTGACGGCAGGCTCACCGCCGGATCGGTCCTTCGTGACGCGCCCTATCTCTGGCTCAGGCTGGGAGGTCTTTATGGTACGCCCTTTGTGCAGATGGACCAGGCCGTCAAGGTCCTGATGACGGGCAATTTCAATTCAACCAGGGTGCGCGGCTATACCATCCGGGGCGGCTTCGGCCCCGAGATCTGCCTGAACAAATGGTTCCCCCTCATCGTGGGCACCCGCGTTACTGTCGCGTACACAAACCTCACCTTCTCCCGATCGCTTCCAGCGTACTTTGACAGCGACAGGAAAGCCTCCCACTACGAGATAGGCGGGGAATTGTCGCTGGGCGTGCATTTTTAACCGCAGCCGAAGGACATCATCCAATCATATTCATGCATGGGAAAGTACCCTGCCCGGTTGTACCACTCGCAAACGAATAAACACGCACAGGCAGTAGAATCACTGCCTGCCTGAAAAACACAAAAATGCTTTACAAAAATTGTCAGATCCCGGAAATTATGCAGGATTTTTTTGACTGCCATTCTTGCGCAAATAAATTAACGCAAAACCACGCGGGGTGACTACAATGTGTTTTCGCCATGTAATGACCGGTGCCATGCTGTGCCTGTTGTTTTTATTTATGAACTGCGATACCATGCAGGACATAAAAAAAATTGAAAATGAAGCGAATAACCTGACACTTCTTTCCGTGTCCAGAGTGTCAGGGGGAGGGTTATTGACGCCGGCAGTGTGTCATGATGAAGCTCTAGAATTAATTCTTGAGAATTCTCGTCCTTATACGATAACGACGAGTGGCATCCAACAAATTTACTACTATATTACTATTCCTTCTCCAATTCCCGGAGTTGCGAAAGATCTAACAGTAACTGCTTCAATAACATCTGGTGTTGTTGGACTAAAGGGTTATTTATATAATACTGATTGTGATTATGGTTCACCAGTTGGAGACTGGAAAGGTGGTTTTACATTAATTAGTCATATTACAACAAGTGGTAGATATGTCGTTTTAGTGTGGACTAATGGTGACACTGGATCTTTTACTATCTCTGCACATATGGATTAATTGATATTAAGGAATTTTAGAGACAGCTAATATTTCCCATACTTTTGCATGAAGATTAAAATAATTGAATTTAATTTATTTAAGGACCCATTACCGTGAACTTGAAGATCATAATAATTGTAATCCTTACAATTATCACCATTCCCTACCAGGCCTCCCTTTTCGCCGAGAACAAGAAAATGCGCATCGCCATCATGGATTTCTCACCCAAGGGCATCACGATCAAGGACGCGCGCACCATATCGGAGCTGATCCGAAACGACATGATCAATACCGGCGAGTATATCGTGGTCGAGCGGGACCAGATGAACAGGATACTGTATGAGCAGGGCTTCCAGATGACCGGGTGCACCGACGATTCCTGCGCGGTGCAGGCGGGGAAACTCCTCTCGGCCAACAAGATACTTGTGGGTTCCCTCATAAAGCTCGACGAGAAGATAATTATCACGGGCCGCATCGTTGATGTCGAGAAAGGCACGGCCGATTTTAGCGAAAAGGCAGCCACCGAGTCGAGGAGCGACCTGGACGCCACGGCTGAGCGCTTTGTTAAAAGGCTGACGGACAGGATGCTGGGTAAAAAACCCGAGCCGGAAAAAAAGGCCAAGTATAAAACGGTCATTTATTCAACGGGCTATAATGACACCGAAACCTTCCAGCGCTGCGGCTATTCCTCCCTGGCCTTTGCCATAGCAGCCTGCGTAACCGCCATACCTGCCGCCGTGTACCAGTCCAAATACTCCTCTGCAAAATGGGAATACAATAACACCAAAAACATCTTCAACATGACCCTCGCCTTTTCCGGAACCGGCACGTTCCAGCTCTATGGCCTGACGCAGGCACTTGCCATGAGAGCGAAGGTCAGCGATATGAAAAAATACATCAGGAGCAGGGACGCATCGCTCTATGTTCTGGCTGGTTTTGGAGGTCTTTCAGTCATAATGGCGGTAGCGACATTGGCAACCTATGTCAATTCAGAATACGCCCTTCTGCAGCGCATGGATTCCGCTCCTTTCGCGGTCTACCCGGTCTATTACTGCGAACCGGCGCAGGACAACAGCACCGCGTACAATCATCATATCAATATAATGACGTATTACCGGTTTTAATTCCGGACGCATAGCGCTGTAGATCGATCAGAAAGGAATGCCAAGTATAGCTATTGTTATCGCGACATCCTCTTGGTGGCTCCTGCTTAGTAAAAAAAATAAAACTGCCTTCTTATCAGATGCTATTGATCGCAAGGTTGTTTTCAAGTAACGGCCGAACAGGATGTTCGGCCTATCATAACGCGCAAGGATGCGCCGGATTAAACCAGAGGCTTCTCACAAACAATACATAGCCTGCATAAAACCGCGTCAAAATGATTCCGGCCCCGAAAGACACGCCAACAAAGAAAGATGAACAAGCAACAACCTCAAGCCCGTCGCGGCGTTTGAGCGACCCGGATGAGGGAGCATGAGGGGGAAGGCCTTTCCCCTCGTAATAATTTCACGACCTGTTCCCGGTCACTCGCCTATGCCTCCGGTGATGCGCCGCTGCTCGTGGGCGATCGACTTCTGCAGGGAAAAGGCGACCTTCACAATCCAGTCCGGCCTTGAAACCTTCCATTTTTCAGCCATTTCACGGATCGGCACTTCAGGTCCCCGCGCCGTGCAGACCCCCCCCGCGGTTATAGCAACCGGGCCGGCCATTGTATCTTTATTATATACTAGTGGCCCGCGTTTAAAACCTTGTTGAGTTCTTTCGACAGGGCGGAAAGATTATCAGCGCTCCTGCGCAGTTCCTCGGTGCTCTGGGTATTGATCTGGACGTTTTTGTTCGTTTCATCGATGGACTTGACAACGTCCTCTATGGCTATTTTCTGCTCCACCATGGAATGTTCGATCTGTTCCGACCGTTTTTTCACGATCTCGGTCTTTTCATTCATTTCGTCCTTCAGCGTCTTCTGCCTGTTGACTTCGATGTTGGCCTCCGCGGTCTTTTTCTGGATATCGGCGATGTTCTCAAGAAGTACCTTAACAAAACCGATTATCTCTGTTATTATCCGGTTCCCCTTTTCCACGTCTTCCTTGTTCTTTTCTATCAGGGTCGATATCTGCTTGAGATCGCGGGCCGACGTATCAGACATCTTGCCGATCTCCTCTGATACGACGGCAAAGCCCCTGCCATGCTCGCCCGCCCGGGCCGCCTCGATGGCGGCGTTGAGGGCGAGGAGATTTATCTTCTCGAAGAAATCCTCCATGATGCTCACGACGGAAATGATGTCATTTGAGTTCAGGAGGATTTTATTATTGATGGCGTCAAGCTCTTCCGAGGCCTTTCCGCCCTGCTCCGCCCGGGTCATGAAGGTCATGAAGAGGCCGGCGATCTCCTTCCCGTACCGTTCCATGACATCGATCGACCCGGACATTACCCCGATGCTGGCGATAAGGTCTTTGACTGACCCGTTCTGATCCCTCGTGGCCGTTGTCACGTTGCTGATGTTCGCGGATACTTCCTCCATCGTGGCCGTCAGCTCCTCAACCGAGGCCGCCTGGCTCTGGGCGCTTACGGCATAGCGGTCAATGACGGAGGACATGACATGTATGGAATCGGTCAGTTCCATGGAGGTAGTGCCGATGGTCTGATTGAGTTCTTTTATTTCAATGTATTGCTTCCTGTTCTTCCCGGTTTCTTCCTTGCTGCGGATGATGGCCCTGTTCAAGAATCGCGCGGCTGAAAAAGCGACGGCATACACGATGGCAAGGGTTACAACGCCGTCAAGTACGGTCGTCCTGGCGATGTCCGCAACCAGGTCGCTGGATATCCCGGGAGACTGCAGGAAGTAATAACTTATATGCGTAATGATAAAGGCCAGGAACACCAGGAGCGAGATCCTGGTTGTCGAATACAACGTGGCGAAGACAAGGCTCATGTACATGAAAAATCCAAGAGAAACGCCGGCGATGTGCGGCGGCCGCAGGATAAATCCGGCTATCAGGACTATGCTTGAGGAAAATATCAGCACATTTATGGCACCGGCAACCCTGCCGGTCTTGATGAGTAGTATGCTGGTCACGGCCACCAGCAGCGATGGAATAATCATCATCGCGTATCTTGGAAATTTTTCCGGCATCGCCGCAGCGACCACGGCAAGGAGTATCAGGATTAAGACAACAAAGACGAGGCTGAAATTCAATATGAACTGGGCTTTTTTATAGTCCAGGTAGTCCCTTCCGTAATAAGGGGCAAGAAAAAAATCACGCAATCGACTCGCCTTGCTTTCTTCCATTGAATCCTCATGAGTTAGATTTTCATTTTTTTTTCCATCGATAATTCCACGACATCATTGGTAAAATGAAAAAACATATCAACAAATAAATTACAAACAGTCTCATTTAACGAGTGTTAATTTATTTTTCCTTAACAGATTTTATGGCGTCTGATTTATGGCCGCGTTTCAATTGCTTCTCTATTTCAGATCAATGGTCACCGTCCCCTTTGCCGCCGGATAGGTGTCGACCATGTAATACGCCCGCAGCCTGCCCCTGGCCTGGCCGCTGTCAAAGGCCACGGTCACTTTTTTCACGGTTCCGTCCCCGCCTGCATCCACCGCCGTGCGCTTGGTATAATAGAGCGGCAGCGGTTTCCCGGTGGCTTCATCAACGAGAACCAGGCTGTATACGTGATCCCCTTTCCTGAGTGATCCGCCGGAAATCACTGCCGATGCGGAGGTTTCACCCGCGTAAAATGAAACCTTTCCCGCACCGCCGGGACGCATCGCGTATCCCCTCCCCCACAGTCCGAGATTCATCCCCCCGTACACGGCCATGCGCCCGGTATCGAATTCCGACATGCCCATAAGCTTGAGTCCCTTGCCGTAAAATTCGATGTCATCGCAGAGTGCCACGGCGTTGATGGCGGCCCGCTTCAGCACCGCGCCGGTTACCGGATCAGCCTTTGCCGCGATCCGGTACAGGCCGAAGGGCATGTCCCAGGAACCTATGAAGTTGATCTTGAACCCGTCGTAATTGCTGAACGTGACCAGTCCACCGTCATATTCAAGGACCAGGGGAAAGCGCACCTCCAGTCCGGGATTGACGACCGTTGTCCCCGATTCACCGTCAAGCCTTCCCCCTATCACCCAGAAGAGAGCCCTGTTCCCCGTCCCTTCAACCGCGCCGGCCAGGTAGTGGAGGGAGTCAAACCCGATCTGGTTCCATGACGGCAGCATTGACGGGTTCGGCGCCGACAGGCGGCTGAACTCGAAGCAGGCTGACGGGTCCCCTTCGGCGCGGGGCACCCGGTACGGCATCGCGCCTCCCGGACGGGCCTGCACGTTAAATGTATATTTCAGGTTGAATCCGCCTCCCTCGGAACCGCCGAAAAATTTGAGCCCGAAACGCGACATGTCCGTCGTATAGGTCCCCCGCAGGGTGACGGTCACGGGTCCGCCCGCGGGCCCCGTCCAGACCTCTTTCGGCGATATCGTCACGAAGCGCCGGTTGGCCGCCACGTTAACGGCCATGGCCGGGCTGCCGGAAACGGTTACCTTCAGGTCGTCACGGTCTATGGCGGACAGCACCGTATCCCCTTTTTTGCGTACGAACAGGGAAAAGGTAAGCGGATCGTTCGCGTCAATTTCTTTCGGGGCTTCTTTCAGGAGGCCGCCGAAGGGCGTGGTATATATCATGAATACCCCGTCATCGGCAAGGTCCTCCCGGGGCCCGAGGGCGCAGCGCGCGTCGCTTCTCCCCGCTGGTGTCATGGGATAGTCATAGGGGACGAAGAATACGCCGCCGTTTTCCCCCGCGATGTACACGCCCTCGCCGCCGAGCGCCGGGGAAGCGTTCAGGTCATTGCGGTCGTCCATGATGCAGCGGTACGCCCAGCGCAGTGTTCCATCAGGGTTGACGCAGAAGAGCCGGCCTTCGCCGGAACCGACATAGATCAGGTCGCTCCCGTCCACGGCCGGGGAGGAGCGGATCGGCTCAAGGGTGTCAAAGGCCCACTTCTGCCTGCCTGAAGCCGGGTCGATGGCGTAAATGCTGCCGTCAGCGGAAGGAATGATGATGGTGCCGTCGGAGAGCTGCGCGGCGCTCGCGTAGATATGGTCGCGCGCCCCGAACTTCCAGATCTCCTTGCCCGAGTCCTGGGCGTAGGCGCGGACGAAGCCGTCAAATCCCCCGATGACCAGCGCGGCGTTTTTTTTGCCCGAGGTCAGCAGCGGTGAAGCGGCATTTGTCCCCAGGCCGCCGGCCGTCCATTTCCGTTTTCCCGTCGCGGTATCATAGCAGTAGAGGTTCTTCATCGCCATGAAGTCCGTTCCGAAAAACACGAGTCCCGTGCCGGTGTTGACCGCCGGGAGCGACCATATCATTTCATTGGCGACATACTGGGTGATCCTTCTGCCGTCGTCACGGCTGATGCGGTACAGCAGGTAGTTGTCGTTGGGGGCCAGGAGCGTCCCGTCCCCGAGGATGCCGATGTTCCCCTCGAACCAGTTGACGTTATAGGTCTTCAGCCCGAACTGTTCCAGCACTTCCGCAACGGTGTGGGCCTTCGATTTCCACAGGACCGCGCCATTACGCCGGTCAGCGCAATACACGAAGGCGTCGCCCGAGCCGAAATAGACGCGGCCCCGGTCATCAAGAAGCGCGGCTGAATCGATGATCTCGCCGGTCTGGATCGACCACTTGAGGGTACCGTCCTTTTGTATCGCGTAAAAACGCTGGTCCGCCGACCCGATGTAGACTGTGCCGTCGCCGTCAACAACGGGGGAGCTGAAAATTCCTTTTTTCGTCCTGAATTCCCATGGCGCGCCCCTGCCCGGCTTCGGCACCACGGGGCTGCGGCCGTTCTGGAGTTCGTTGGCGCGGAACTTCGGCCAGGGGCTGCCGGGATCGAGGGGGACATTGTATGAATACCTGCCATCGACCGCGGGTGCGCTTTTTTCAGGTTTCAGGTCATAACAGCCGAAGGGAACGGTTATTGCGATGTAGGCGATACTTCCGATAACGATGAATGCATAGAGGACATGTATTTTTTTGAACGTATATTTTTTCAAAGCATCTCCGAGCTTCATAGGAACCCTCCAGCTATTGATCTATGCGGAATGGTCAATCACTATATTATTCCATAATTAACGATGAAACGCAAGCAATAATTATCCGACGCGCGTGACATGGCCCGTTACCTTCCCACACGGTATAATCATATTATAAATTTTGTTATTAATTTTTTTATTGACAAAAATAAAGCACTGAACATCGTTCAGATAAGAATAACGTCCAACCGTTCGGTTTTGGATATTAAATTAATGAAGAAGTCACAAGATTGCAAAGTCCTCATCGTTGAAGACGAGGCCCTCATTGCCTTTGACATCAGCATGACCCTTCAGCAATTCGGCTACACCGTGGTTAGCATTGTTGCCACCGCCGAGGATTCCATCAAGGCCGTTCAGGAGCTGAAGCCCGACGTGGTCATCATGGACATCCTCCTCAAGGGTAAAACTGACGGTATCGACGCAGCCGAAAAGATTAAAAACGAATATAAAATCCCCATCATCTTTCTCACGACCTGCACGGATGACACGGTCGTGAAGCGGGCGACCACGCAGGTACCCCATGGATACCTCCTGAAGCCCTTCCGCAGCATGGAACTAAACATCCTCATCGAACTGGCGCGCCAGCGGCACAGCTCCGAGCAGGTGCTGGTATCGAACAACCTCAGGCTGACCGAGGAGCTCAATAAAAGCAGGAAGATGGAGAAAAGGCTCCAGGAGATATCCCTGGTGGACGAGCTCACCGGCCTGTACAACAGGCGCGGATTCAACCACCTCTCACGCCAGCAGGCCGAGATCGCGAAAAGGACAGGCAGGAGCATGCTCCTCTGCTTCTTCGACATGGACCACATGAAGCATATCAACGACGCCTACGGGCACTCCGAAGGGGACAGCGCCCTTTCGGCCGCCGCCGACATACTGAGGAAAATATTCCGCACTTCCGACATTATAGCGCGCTGGGGAGGCGACGAATTCGTGGTGCTGATGATCAACGCCGAATGCGATGACATGGTATCCATTGACCAGCGGATAGACGCCAGCATCAACACGTATAATGATACCGCCGAGCATCGCTACATCATATCAATGAGCTGGGGAATGGTTAAATACGATCCCACCGTTCCCGCCGACATCGACGACCTGGTCTCCCGGGCCGATGAAATGATGTACCGTCACAAATCATATAAAAGATTATAACCGCTGAACCGATGCCGCCTCAGGATCGGAAATGGAACCGCTCTTTCGGCATGATGGCAGTGCCGATAAACGCCGCGAGAATCGTCTTGACGAGGGCGCCCGGAATGAAGGGTATGACGCCCATGAACAGAAGGGCGGAAAGCCCCGGTGTCCCGCCCCTGACAGCAGCAAACCACGCGTACAGGTATAAAGCCCCGAGACCGAGGATGATTATGAAATTCGCCGTTCCCATGAGGATGATGAGCGGAAGCAGCCTCCGCATGCCCTCATGGCGTTCGAGGACCGCCCCGGCGATATACGCCGAAACGACAAACCCCGCAAGATAACCGAAGGTAGGCCCCATGAGGACGGAGGCGCCGCCGCTTGCGCCGGCGAACCAGGGGACGCCGGCCAGGCCGATCGCCAGGTACAATACCTGGCTCAGGGCCCCCCACCTTCCGAGGACCATGGCGGCGATCAGCACCGCCAGGGTCTGCCCGGTCAGAGGCACCGGGGTCCAGGGAAGGTACACGGCGATCTGCGCCATGACGCCGGTAAAGCAGCTCATGGCGAGGGAAAGAAGGACCATGGGTATGACGCCAGACCCGCTGCGCCAGCGGTAAAACGAAAAGCGCGCGTCCCGGTACCTGCCGATGAGAGTGACCGATTCCTGCACGGGGAAAGCCCCTCCTATTTCATATCCTTCCGCAGTTGCATAAGCCTCTCAACGCGCTTCTTCACCGGGGGGTGGGTTGAAAACACCTCGCCGATGCTCACGCCGGAAAAAGGATGCACGATGAACATGTGGGCCGTCTGCGGGCTGTGGTCATCCATGGGCGCTCTCTGTACGCCTTTTTCGAGGTTGAGCAGGGCGTTTGCCAGGTACTCCGGGTGCCCCGTGAGCTTCGCCGAAAACTCGTCCGCTTTATACTCCCGCTCCCGTGAAATGGCCATGGTTATGACCGTGGCCGCGAGCGGCGCCAGTATGGAAACGGCGAGGCGCTTGCCGAAACTGGCCCTGCTGTTCCCCCCGAAAAACAGCGCCATCCGCGAGAGTATCATGACGGCACCCGAAATCGAGGCCGCCACGGACCCGGTTAGGATATCATAGTTTTTCACGTGCCCCATCTCATGGGCCATGACCGCGGCCAGTTCATTGTCGTTCATCATGTCGAGGATGCCCTGGGTCGCGGCTACCGCCGCATGGTCCGGGTTGCGGCCGGTTGCGAAGGCGTTGGGGGACCTGGATGGCAGTATGTATGCCCTGGGAAGGGGCATCCCCGCTTTCCGCGCCAGGTCATGGGTTATTTTCTCGAGGCGGTGGCCCGCAGGCACCGGCTGCGCGCTGTATGCCGACAGTATCAGTGAATCTGAAAACCAGTAGGTGGCAAAATTCATGACAAGGGCCAGCACGAAGGCAATGATCATCCCTTTCTTACCGGCGATGATCCTTCCGACAATAATGAAAAAAGCTGTTAAGCCAAACAGCAGGATAAACGTCATCAGCATTACGGATTACCTCCCGATTGATTATGGTATAACCGGGCCCGCGAGGACTGCTGCGGGCACGTTCTCAGCATCATGTACAATATACTACACGCCGGCCCGGACGTAAACAGGCGCGCCGATTTATTTATTGCACTGGATAAATTTTCCGACGGACCTGTCAAAGGTCCTCTCGACGCTGTCGGGAAAGAAGCAGGCGGGGAGCTCGTTTGACCTGCGGTGGTACTGTATGCACTCGCAGCATTTGCCCTTCCTGCTGCACGGCTCGTAGGAACAATTGCACAAGGATATATTTTTCTGTATATTATCACAGGCCATGGCTCACTCCTTTTTCTGTCAGCCTCTCTTTTTTTCCTCTTTGGGGCACGCAACAATATAGGTGACGCCCCCCTCCCTTTTCCCGGTTACCCTCTGTTCCTGCAGCTTCCAGTAATCGCACAGGACGTATCCATTCTGGTACGACATGTGATTTTTACACGATACGCAATCATCAATCTTCATAGAATTTCAGTTTCCTCTGGCTCTCAAGAAATATCACGGCAATTATTTTTTGCGAGTAAAAGTAGTCGCCGCACCGGCTTTTTTTGTCAAGCAATTATGCGGATGATTTTTAATTCAGGCCCATCACCGCCTCATTGACACACGCCTTCTCGATAATCCCGTGCCGCTCAAGCTCGGCGGCACCGTGCCGTTTCCCCGAGTAAACCATATTCACAATTCCGCGAGGTAAAACAGCGCCGGCGCGACCGGCCATATGATCTGCGGCACCGGGGTGCTACGATTGATGCCGGTCAGCGTATGTCCGGCTCAAAAAACGACCAGCGTATGGAAGGAAACTTATCCTTCATGGCCGATTCGCACGCGTTTATGGCTTCAGACTGGAGCATGCAGCTTTTGCACTCTTTCATCTCCGCCTTTACCGCGACCATGATGTCCGGCCCCATCTGCAGGGTGATGACGTTCAATACCCGGTTTATCTCATTCCTTGAGCAGAGGAATTCATAAATTTCTTTCCGTGTCTCCTTATTCGTGCTCTGCCCTATCAGAAGGTTCTTAACCTCGTTGCCGACGCTTACCGCAACGCCGACGAGTATGATCCCGATGATAATGCTGCCCAGGGCGTCATAGAACGGGTCCGCGGTGTATATGGTCAGCACGATCGAAACGAATGCCGCCGACAGGCCCATCAGCGCCGCCAGGTCTTCCCCGAAGACCACCAGGAGTTCGCTCTGGCGGCTTGTCGTGAACCATTTGAAGAGGCCCTGCTTCCCCCTGGTCTTGTTCACCTGTCTGATGCACCCGGTCAGAGAAATTGCTTCAAGGACAATGCTTATACCGAGAACTATCAGCGCGACAACCGGGTTCTCCAGGCGCTCGGGAGTTTGTATTTTTTTTATTCCTTCATAGACTGAAAAGAGTCCCCCGAGGGAGAATAGGATAATCGCGACGATGAATGACCAGAAATAAACGGCCATCCCGTATCCCAGTGGGTGCTCGGGATTTGGCGGCTTTTTCGACCTTTTTATACCATAGAGAAGCAGCCCCTGGTTCGCGCAGTCCGCCGATGAATGCACCGCCTCGGCAAGCATGGCCCCCGAGCCGGTTATGAAAGCGGCGATGAACTTTGCCAGTGCAATCAGCGCGTTGGCGCCAAGGGCGAGGAATATAGAGATCAATGAGCCGGATTCGTGTGACATCGCGTGATCCTTCAAATTTGCTTTTACGTTTCAGACGATCAAAATCGAATTCATTAATAACTCAGTGTATGTATTATAATGGATTTGTCAATTGCAATGTTAATAGAAATAATCAACATAATATTTTTATATTGATTTTAAACTGATAAAAACTAGTATTGAAACAAATTTTACTTGAGCCCGGCGCAATCCGCCTGTTTATTGCTCTGTTCGCCGGCGAGCCATTATCACTGGTTGTCTTGCTTCTGTGTCAGGGTTTATTTTTTTCGTATTTTATTTCCAGGAAAAAGGACATGACCGGTCTTCTCACATTGGCGCTCTCCGCATGGATGAACATCGCGCCCTACACGTTCGATGACATGGTGAAAGACATTGTCCCCGGCAGGAAGGGTGTGGATGCGGTCAGGGAAATCACGCGGATAGTGGACAGGACTTCCGTGCGGTACCACCACGACCCGGAGACAGATGATTTCATGAAGTTTTTCCGGAAGGTGCTTGAAAAATTCGATTTCATGAAACTCTACGAGAGTAATTATTTCACGGACAGGGGCAACGGGTTCCACGGTCTCACGTTCCATGGGTGCAGCATGAACGACCGCTACCTGGAAAGCATCGCCCCGCCGAAAGACGGCCGGTGCGGCCTTTCCCGTATCTGGGATTATTCCACTGAGTATGCCCTGAAAAAAAACGACGCCTGCATGGCCGGGGGGCGGTCCTTCATCGTTTCCGTCAACTCGGTCACGGCGACGAAGAGATATTCACACCGTAATGCCATGCGCTGGGCCGAGGGCATACTGAAAGTGATTGACACTGATAATATACGGAGCCTGAACGCGCCCGAGAGCACCCTCTATCCTGAAATCGGCGGAATATCCAGAAAGGTAATAAACGAATTCTATCGGTCATTTCCAAAAGTCTCGGAGCTCTTCAACCGTTACTCGGTTATCAGGTCTTTCCTGGAGGTCCGGGAGCACAACGGCACGCCTTATACACGCCTGGCCTTCAGGTACGGCTACCGTATTGATAACATTAAAAAGGATTTCCCCGAACTGGGCAGATCGCTGGCGAACATTGAGGGGTTCTACCGCATCACCATGACTGTCAGAAACACCGCCAACCGCACGATAATGGTGATTGTTTTCGATACCGGCGAAGACGCCCTCTCCCTGACCCTCAATACGCGGCGCGGGAAGCTCCTTCCCTGCGATGAGGCGGGAAACCCGGTGTTCGGCGAGGAGATATCACTGACATCGCTCAGGGATTATCCCTACCGCGCGGCGGTCGAAATGGTCCATAACGTACACGGGCTCAAATTCATCACCGACAACATGGCCGTGGGCTTCCGGTATCAGGACTCGCCGACCCGGGGCTCCTGGACCATGAAGCTCGAGGATGTATCCAGGACACGCATATCCGGCAGCTACTACCGGATCATTCCCGGGTGGATGATTGACCTCTTTATCCCGGGCAACATGGAACAGTTGATTTACGACGTGTCCCGCGTCATGCTGAAGGCCAATGACGGAAGCGGTTCATCGGTGTCATTTGAATGGGACACGCGCGACCCGGACAACGTACTGCTGCGTTTCAGGGCCGTCAGCGAGTTCATGGACAATTACTTTTTAAAATACGGCCTCAGGGTCTGGAGCAAGAAGGCCCTGGCCGACAGCAGGATAACGCGCGAGGCAAAAGAGCTCAGGACCAGGTTCCTGGACGCGTTCAGATCTGACATGAAATTTCAATCACTCCCCGTACAACGGCAGGCTGAAAACCGATGAACCAGACAACCAGCTTCTTTTTTAATCTGACGCCCGATATCGTGATCAAGGCCATGGAGCAGAGCGGCTTTGAGCCGACGGGCCACTGCATGGCCCTGAACAGCTACGAGAACCGGGTCTACGACCTCAGGCTGGAGGACGGGTCTCACGTGGTGAGCAAATTCTACCGTCCCGGCAGGTGGAGCCGCGAACAGATACAGGAAGAGCACCGTTTCCTTCTCGATCTCCGGGACGACGAGATTCCGGTCTGCGCTCCCCTGACGCTACCCGGCGGCGAAACCATCCATGAAACAGAAGGCATCCTGTACGCCATATGGCCCCGCACCGGCGGCAGGGTCCCGGACGAGCTCTCCGACCTGGAGCTCCAGATACTGGGACGCCTCTGCGCGCGGATCCACAATAACGGAGCGGCGAAGAAAGCCCGGCACCGCATCGAGCTCACCGGCACGACATACGGCCTCCAGCCCCTCGCGTTCCTGGAGGAACATGGATTCCTTCCGTCCCACTGCAGGGACCGGTACCATAAGGCGGTCATGGAGATTGTCGAAATCTATGAAACCCTCCACAGGGACGTACCATTCCATCGGATACACGGCGACTGCCACCTGGGGAATCTCCTCCATGGCTCAGAGGGGTGGTTTTTCCTCGATTTCGACGATTTCCTCACCGGTCCGGCTGTGCAGGACGTGTGGATGCTCGTGCCCGCGAGGGACCGGGAGGGCCTGCGGCAGCGAGAGGTGTTCCTCGAGGCGTACGGGCAGTTCAGGGAATTTGACCTTTCATGGCTCCGCCTGGTTGAACCCCTCAGGGCGCTGCGGTATATACGCTATGCCTCGTGGATCGCACAGCGCTGGGACGACCCGGCCTTCCCCGCGGCCTTCCCCCATTTCGGCACCGTGGAATACTGGGAAAATGAAACCCGGGACCTCGAGGATCAGCTGAACTATTTCTACAATAATACAGGCGATCTTCCCGCGGGCATGCAGAAACCGGCCGACGACAAGGTTGAAGAAAAAGAGCTGACCAATAAGGATTTTTTCTGGGACTGGGAAGATAAAAAATGAATGACGACAGAGAAATTAGTAAAATTTCCACCCCCCCCCTTTTTTTTATTGACTGTAAAATCACATCTTAAATAGATTAACCTGATGGTTAAACTATTCCGTTAAACCATCAGGTTAATCTAACAAATGATAGTATAACGCCTCAAATGGAAACCAGCACCAGTAAAGAACGGATCCTGTATGCAGCGATGCAGATTGTTGCGCAAAAAGGGATACATGGCACCAAAATGGAAGAGATAGCCAAGGTGGCCGGAATCAACAAGGCAATGGTATATTACTACTTTTCCAATAAAAATAATCTTTACGTGGAATTACTGAAAACCATGTTCACGGATATGTACCGGGATACGTTGAATAGAATCACCGAGGATACTTCACAGGGCAAAAGTCATGCCGAGATCATCAGCAACTGCATCCGCTACTCCTTCGAATGTTATAATAATAATCCCGATTACACCCGGATCATGATAGACGCCATCAGCAATGGAATGGACGATATTCCGAAAGCGCTGGAGCTCGTCTACCAGACATCGAATCCCAGCCCCACCTCGCAGGTACTCAGCACGATACAGGACGGCATTGATAATAAAGTTTTCAGGGACGTGGATCCCATCCACACTATGATAAGCATTACCGGCGTGACCTTCATATATTTTTTATCACGGAATATCATCAGATTCTTCGGCATGAATATCGAGAATGAAGAGGAATTTATACAAAATCGAATAACAAGCGTAACCGATTTGATAATGAACGGTTTGCTCAGGAAGTAACAGGCTCTATCGAAAAAACCGGCGAAAAATATGACATGAAACATGAAATGAAAATCATTGCGTTTATCCCGCTGCTCCTTTTCACAACAATTTTTTTCCACTCCCTTGAATTCCGTGTAGCGGCATGGAATATCGACGAGATCATATTCGCCACCGGCGGTCAGAAAATCGCCGCCGGCGAGGTCCTCTACAGGGATTTCGGCGACAACAAGCCTCCGCTGATTTACCATACGAACGCTCTTATTTACAGGTTATCGGGAAAGTCATACACATCATTCCTATTGCTTTCCAAGACAATCACAATCGCCGTCATATTCCTGATCGCCCTTGGATTATTCCTGATCGGCAGCACTATAGGCGGCAGGAGCACCGGTATCCTTGCCGGCCTTCTTTTCTCCGCGTATAGTATCTGCTCACAGGGATCGGAAATGCTTGGCGGAAGGACCGAAGTTTACGCGTCCCTCATGACCGTCATCAGCATGTTATTCTTCATGAAAAAAAAATTCTCATTCAGGCTTCCTGATATAGTCATGTGCGGCCTTTTCCAATCGATGGCAATGCTCTACAATACGAGATTCGGAATAGTAATGGCCGTTTACGGGCTATTCATTCTTTACAAGCATAAAATCGGCAGGAAATCGATTATTCTCATACTGGCTCTTTCGGCCCCGTTGCTGCTGGTCCTTGCCGCAGTGCCGCTGTATTATTACCACAAAGGGGTCTTTGAATATTATACGTTCTGGCAGACAACGGTAATAAAGTATTACCTTTCTGCCTTCGCATACTCGACAAGGCTTATATCCGGCCTGTTAATACTGTTCTTTCTTGCCGGGCCCGCCCCCCTGGTGTTTTTCGCCACGTATCAGGTGATTATTCATTACCGGGAAATGAAGGGATCGCTGAAATCGCCGGAACAAAACGGCACAGGGCATAATGCGGACGGACTGGTCCCCCGATTGATGGCAGGGGTAAAACGTTTTACGCGCCTTATCGCATGGAATGAAAAGAATGAG
>CAZZHU010000017.1:0-31939 GCA_964654045.1 uncultured Leptospirales bacterium
GAAAGAAAGAAAAGAAAGAAAAGAACCAAAAGAAAGAAAAGAAAGAAAGAGAAAAAGAAAAAATCCAAGAAGGACAGTGATTAATCAGTCTCCTGGTTGAAATGAACGGTATGGAATCTTCAGAAGAATAGGCTGGTATATGGCCGGATTGATATAGATCGCATACAAGGCCTTGCCGGTACTTAATATTTCCTTGCCGGAATAGTAGTATAGATCAGGTCTTGATGATAATACGGGAAGAGACGGCGGCATGTAAATGACCGCCGTTTTTTTATTAATAATTTGATCAAAGCTGTCAAATGTGACGGCTTTGATCTTGCCATCGAGACTGCAATACAATATAATGTATGCATTCATGAATTCATTATATGATAACGATGGCTCACCCATGACATCATCAATAATCGGGGAGGCTTCTTTTAATTTTCTGGTCCAGTGTCCGTCAGCTGTAAGGAATTCATAACCCGATCTTTTTTTAATTGAAGAAACGCGGACCCTTGTCACAAAAGCAGGGACCCTGTTGTTAGACGCAGGCCCGTGACCTATGATATACAGGAATTCGCCACGGCGAACAACTGCATCTCCGAAAACCGGCTCTCCCTCGAAGAATATCTTTTCGGTTCGCCTGAATGCTACCGGATCACCCGGTTTCCAGGCTGCCGGCTGGTTCCATTCCGCAATGCCGACGCCCATGACCCTGATAGGGAGTCCGACCGGATCCTTTTTTGCAATATTTTTATCTATCAAGACAATAATATAGTATATATAGACAGTTCTATTAATCTGAATGCCGTCTATAGCCCAGAAACGCCATACTGCCGGATTTTCTCCCGGGAATGGTTTTATAAATTGAGCTACGACTCCATTTTCCTTGTAAAACACGAACTCAAGATTCAAAATGCTGGAATCGTCCGGCAGGGATGTAAAGGCAATGGAGTTGCTCAGCATCCCTTTCATTACGGCGGTGTCCTCAAAAGTAGAATTAACGGTAAGATTACCTTTCCATGAACCGATGATGGTGTCACCAAAGGTCCACATCATTATATTGCCGAGACGTATGGGAGTGCACCCATCCTGTCCGATAACGCTTTTTTTTCTGCTCGCGCCGAATATGCCGAGATTTTCAATATTAGTGCGGAGGGATTCTGATTTATTATACGGGCCGCAAAAAAGACATGACAGGCAGAGAAACGCGGTCATTATGATTGCAGCAACGTTAAAGGATGTATGCTTTTCGGATTTCATGTAATAACCGTAATTTAAATATGCTTATATATTGATGGTTGATAAATATAGTACATCCTCAACAATGAGGTCAAGAAATAATATTGAGCAATTGAATTTTAGATATGACATTAAATTCGAACAATAAAAGACGATACGATATGGTCGTAATCGGGGCGTCTACTGGGGGACCGGTGGCGGTTAAAACAGTACTGAAGGGTCTTCCGCCCGATTTTCCCGTGGGAATCGCCTATGTGCAGCATATTGAAGACGCCTTTTATGACCAGTATGCACGCTGGCTGGACAGGCAGACGGAGCTTTCTGTCAGGCTTGCACATGATAACGATTATCCGCGTCCGGGTGAAGTCCTGGTGGCCCCGGCGGGGTTCCATCTCCTGTTCAAAAAAGGAAAACTCGTACTCGATGATTCTCCGCCCATCATGAATCTGAGGCCCTGTGTCGATAAATTGTTTGTTTCCGCGGCCGAAAACTTCGGCAGCAGGCTTATCGGACTGATAATGACCGGCATGGGAAGCGACGGCGCCGTTGGCTGTGCCGAGATAGTATCGCGCAATGGCTACATAATAGCGCAGGATGAAGATTCATCTGTTGTTTTTGGAATGGCCCGTGTAGCCGCGGTGAAAAATGGTGTTTCCGTGGTACTTTCGCTTGAGAAAATTTGCGATCATTTGAAGGAGTTGGTCACCGTATAAGATGCGGATAACAATCGAGATAAATCGGGGTAATATCAGGTTATACTGACGCTATTTCAAATTTTATACTACCGTAACGAAATGCTGTTAATGGTGGTTGCATTTTTATAATCATTTCAAATCAATCTTGACAAATTTTATAGCTATACATTCTGTTACGAAGCTGTTGAGCTGCAGCATTTATGTCAATGCGATTGTACGCCATGATGGGGCATCATGCGCATTTGAAAATATTTGAGGATCATTTTTCCATAATAAGTATAATGAAGAATAAAGTTGTCATAACCGGGATAAATATTATTTCTTCACTCGGATTGAACCTGGAAGAAAACTGGGGAAATCTCTGCGCCGGTAAAAATGGCGTGGCTGCGATAACACTGTTTGATCCATCTCAATGCGAGACGAAGATAGCCGCCGAGCTGCCTGAAGAGTTTGAAAATTACGCATCGAAATTCTGCAAAAAGCGCATTGCCAACCAGATGACAAGGGTGACAACAATGGCTTTTGTCTGCGCCTCGGATGCAATTGAACAGAGCGGTATTGTTTTTGATGCAATTGACAGGAAACGATGCGCGGTCATCATGGGAGCCGTCTCAACCGGAAATTCAAGTGTTGAGCAGGGCACGACCCCAAGGAATCGAATCATTAAATGCATGACCAATGCCATCCCAGCATGGATTTCCCTGCATTACGGCATTGAAGGACCGAATTATTCCGTGAATACGGCATGCGCGTCGTCTGCATACGCCATGGCGCTCGGCTTCGATATGATCCGGAACGGTGCCGCTGACATGGTCATTGCCGGCGGAGCCGATTCAGCCATCAATCCCGAGGAAATTTCAGGCTTTAACGAGATGTACGCTCTAAGCACGCGCAACGACATGCCGCACAAGGCAAGCCGTCCTTTCTCCAGGGACAGGGACGGTTTTGTCATCGGTGAAGGGGCCGGTATTGTCATATTAGAGTCAGAGGAATCGGCTTTATCGAGAAAAGCCGACATCGCGGCTGAATTCGCGGGGTACGCGATAACCAGCGAAGCATACAATATTATGGCTCCCAAAAAAGACGGCGAAGGCATGGCCGATACCATGAGGCAGGCCCTCCGAAACAGCGGTATCGATCCCGATGAAGTGGATTACATCAATGCCCACGGGACCTCGACCACATTAAATGACCTTTACGAGACCATGGCAATAAAGAATGTTTTCGGAGACAGGGCATGCCGCCTTCCGGTATCTTCCTCAAAATCAATGATCGGCCACACCATTGCCGCGTCCGGATCAATTGAAACAGCCATAACCGCCATGAGCATACGAAATCAGTTTATAACTCCCACTATAAACCATGACCTTCCGGATCCCGAACTTGACCTTGATTATGTTCCCAATTATTCAAGATCCCATAAAATAAATGTTGCAATATCCAATTCTTTTGCTTTTGGTGGTCATAATGCCACAATGGTATTGAAAAAGTATTGATTTTGAATTAACTGGCTGGAGCCGCATTAATAATTTCAGGAGTATCCTATGGCGAAGATTGAAAAAGGGACCATGGATGAAGTTAAAAAAATAGTCTATGAATTTTTTTCCGAGGAATGCGAAGTGTCGATCGATGAATTGAAAGACACGACCAATGTTATAAAAGACCTTGAAGGCGATTCCCTCATGTTTCTGGAACTCCTTGAGATATTCAAGAAAAAGTACAGTCTCAACGTGGAGCTGAAAACAGTCGGCAAATATGTCGTCAAGCACCCTGCCGAAACCATAGGCGCCATAATTAAAATGACGATGCTCATCATCGAGCATGAGAATAAAATCTCTGAACTTGAATAATACCACGCTGGTTACCTGACTTGGAAAGAAAAAAAACCGCCTTCATTTTTCCCGCCTTCGGATGCAGGTACCTGGGCAATGAAAGGGATATTCTCAACGGTATGTCCGGCGATCTCGACGAGCTGACAAGCCGGGCAAAGACCGCTGTCGCACTGGACATGCACGAGTTCATGGCATGCGGTGACGGAAATTTCACCCGTGAATTGCAGTCGCAGTATGCCGTGTATATTTACAGCTGCGCGCTCTCGAACACGCTCAAGCGTTCCGGCCTGCATACGGATTTCGTCGCCGGCTACAGTATGGGTTTATACGCTGCTCTTTTTCATGCTGAATCAATCATCTTCGAGCAGGGCCTTGACCTTATAACCAGGGCCTATGACGGCATCCGGAGCGTTACTGCCGATCTGCAATTCGGCGTTGGAGTCATCTCTGGCCTTTCCCAGGCAGATGTGCGCAATTTGATTGACGGACATCATGATATCGAGATAATCAATGTCAACAACAGGCACAACCTGCTGATATCCGGATATGAAAGCAGCGTAAAAAAAATTCTTTCACTGGCAAGAGAGCAGGGCGCACTGAACAATAAATATCTTACATTTCATTCACCATATCATTCCAGATTCATGGACAGGGCAGCTAAGGAATTCCGTGAATACTGTTCGACCATGACCATTTACGATCCCCTGTACCCGGTCATTTCCACCGTTGATAGGCGCGAGATAACATCATGGCAGGACGTTTCCAGGGATCTTTCCGACAATATCAACCGTAATATAAACTGGCTTGAGACAATGAATTTCATGATCGGTGCCGGCGTCGATGCCTTCGTCGAGTGCGGACCGGGCAAAAGCCTGTACCGCATGGCAAAATTCATAGACGGAAATTTCGATGTTTACAATTTGAACAATCTGCACGATCTCCTGGATTCGGGAAGGATATGCGGGCCGGTCAGGGCTATCAACTATTAGCGCATGAAGATCCTCCTCGTAAATCCTCCGAGATCGCACCATAACGGCATACTTGCTCATGCGCCTGTTGAAGCAAGGCGCTTCATACACAAAAAACTGATCGGCCCTCCAATGGGCCTCCTGACCATCGCGGCATCGGTCCGTGACCATGATGTGACGATCCTGGACATGAAGGGTGAATACGATCTTGATCCGCGAGCCCCCGGTACCGGAGCCATGATGCTGGGATATCTGGCGCGATTAAAACCGGACCTTGTCGGGGTAACTTTTATCGCGTCGGAATTCCCTTCCGGCATTGAGATATTCAGGACCGTAAAGAAATTTGATCCGTCAATAGTCACCGTCGCCGGAGGTCTCCACGCAACCCTGTGTCCCGGTGATTTTACAGATCAGGCGGTGGACGCGGTCATACCCGGGCAGTGCGCCGGAATCTTCAGTGAACTGGCAAGGGCCATCGATGATGGAAAACCGTACGACCTGATCCCGGGCATTTTTATAAATTCGGATAAAGGCCTTTTTTTTACCGGTTCTTCAACATCGTCATGGGATGCCGCCGGAAAAGATTTCTTATATCCTGACCGCGCCCATTTAAAAAAATGGATCAGCACATACTGCGCCGGAGGATCGCCGCACCCGAGCACCTATATATTTACTTCGCTGGGATGCCCGCACCGATGCACTTTCTGCTCCATCTGGTCCCAGTTCGGCGGAAGATATTACCAGCGTGATGTTGAGAGCATAATAACAGAATTGAAAATGGTGGATGACTACCCGGTTGTACGTTTTGCCGATGCGAATACCATCGTGAATGAACATTTCATTGACAGCCTCTTTGACCGTATACAGGAAGAGGGTATTAAAAAGTTTTTCATAATGGATATACGCTTTGACACGGCGGTCAGGCATCCGAAGCTCATGGAAAAGCTTGCTCGCGGCGGTCTCAAGGTCGTGATATGCGGCTTCGAATCATTCAGGGAGGAAGAACTGCGGCGATACCGTAAGGAGGCCCCGGCCGGTCTCATCGAACAGGCCATTTCCATTTTTCATGCAAACGGTATCATGGTGAGAGGGAATTATGTGATCCCTGCCGACTATTCAGAGGATGATTTCAAGGCGATGGCGGATTACGCCGGGTCCCACAAGGTCGTGTACGCGGGCTACACGATACTCACGCCCATGCCGGGAACTGAATATCACGATTCAGTTAAAGGCAGTATTATTGATTTCGATCTCTCTAAATACAATTTTTTTAACTGCGTGTTTAAACCAGCCCTGCCGGTAGAGAGGTTTTATGAAAACGTGGGGAGGCTGTGGCTTATCAAAGAAGGCAGTGACGTTATATAACCGGTATCTGGTTATACGCCTTATCCCGGAGCGCCGTAGAATCTCATGGCATATCCAGCCTGCATGAACTTGCTTACCTCGGTTACGAAACTCAGCACCAGATCTCCATCATTCAGTTTTTCTTCACGAAGTATCCTGTCCAGGCAGATAAATACCATGGGCGGCCCGGAATAGCCCATCTTTGATATCTTGGTGTAAAGTGTTCCTGAGGGAATTCCCAGGGACGCACATTCGTCAAGCACCAGGTCAGATATATGCTTGGACGGAAGGTTTACCTGAAAAAAGCGGAGCCGCGAAAGATCGATATGATACTCGCCGATCATACGCTTCAATCCCTTGCTGAACACGGTCCCGTCCGGGTCGTGGAAATAGGACTGCAGGTGCTGGAACATCTGGGCAAGGTGATGATAGCCATGCACGTATTCGTCCCTGGGGTTCATCCAGTAGGCAGGTCGTTTGTTACCCATGGACGAAGGCTTTTTACCGCCCACGGACTCCATGTAGGCATGCTCAAGGTAAAGGCCATTTTCCTTTTTACCGCGTCCTTCCAGTACCAGGGCTCCGGCCCCGTCGCAGAGGAACCACCGTAAAAAAAGGTCCTCTTTTTTTATAAGGGGCTGGTTATAATATTCGGCCCTCAGTTCGGACGATGAGATGCCTGAAGAGATGACCAGTGCGTTGCGGTATCTGCCGTTGCGGATCAGGTCGCCGGCGAGGAGGAGCGCCTTGTAGGCAGAGGTGCAGTTCGCGTGGATTGAGAGTTCGGCGCACCGCTCGATACCAAGGGCCTCCTGTATCCGCACCGATGGTGTCGGCATCTGGTCCATGTGCGCGCTCCCGTACACGATAAGGTCGATATCTGCCGCCTCAAGCACCGCGGCGCCAAGGGCCGCCTGCGCGGCTTTGACCGACATGGTGATGTTGTCCTCGGTGAATTCCCTTGTGACCGGATCGATGGCGTAGTGATACTGCTCGATGTCGAGCATTTCCTTCATAAGTGGCCGTATCCGGTCCATCCATTTCATTACTTTTGAAGGTGCCTCTGTTATTTCGCCCAGGTAACGGTCGATCTCGTCGAAGGGCACCGGGTCACCCGGAAGGAATGACCCGCTTCCGGTGATCTTTACGTGTGTTTGCTGTGACATTACTTTTTTATGTATCGCAAATGTTTGTGAATATAACCGCCGATCTTTGCCCGGTTGTAGCCGTTACCGATGGCACGTATAAATTCAATCGCCGTAATAACAGATTCATGCTTCGGCACTATTGTATCAACAATTTTCCATTGATAGGCATCCTCGGCGGTAAAACTGTTCCCGGAGACAAGAAGTTCCAATGAACGCGATAGCCCTGCCAGGTCCCTCAACTTCTGGATGCCGCCGCAGCCGGGGATGAGACCGAAAGAAGATTCCGGCAGCCCCAGGACTGACCCGTCGCTGCAGATGCGGCAATGACAGAAGAGGGCCAGTTCAAGGGCGGATCCGAGGCAAACACCGCTAATCGCCGCAATGACGGGCACATCCAATTCCTCGAAAAATCGGAATGACCTGATATTATCAATGAGCATCGCGGATGCTCCGGAAAGTCCTGAGTGTCCGACTGCAACATGTTCTCTGATGGCGCCGGTAAGGTCATCCAGATCGGCGCCGGAAGAAAAATGCCTCCCCGAACCGTATACGACTATCCCTGATACCCGGGAATGCGGGATGACATCCTCTGTGAGACGCTTCAGTTCAGAAAAAAAAAGCGTGTCATCCTGTTGGCCGGCGGATCGTTCAAAACGAGATGGCCAATGGTATCTTCAATATGCCAGATCGGGTTATCCATGCATTTTCACCGCCAGACGGCAGAACATTTTTGTCTCCTCTTCCATGGCCTCGTTCACGGTCATGGCCCGCGTGTTATTCAGGGCCCGGACAATGGATCGGATCACTTCCACAGGCCTGTCAGCAACCATTTTTTTCATCAGGGCCATGGAAAAATCAAAGGCCCGGTGCGGGGGTGTGAGATGGTCAGCAAGGCCGATATCGACGGCCCGGTCCGCATCAATAATGTCTCCGGAGAGGATGGTTTCCATGGCTTTCCCGAAGCCGACCATTGCAGGGAGACGTACAGTGCCGCCCATGCCGGGCATCAGGTTGTTATTTACTTCAGGGAATGCGAAAAGCGCGTTTCCGGAGCAAATCCTTATATGACAGGCAAGGGCGATCTCAAGACCACCGCCGAAGCAGGCTCCCTCAATGGCGGCGATCAGGGGGATATTTACCAACTCCAGGTGCGCGAGTAACCGCTTGCCGGTTTGCATCCTGCCCATAAGCGATCTTTCGTCCATTGCCATAAGCCGGAGAGCATCCATGTCGGCACCGGATGAGAAATGACGTCCTTTCCCGGTAATGATTATCCCTTTTAATTCATCACTCCCGGTCCAGCTGATAAATGAATCCAGGTTAATAAAATCCGGTTCAGAGAGGCGGTTTTGGGGCGGATTGTCGATAGTCATTATTCCGATGCTATCGCTTATTTCCCATGTTGTTAAGTGAGATTTTTCCATGAGCGCCTTATATTATTCACCGGTCAAAAAGAAATCCGGAATATCATGGGGAATCCTGTCCCGGTCAACAAGAAGTGTTTTAATTGTTCCCCGTGTAATGATGCTACCCGTCGAGGTGTCTTTCATGACATGCCTGAAAACAAGATAGGGGGGTTCTTGTTCAATATCAGTAATGACAATAAGCTCATCAAATACCCCTGCTTCTTTAGAGTAGTGAATCGCGGCATCAGTGACTACGAGTATCAGGCCGGTGGCCTGGAAATAGTCAAAGAGGTCCATCTTCATGAGTATGTCCCACCGCGCCTGTTCAAAATAATTGAGATAGACGGCGTTGTTTACATGGCCGAAGGAATCAATTTCATATCCCCGGACGGTTATCGGATATTCGTATGTCATCGCGCTTTTTCCTTAACCCGTCAATTCTAGAGTGGTATTTTTTACATGCAAGCGGTAATCGATGATGATATTAAAAAAACAAATTTTTTAATTGCAATATTTTCAACCGCCCAGGAGATAGATAATTGCTTTCTATGTCATTTCGGGAGAACATAACAATCGGCGTTATTGGCAGCGGCCGGATGGGAACGGATATTGCTAATTTTTTGTCCGATCAGGATTTTCGTCTTGTCTGGATATGCCTCGGAGAAGAAGAGCGGTCGAGCCTTGAAAAAGCATTTAACACAAAGATTCAACGCCAGCTCAGAAATGGCCTTATCGATAATGACACGTTCCAGAACAGAATTGATGTCATGCGCATATCATCTGCTCCCGGTTGCCTTTCGGAATGTGATATTATCATAGAGGCCATCCAGGAAAATGCCCCTGACAAGGCAAATCTTTTCATGGAAATAGGACCATTTCTTCGTGACGATGCAATCCTTGTCTCGAATACGTCCTCCATCAAGCCGTCTTTTTTGATCAGCGATGAAAGTTTAAAAAGGCGTTTCGCGGGTCTTCATTTTTTTTATCCGTTGAAGTTGAAGAATATTGTTGAATTAATTTTGACCGATGCTACTGATGCGAAAACACTTGACGTGCTTCGAAAATTCACCGAATCAATCGGAAAATTCCGCCTGGAGATGCATGAGAATGACGGATTTGTTCTGAACAGGATATTCCTCGATTTTCAGACACAGGCTTTTCTTTTCCACCATGACGAAGGTATTGAAATGAGGGTGATCGACGAAATAATAAGGATGAATATCTTCCCCGTGGGTGTATTCGAATTTTTTGATGCGGTTGGAATTGACGTTATGCGTCAATCCATCATCAATTATACGGAAAACATGCCGGGAAGGGATTTTTATAAAACGCTTATTGATTACCTGGAAAATCTTTTGACACAGAAAAGAGCGGGTAAAAAGTATGGAGCGGGTTTTTATGATTATTCCCTGGATCAGGCTCCCGTAATACTGCCTGGAGAAGAATTGCAGAGGACAATTGTAACATTGCTGCAGTCCCTATATATCAATTCCGTATTCAAGGCCCTTGAAAAAAATATATGGTCCCGCGAAGATCTCGAATATGCCGTTACAGAATACATGGGTGCTGACAGGGATCCTTTCGCCATCGCAGATGAGATGGGGCACGCGTCTGTAAAGGATATCCTGTCATTGTATTATAAAAAAACAGGATTTGAAGCATACAGGCCATCGATCTTATTGTGATACTCATGATGATGACTGCAGTTTAATCGTTATTAATGAATAATGAAAAAAGTGCTACTTATTAACAGCAATACGGAAAAATATCCATACCCGGTTCCTCCACTCGGGCTCTGCATTATCGCCGGCGTGCTCGAAAAAGAGTATAATGTAAGAATATATGACGGCGCTTTTGATGAAGGAGACAGTCTTCCGGACGTCATTTCCGATTTCGGACCCGACTATATCGGCGTGTCGATACGCAACATTGATAACATGGACCTCGTCAATCCCACCAATTACATCGAGCCAATCCTGGAAAAGTTTATTAAACCGGTCAGACGCGCCAGCGCGGCGCCGCTGATACTGGGCGGAAGCGCTTTCAGTATATTTCCAAGGCATTTCATGGATTATTATGATGCTGATTTTGGAATTTTCGGCGAGGGGGAATCATCGTTCCCCATGCTCCTGGCATGCCTGGAAAAGGGCGGTGACCCGGCCAGGATACCATCCGTTTACACCAGGGAGCCTTCATCCTGCATTCAGCGACCTGATGACTTTTCAATGAAGGATATCCCCTTCTCGAATATTGATCACAGGATAGATTACGCGAATTACAGGGTGCGAAGCTCCTATCCCATCCAGACCAAGCGCGGGTGCGCGCATCGTTGCATCTACTGCACGTACAACTGCATCGAGGGACACCGGTACAGGACCAGGCCGCCTGAATTGATAGCCGAGGAGATTCGCCAGGCGTCAGAGCGTCTCGGACAAATAACCTTTGAATTTGTCGACTCAACCTTCAATGATCCGCCCGGGCACGCGGAGGCAATATGCCGGGAGATAATCCGCCGGGGTCTCGAGGTCCGCCTCCGGACCATGGGGATTAATCCCTGCAACGCGACACCGGAACTGTTCACCCTGATGCGCGATGCCGGATTTGCTCAGATAGACTGTACGCCCGACACCGCATCACCGGCCATGCTTTCCGCGCTGGGTAAAAATTTCACTCGTGCCGATCTTCAGAGGGCCGCCCTCATCATACAGGAGTCTGACATGCCCACCATGTGGTTTTTCATTTTCGGCGGGCCCGGTGAAACCCGGGATACCATAGAAGAAACTTTTAGCTTTATAGACGAATTCGTCAGTAAAAAAGACATGGTCCATATGACCTGCGGCATGCGTATTTATCCCGGCACCGGTCTGTACCGGCTGGCACTTGAGAACGGAAGCATTAAACCGGATGAATCACTGACTGATACGCGCTTCTATGTATCTCCGGAGATCGGCCGTGAACGTCTTTTTGAAATCATAAAACACGCGTCGCTATCTAGGCCGAACTGTGTTCCCGTTATGGAAACGAAGCCGTCACCGGAAATGATACGTGAAGCAATGAAAATGAGGGAAGACCGGAAACTCACGGAACCGATGTTCAGGACGCTCCTCAGGCTGCGCTATCGGATGCTCGGCAGGAAAATGGATTAAGCTGTAAATAATTTGACAAAACCGGCATCATGATAATATGGTCACATGTTTCAATCTTTATCAATGGGATTTCTGATGAAATATCACAACATGCTAATCGTGCCTTCGTTGTTACTTGCAATGCTGGGACCTGTTGACGGCAAAACCGCCCAGCTTGACGTCAGCCGGGGCACAGTGAAAATAATACGCACCGCGATCAAGCCGGATTATAATCTTCCGTGGAAAATGAAAGAGCCTGATACTGCAGTCGGCTCAGGCGCTATTATTCAGGGCAACATGATTCTAACCAATGCCCATGTAGTTTCCGACGCAACCTATATACAGGTGAAGAAGGAAATTGATCCGGAGATATACGACGCTGATATTCTGTTCATCGCCCATGACTGCGACCTGGCCCTGCTCAGGGTAAAGGACCCGCGCTTTTACGATACTACTGCCGTGCTGGAACTGGGTGATGTCCCGGAACTCCGTTCAAAGGTTACAACGTATGGCTATCCCATGGGGGGAAGCCGCATTTCCATAACCGAAGGTGTGACTTCCCGGATAGAGATCGGTGAATATTCCCACTTGGGGAGCGTCTCGTTTCTCATGATCCAGACAGATGCTGCCATCAATCCCGGGAACAGCGGCGGACCTGTCATGCAGAACAACAGGATCGTGGGCGTTGCCTTCCAGGCCAGCGCGCATTCCGACAATATCGGCTACATGATACCGGTCCCCATCATAAAACATTTTCTCAATGATGTCAAAGACGGGACGTATGACGGGTTTCCCATGCTGGGTGTCTTCACCGAACCGCTTGAGAATATCAGTTACCGGCGCTACCTCGGCATGAAGGATGACCAGAGCGGCGTGCTGGTGTCCGTGGTCATACCGGGCGGCGGCGCGGAGAAAATCCTTAAAAACGACGACGTTATCATGAACATAGACTCCGTGCCGATAGCCAACGACGGCACCATACGGTTCAGGCAGGGGAGGATATTTTATTCATACCTGATAGACCTGAAGCAGATAAACGAAACAATCGGCCTGACGGTATTGCGGAAGGGAACCGTTGTCAGTGTCAACTATCCACTCAGGAAATTTCCACACCGTATATCCTGGTTCAATGAATATGAAAAACTGCCGCGTTACTGCATCATCGGCGGATTGATTTTCCAGCCCCTTTCGAAGGAATACCTGATGACCTGGAACAAGTGGTGGCACACTGCCGACCGCCGCCTTCTCTATTATTATTCATGCCATATTACTGACACTATTTTCCCCTCGCGGCGTGAATTCGTCGTTCTTAACCGCGTCCTTCCCGACAAGGCGAATACCTACCTGTCTGATGTGCATGACCGGGTCGTTGATTCCATAAACAATATCAAGATTAATACACTCAAGGACGTGGCGGAAGCGTTTCGCAAACCCGTGGGCGAATTCCATATAATACATATCGACGGGACAAGCTGTCCTCTGATACTCAAGTCAATGGAAATAGAGGAAGCAAACCGGAGGATACAATCTAAATATGACATCCCGTCTCTCATGAGGCTGCAATAATGCGCAGGGGCAACAGAAATATGAAATATAGCATCATGATTTGCATACTCTCCATTGCATGCCCGGCCATTTCCTCCCCGGCACAGTCATTTGAAGATAGCGTGGTCAACATCCTGGTGACTTCACAGAAACATGACTATGGTTCACCATGGCAGAGGGGCGAAATTACCCGTTCGAGTATTACTGGATGTGTTATAAACGGCAATAGAATTCTCACCGCTTCATATTCATTGACAGATAGTCTGCTAATAGAAGTCACGAAAAAGGGTGAAAGCCGCAAGTATACCGCCTCGGTCGTTATCAAAGACTATCAGTCCGGCCTTGCATTGCTCAAGGTGGAAGATGAATCATTTTTCAGCGGTTTGAAACCGGTTGCTTTTTCCAGCCCGGGTGCGATGACCGGCAGGAGCGCCAGGGTTTACAAATGGGACGCCCTGAGCAGTCTTAAAGAATACCTGGCGGAACTGACCAAGACTTCCATCAGGTTTTACGAGCCAAACACCGGGGTTCTCATGCACCAGTTTTCCACCAGTATGAACGACGGTGGAAGCGGCGAACCGGTTTTTATCGACAACATGCTGGCCGGTATTGCAACCGGCCTCAACTCTGAAACGAAGACGCTCTATGTCATTAGTTCAGACATGGCACAGCGCATGATCAGGGACGCTTCTGACGGAACATATGAAGGACTCCCATTTTTCTGGATCGACGGCGTTGAGCTCCAGGGAGATGTTAACCTGAGGGAATTTTACGGCGTTGAAGCAGGCGCCGGAGGTGTCCTGGTGACATATGTCCCTGCCATAAGCAGCGGCAGCGAGGTACTCAAGGCTCATGATATTATACTGGCCATCGACGGTCGGTCCATTGACGACAAGGGAAATTATGATTCGCCCTACGGTAAATTATATTATTACGGACTCATCCAGCTTAATCATTTTGTCGGCGAAGAAGTGAAAATAACTGTATTAAGGAATAAAAGAAAGGTCGATGTCCGATTCAGGCTGAAACAGGTACCGGCTGCTTGCTGTACCATCCCTATCATTTCCTACGATAGAGACCCACGTTATTATTTATTCGGCGGTCTCGTGTTTCAGGAACTTACCATGGGTTACCTTGAATCTTTCGGACGGGATTGGAAACAGAAGGCGGATAAACGCCTGCTCTTTTATTATGACACTGTCAAAACACGGTCTGCCCATGGTCCCGGCGACAGGGTAGTGGTGCTCAGCCGTGTGCTTCCCGCTCCGGTCAACAAGGGTTACCAGTACCAGAAAGACATTATCCTGCAAAAAGTCAATGGGATGAGAATCAAGAACCTTAATGAATTGAAATTATCAATTGACAGGTCAAAGGACAGATTCGTCGTGCTCGAATTTGCCGGAGAAACAACCATTGTCCTCGACCGTGAATCGGCATTCCGTAACAATAAAGTTCTTTTAAAAACATACAATATCAGCTCACCCCATAATATTTCCGGCGAATAATACCACCTGTTTTCATGCTTGACATTTTGTCAGGATCAAAATCTTTTTCAAAAATGGCAAAATATTTACTAACACGAATCGCGGTATGCCTTCTTTTATTTTTCGTCCCGGCAGCAATAATGGCCCGGTACGATAACTACGACGGCCACCGGGAATATGCGCAGCTCAACAGGCCTGCAAAGGCCGTAAAAGCTGAAAAAACGGAAAAACCGGGAAAAGCGGGAAAACAGAAAGATACCGCTGAGAACACACCGGAAGAAATCGCCCGCCAGAAAGAGGGCGTGGAAATAATGAAAAAGTCGATACGGTATTCCATCCTCTTCGGGGTACCGGTAAATACTTATGTCATAGCTATGCTCACGTGGGACTGGGGTAAAACAACAAAATTCCGCCTGTCCCATGAAGGATGGTACGGCCAGAACACCTACAGCGGTGGAAGCGATAAGGCTGCCCACCTCTTTTCTCATTACATGCTGATGAGGGCGTTATACAATATATTCAACTACACTGAAAGCGGCGGCCCTATGAAATGGGCCTATTCCATTGGATTGACAGCTTTCATCGCACTGGGAATAGAAATTGGCGACGGGTTCTGTAAAAACCAGCACGGCTTCAGCGTGGCTGACCTCACCATGGGTCTTATCGGCATAGGCATCGGGTCATTGCTGGAGCTTTTCCCAACCGTGGACGCTTTTGTAAGCCTGAGCGCGCAGTACATTCCTACCAGGTATTTCCGGAAGCATCCCCAGAGGCTCAAGTGGCTCATGGATGATTACAGTGGCTGGAGGTTCATGGCAAACATCAAGCTCGCCGGGTTCCGCTATGTCGGCATCAATGTGCCCGAATTCATGCGGTATATACAGTTTGATATCGGCTATTACACAACCGGTTTTACCAAGTATGATTACCGGTACGCTGAAATTCAGCGTTCACTGGTCACCCATGGAAGGGAAAGAAATATTTACATCGGCATATCTATCAACCTGGCGGAATTCATCAAGGATTTTTTTACTGATAAAAACAGCCTTGCATGCAGGGCGCTGCAGCAGCCCTTCAAATATTATCACGTGCCGCTCGGCGTCAACCACAGATTCAGATTGTAAGGGGGCCCCATGAAAGAAAAAGACGCAGCAGTTGATTACAAGGAGCACCAGCTGATACTCTATGTCGAAAAAAAGGATGGTTCCTACGGTCCCGTGAAAACCGGGTCATACATAACAAAAAACTATGTGGATGATTACTGGTATAAGAGGCGTAACCTTGAAAATGAGTATCTTGAAAAAGTACGCCGGGGAGAGATCAGCCCGATCGCGTATTACATGACTCTCGAGGAATTGACGCTTTCGGAACTTGCCGCCCGGGCGCGCGTGAGCACGCGAAAGGTGAAAAAGCACATGCAGCCAGGGCATTTCGGCACGGTTACACTGGAACAGCTTAAGCGCTATTGCGAAGTTTTCAACGTTCCGCTGGTGAACATGGTCCAGGCTATTGTTACCGATAAAAAAAACTTGAAAGTTATGGAAGAAAAAACGGATAATCCATTTTTCAGCATATTGAAAATCGGAACGGGAAAGAAATGACATTCAAGCATAAAATGGCAGCGCACTGCGAGTCCGGAACCGTGGCGTCGCTGCTCAATCATGCGGGACTTGATATATCGGAACCGCTTGTTTTCGGAATATCAGCAGGCATTTTCTTCGGATATTTCGAATCGAAGAAATTCGCTTTCCCGACTTTCGTTGTCCGCAACAGGCCGGGCCAGATCAGGACCGGCATAGCCCGCCGAACCGGCGTGAAGTTCATGGAAAAGCGTTTCAGAAATGCGGAAAAAGGAGAAAGGGAGCTCGATCTCCTTATTTCCCGGAATATTCCCGTGGCCTGCCAGACTGATTTCTTCTACATGGATTATCTGCCCGGCCATGTCCGGGTTCATATCAACGTACATTTCATAAACGTTGTAGAAAAGCGCGGCAGCACCTACATCGTCAGCGACTGCTATTCACCTGAGCTTGCGGAACTTGACAGGGATTCCCTCATGAAAGCCCGCTTTGCCGGAGGGACTTTTTCCCCCCGCGGGTTCATTTTCTACCCGGTTTTTATTCCTGAATACATAGACTACCACACGGCGATATGGAAGGGTATTAAGAGGGCGTCTTTCAACATGGTAAAGCTGCCAATACCATTCATCGGTGTAAAGGGCATCAGGCTGTTCGCGAAAAAGGTGGTGGATTGGCCGAAGCTTGCACGTGACACGGAGCACCTTTCACACGAAATTATGAAAATCAATATATTCCTTGAAGACCAGGGGACCGGAGGAGCCGGGTTCCGTTTCATGTACGCGACGTTTTTAAGGGAGGCCTCGGAACGGCTCAATGACCCCGAACTGCTGGACATGTCGAAACGCATAATGGAAATCGGGGACAGATGGCGCGAAATATCCCTTTTCGCGGCCCGCATGGGGAAGCGTCGCGACCTCGGCCCGGACCGGCTTAAAGAGCTGAGCCTGTTGATCAACGACAGGGCTGACGCGGAGGAATTGTTTTTCAATGACCTGTTAAAACTGAGCAAATCTAAAATATAATCTCGTGAGGTTCCAGGAATATCATGACCAGTGACGGCCTTAGAAATGAAATAAAGCTCCTTATCATGGAGACGCTGAATATTAATGATGTCACACCGGGAGAAGTCGGCGATGAAGACTCTCTTTTCGGGGAGGGAAACGCGCTTGGTCTTGATTCCATTGACGCACTGGAAATCGTCATGGCCCTCCAGGAAAAATACGGTGTCCGCATCGATGACAAGAATCAGTCGCGTTTTATTCTGCGGTCCATTGCGACCATCGCGGAGTTCATCGAGAAAAACCGGACTAAATAGCGTTCAGTCCCGTCCCACGTAAAACTCGTCTTTTGAAACATCAACAGCTCCCCGGAGTTTTGACTGAAGAACAAGGGCGAATATGGTCTTGTGGATCCTGTCGCTGTTGAACTTTGAGAGATAATAACTCGTACGCCTGATGATTTCTTTCCATGAATATCCGGCATCTCCAACGTTGTTCAGCGCGTCGAATATTTCCTCGTCCCGTATGGATGGGTGGCGGAAATTTATGAGCTTGCTGTCATCAAGCTTATTTTCTTTTTTAAGCCGGGCATGGAGACGGGTTCCCGGAAGCGCCTTGACCGGAAAAATAACTGGAATCACATTCATCTCGCTGCAGAATTCGACCGTTCGGTTGTACGTGTCGATGTCATCATCCTCGTAGCCGATCACGAACCAGCCTGAAACGATGATGCCCCGGTCCTGTATGAAACGGATTGAATCCTTCATGGCGGAGATGACGTCCGAAGCTGATGACACGCCCATTTTATTTATTGCCCCGGAGCGGGACAGGGTCCCGGGATTAATTGATTCCATGCCTATGGCGGCGTAAATGAGACCGGCTTCAGCCGCTTTGCTGATTACGGCCCTTCCTTTCTCGGTGGATGCCGCGTCAAGGTTGGCCTGACCGGTCCAGAAACGCTTTTTATTGAGCCCTAGTATGGCATGGTAGAGATCGAGGTAGTAATCATATGTGGCGGGCTTGCCGAACACGGAGTCGTCAAGAATATAATAATAGTTTTTAAATGATTCAATTTCACGTATTACGTCGGCAACGGGCTTCGTTCTGAAGCGTGGACCGAATATTTCCGTGACGGTGCAGAAATCGCAATTAACAGGACATCCTCTCACCGCGAACACCGTGTCAAAAACATACTTTTTACGATACAGATTTCTGACCGGCAAACTGTTTACTTTCAGATCCGGATAGTGGTCGATTTTATACTGGGTATATGAACCGGAATCGAAGTTGCCGGGTGAACACACATAAAAGTTCCTGAGTTTCTTTTTTTCAACATCGTTTACTATGACCGGCCATAATTCTTCACCTTCGCCTACTGCTACCGCGTCAGCGTGCGTGATGGCGCGGAAAGGCACTACGGACGGCTGTGGACCGCCCAGGACGACCGGTACGCCCCTGCGGCGGAATTCATCAGCTATTTCATAGGCCCTGTTCTCAGCGGTATAACGCGCGCTTATCCCGACCAGATCAACATGCTCTTCATAGCGGACATCATCCTCCCACAGGAGGTCTATGAACGTGTAGTCATGCCCCGGCGCGGTACCTGCAAGTATAGGCAGTGACAGAGGCATGAAAGGGTCATTTTTCCGAAGGGGATCGCTCTGAGAAGCAGCCAGTATTAATTTTATTTTCATGTCCGCAATGTTTTCAGCATGAATTGTAAAATGCAAATAGTATTTTATTATTCTATCCAGCAATCAATCTACTTTATTATCTGCAAAATAAAAAAGTGTTTGATAACATTCAGCGCTGGAGCATAATTATTGTAATGAAATTATCGACCCGATCCAGATATGGCATCCGCGCAATTATTGATCTCGCGAGGAATATGAATGAAAAGCCGTTGAGCGTACGTGAGATTGCGCTCAGACAGAATATATCCAACCGGTATCTTGAAAATATATTCCATGAACTTAAAAGCGCTGGTATCCTGGGAAGCTCTAAAGGCAAGGGCGGGGGATTTTATCTTGCAAAATCTCTCAAAGACATAACAGTGCTTTCTATTATTGAAATCCTGGATGGGGAACTCAATATCGTGGACTGCCTTGAAGATGAATCATTATGCGATAATGCCGATACCTGCTATACCCGCGCCATGTGGAACAGTCTCAACACGGAAATACGCCGGGCCTTTTCGGAGGTAACCCTGGAGGACCTCTTCAGGTCTCTGCATGTATAGATGCATTCAGCGTTTCATTGCTGTAATCACCCCGAGCCCGGGAGATCGTGTCAGGCTGTGATCGCGTATGGATGAGAACCCGGTCTCCTTCAGCCAGGAAGAAACATCGGTCCGGTGATGGGTTTTTCCCACTGTCGAATTATAAATCTCCAGCAGAATTAAGTACGCATTGGCCCTCATGAACCGTGATCCTGCCCTGTGACCGAGATGGTCCATTATGACTATCATTCCATCCTTTGAGAGCGCAGCGTATATTTTTTTCAATAATGCTTTCAACCCGTCAGGCCTGAATATCCGTATGATATTGAACAGGAGAATAACGTCGTATCCCGATCCTATAGGATCCTTGACAAAATCGCCGGCCTTGAAGGATATGCGGTCCGATAATCCGCATGAATTGATTGTTTCAACAGCTGTTTTTTCGGCTGGGGCCCAATCAAATACGATGCCGGTAAGATTGGGATAACGGATGCAGAATTCAACGCTGTATTGGCCATGACTGCCGCCGAGATCGAGAATTTTCGACGCGTTCCGGGGAATGTTTATTTTTCTGCTCAGTTCCGGAAATATCAGCCTGGCGGTACTTTTTAATCCTGCATGATAATTGCGCCACCGCCCGGGCTGCCGGTCAAGCCACTCCCATCCCAGCTCGGGAGGATGGCCGGCCCTTATCGAATCATCAAGATAATCCCATCTCGATGACATGTCATTAAAATGATGAAACAGATCAGCAATAGTATGCTTTGAACCGGCCAGGAGCCATTTCTTCGTGGAGCGTGTGTTGCTATATTGTCCCCGTCTATGTTTCAGATAGCCGAGATTTTCAAGCGCATCCAGCAGGAGTGATATTCCAGCTGTATCAGAACCGGTGATGGCGGCAACATCTGTATTATTTTTACGGTCATCACCGATGGCTTCGAATACACCCAGCCGCAGCGCCGCAGTGACAGCCTTGAATGACAGCATTCCCAGGAGGTCCACCATCGGGGCCGGTCCCTGGTTGAGGCAGTTTATCCCGATCTTCTCCAGAAAATTCAATTGCAGCGGCATGGTCCTAACCGGTGGTAATTTTCAGCCGAAAGCATAGTAGCTGTGCTGCCTGGCAAAACCTGCAAAACCGTATTTCTCGGCGGTTTTTTCAAACTTTTCCCAGTTATCCCCGTAATGCGAAAGATACATTTTTCTCTTGATTTCCGCTGGAAGCTGGTTGAGTTCATCAATGCCGGCGTGCACGCCGCCGGTGAAGAACTGGCAGTCGTGAAAGATTGCTTCAAAATTGAACTCCTTGTCGTAATTAAGAACAAGATCGGGATCATAACGCGTGTCGCTGCTGAACAGGATGCGGTCGTCGATAATGACGGCGCAACTCCAGAAGGAGCTCTGCCAGTCCGGCGCGGTATCCGGTATGTGCTTGGTCCTCAGCATCTTAATGTCTATACTTCCGATTTTAACTGAAAATGTTTCGCGGGGATATTCCGGCAGTTTCTTCGGTCTGATTATATCAAAAAAATCCTCGAATGTCAGCACTTTGTGTGCCGTCCTCTCGTTGTGACCGAGACCGCCGCGAAGCGATGATTCCCAGAGAAAATGCTGGAATGATTCGTTTATAACCATCAACAATTTGCGTTTTGAAAAATATCTGCCCATTATCGCGAGTTCTTCGAGACCGCCGATATGGTCGGCATGGGAATGAGTTATAAGAATGTTGCGTATGGCGGTTGTCTCAAGGCCGACATCATACATGGCCTGGGGGGACCGGTAGCCGCAATCAATAAGAAGATGGTCCTTTCCCTTTATTACAAGCAGGCTGGTATGGTACTGCTGCTTGGTGAAGGCGCTGCCGACTCCCAGGAAAAAAATATCAAGACCTCCTTTATTGGTAAGGGAAAGCTTGCGCTTCCCAAGGGGTTTTATCTTCATAGGATGCCTCGATGTTTTCGGTGCAGGTGAATTCATGATGGATTATTAATGCAGAAACATTACATTAAAATAAAAAAGTCAAGACTATTCGCACCGCAAATTATTTTTTTCAATTTTCTCAATCCTGTGCCATGAGTATTGTAATTGACATTTCGTATTACAGAAGCTATCTGTGGGATGGATTAATTTATTCGAATCATGCAATTACCGGCAGATTCATAGTGAGTTAAAGAACCTATATGGCATCCACGGGCTTTAGGAATTTCTGGGAATCCTTTAAAACCGTACTATTCATTGTATTCATTTTATGGGTTATACTGATTATCGGATTTGTGTTTCCGATAGAAAATTTCGGGATAAAGCCGCGCACGGCAGCGGGATTACCGGGCATTATTTTCGCCCCCTTTATCCATGCGGGAATTAATCATCTCATAACAAATTCCATCAGTCTGCTGATACTCGGATCAATTTTCCTGACCATGGAGCGCAAGCTTTCCTTTATGCTTGTGCTCCATATCATCATCATCGGTGGTTTCGGTACCTGGCTCATCGGCCGTTCCGAATATACACATGTAGGCGCAAGCGGCGTTGTATACGGTATTCTCGGGTACCTCCTGACAATGGGTTTTTTCATCAGGAACCTGAGGGCCATCATAGTCTCCATCGTTGTTTTTGTTTTATACGGCGGAGCCATCTGGGGGATATTCCCGACCATGAGCTTCGTATCATGGGAGAGTCATCTCTGCGGCTTTGTCGCCGGTATCCTGACGGCGGAACGATACGCCAAAAAGAGAAGGTGAATCGTCCATTTATATTATCAGCGACCGCCATGTTTTACGCATTGAGAATCAGGCGCGACGGTAACATGGTAGCAATGCTGGTTCCTTTCCAGTATGGCATAGAGAACACCCTCGTCCTGAAGCTGAATAAGGGTTTCCATCAGAACAGATCGGAACTGTCCGCGCAGGGCATCCCCGAGAAGGAAACCCATCCTTGTCCTGATTGTATCTAGCAACGCGGCAGAAATGGCGTTGGATGTATCCGGGCGGGGCAGCGCTATAAAATAGTCATCATAAAAAATATCAAAACTGATCCCGTAGCTGTGGGTGGTAACTTCCGTGGCGTTGAGATTGATCGCCCGCAGACCGTTCTGGTACGCCGCAGGGCGCAGCAGTGACGAAAGTGCGATCTTGACAGGCGGCAGCTTTAATCGTGTCGCGATATTCTGCTGAAATCGTTTTGTGATCATCGACAAGACGCAGGCAGCACCGGGAGTCAGTACTCGGTATTTCTCCCTTACATTATAAAAGTAATAAAGATTTTTCGGACCCGATTTGAGCTTTACCAGGCTGCCGTTGCTGATAAGTTCCGGCACAGGATCGTCTATTTCAACCGGCTTCATGCCTGACTTTAAAGCCGCATCCATGTGCGCAGGGAATAAAAATGTCCGCAGTTTTGTTTCGCGAAGAGGCGTGCCATAATCTTCATAGAGGGGCAGATTCTCGATATAGCCCCGTTCTATTGCATGTACAGAATCAAGATATGATGTGACGTCACGGACGGTTGTACTATAATAGTATCGATAGCTGATAGCGATGGATATTCCCGATATTATCACTGCCGCAATAATCCATAGAAGGAGCCTGATCCTGAATGATATCGCATCTGATGTTTCCATATTTTGACCACTCCGCCACTTGTTGTAAAGAAATATCGTACCATGCTCATTTTGAAATCAGCATGCTGTTTTTCCATGTACCCTGTTTGACGATTTTACCGTTGAAATAAACGGCGCCGGGACCGTTCCTGCAGTTTCCGCTCACACAATCTGACAGCAGGGGACCGGCTGATATCATGATATAAAAAGAAGCCAGTCAGCTATTATATGAAATTTTATTAATAAATTTCACTATTTCCATGTTGCCGAAAAACTGATAATGGGTTATATTACATAAGATCATAATTTATAATCTGGAAAAATATTTCCCCGAAACGCTGAAAACGGCGGCTGGAAAAAAATACAATATCTTAGTAAAATAATAAATCTATTGTTCATGGGTTTCACAGGAGCAATCTTCGCCATAACTCCCACGCCAACCCCATCGATCCCGAATTTGCCGTAACCAGTTATTTTCGGATTTATGATTATTATTATTTTATGTCAATAGATAAAACTCAAAAAGCGCAGTGAATTATTTGCCGGAAGAATTCACTTACTTATTAAGGAAAATATAAACAGAGTATGGCATATTATACAATACCTGGATTTGAAGGGAGAATATTTATACCTGATGATGTCGAGAAAAAGCCCAGGAAAAATAATTGCCCGGATTGTTTTTCCTGCCAGATGTGCAGTGACGAACGCTGTGATTTTTGCCTTAACAACAAGACCTGCAAAAATGAACATGACAATAATTGTGCGATAAAAAAGACTGGATCAGTTTAATACTATTATTCAGGGATGCATGTATGAGCAAAAATATCATTTATTTCCAGAAAAGCGAAAAAATAATTGAAGCCGGTAAAGTTGAAACGCGGATGTATATAATCCTTGAGGGTGAAGTGCAGATTTCATTATCCGATAAAGTGGATAAAATCATCGTTGCGCAATTGAAAAAGGGGGATTTCTTCGGCGAGATATCATTGTTTAATAAAACGCCAAGAAGCGCCACAGTCACTGCTGTCGGCGATGTGAAACTTGCCTTCGTCGATGACGCGGAGCACCTGAGGGAATTTTTAATAAGAAACCCGGTGTTCGCGGCCAAAATGGTCCATAACCTTGCCCAGAGGCTGGCAAAAACTGATGAAATACTTGTCGGCAAAATCAGTGAATTGAACAGGATTAAGATAACACGCGATATCTAATATTAAAGGACATGTATTGTTGCGGTATTCCAATAACATGAATAATAGCATAGAGGATATGTAATTATCATTAAAATTAAATAATTTTTTTAATCATTCATGTAACATATAGTACTATTCTGCAACTTATATATTAAGTTTAAAGTTTTTTCATAAATCCTCCAAGATTTATTTTAGTGAAACAAGGAGCCCTTCGCAGGGCTCTTTGTTTCAAAATGTTTTTCCTGCCATCACGAGAAATCCATGATACATCGTAAACTGAATTTTTGAAATCCGGAAAAATAGCTTGATTAATTGATTCAGGTATCCATTATTCCCAAGAGTTTGGTTATGTAAATAATGGAGGCTCCGATGAAAAAACTGTTTATTTTATCCATACTGTTTTTTTCCGTGGTTCTTGCTGTCGGCATATCATGCAAGGGCGGTAATTGGAAAGATCTTGAATACTCTGATGTGAGCGCCTTTGATTGGTTACAGGCCAGTGTAAAAAATAAGTCCGGTGAGACCGTTTTATGGTTCCAGATCTTTGACCAGGTTGAAGATAAACTCACCATCGACCAATATAAAAGTTCAACGGAAAAAGTAGGTAAATACCCGGCTAAAATATTCGAAAACAAGTGGATATGGCTGATGGTTAACGAGCGGATAGAAATCAGGCTTGTTGCCGATGAGAAACAGAAAGAATTCCAGAACACTGAAAAATTAAAGAATTTTATCCTTTCATTCGATCTTGCCGGGATGGAAAAAGTAACCGGCCCCAAGATCAAGGGCAATGAACTGAAAAAGTTCATTCCAGGAATCGGGAAAAAATAAAGATTTTCCATTTTGCGTGAAATAAAAAAGGGCTTATTTAAGCCCTTTTTTATGCCCATGCCAGAACATATGAAAACAAGCATGTCCCCGATAATCAATCTCGTGATTATACTTTTGTTTGTACATCCCGATAATCATATAAAGTGATCTATTTTTTATCGGGTATGACAAATGCGCTATAATTGCCTCGTGTCACTGCTGATTTCAATAATTATCCCTGCAAATTTATCGTCGGGAATCCTTGACCGGGATGGTGGCTCCTGCACTGTTAAAACTCAATTCGATGACGGTTCATATTATACCGGTCAGATAAAAGATGGCATGAGGCACGGTCATGGTATACATGTTCTTGCAGATGGCTCTGAATATGCCGGCGGATATTATGCCGGGAAACCCCATGGCACGGGGACCTTCTGGTATCCTGATGGCAGAAGAAAATGGGTGCTGCATGATATGGGAAGGCTTGTCGAATCGCGCTTCCTTGCCCATGACCCCAATGCTGAAGGGTGCATATTCGGAGAATTTATATCACTCGGCAGTTACAGCGGATGGTTCAAGGGAAACAAGATCAAAGGGTATGTACCCCACGGCAGAGGTGTGATGCGTTACTTCAACGGGTCAGTCTTTTCCGGTCAATGGTATAATGGTAAAATGCATGGAAATGGAACCGTACGATGGGAAGACGGATCCCTCTACGCGGGACAATGGGAACATGGCAAGCGAACCGGAAACGGCACCTATACATGGTCAAATGGAGATTCCTACGTGGGGCAATGGAAAGAGAACCAGATGTGCGGAAAAGGCACTTACTATTACAGTACCGGGAAAGTGAAAAAAGGGATTTGGCAGGAAAAAAAGGTATCAGTTAATTTCAATTGAGCAGAAGCAGTGGTTAGGTTTCAATATCAATTGAACGCAATCATGGTTTTAACGACTTTTTCGACCTTGTTCGTGAATTCGTTCCCATGATATTTCCTTGTTTCACAGATAATATCATCCATATTTACCCCCAGGCTTACTGCGGAACAGACCATTTCAGAATATTTCATGATGCTCGTGCTTGAAAATCGTTTCGGATGCATTGGTTTTTCCTTGAACCATTAATTATTAATACTATCGGAATATTATGAAAATGTTATTAACAGATTATTGAAAAAGCGGGATTCTATAAAACTAATGCGATGGCAATGTAAAATTGTATATCAATATATAAATCTGCCGGTTCTTAAGAAAGATACAACATTGTTGATAACTCTTTTCTGGAAGAGAAGTAATGTATGCTGACCCTGTATGATGACATGATCCTTCATCCCTGACAATACCGTTTCCGATACTGCAACCGTGGCGTCATTGTCTCCGGGGATGAAAGGATTGAGGCCGCGGCTTTTCCCGGTGCCGCCTGAAATTATGCCGAACTCACAGGGAGGCGGCTGTGCCGGCCTGTATTTCAGGGAATACTGCAATTCTTCGCCGGATATGCCCAGTAAATACCTGAACACCGGTATATTTTTCACAAGAGTTTTTCCCCAGACCGAGCCCTGGTTTGGGGGCGCGATCATAACAAAACGACCCAGTTTTGTTAGATGATTTTCCGAAAGGTAATAACGGACAACCAGTGAACCGAGACTGTGAGTCACGAAATGAACAGAACGGGCATTACCCGGGATCATGTCCCGTATAACCATGTCTAGATTTTGCGCGACAGTCTGGATCGATTCTTCACGGCTGTTATAACCAAAATTTATCACATGGTAACCGTTCAAGAGAAGTTCTTTTTCAATTTTTCTCATGGCGCGTGTGCTGCTGAGCATGCCATGAACCAGCACCACCCATTCATCATTTGATTTTATTATCGGAGCCTTCACCGTTGATTGTACGGACTTCATGTGGCCGGATCCCTCGCCGCAGCTATATATCGATAATGTTATAATTGAAATTAATATCAGCGTGTTGATTTTTTGATGATCTATAGCTGTCATTGACAATTGATGATCACATGATAGTGCCGTATCACTGCTTATAATTCAATAAATTGGCATAGTATTCAAGAAACCATATGTATTTTTTATTTATTCTGATTTCATTTTTTTTTATTCTAATGAATTTCCTGCGTTTTAGTATTTCAAGAGCAATTCGCGCTGTATTTTTTGCCTCATTGACGCCGAGAAAATCTTCCTCAAATGCGACCAGCTCCCGTTTGCGGTCCTTTTTTTCGCTATTGAGCATTTCCATTGATTGTATATAACTTTTAAAAGCCTTGCCGATTACGATTCGACGTTTACGCTGTTTCAGCTTATGATTAATCGAGATGATTGTCGCAACCAGCCTGTCGCGGTCAAAGCAATCGCGGTTGATAAGCATCATTGCCTTGCACGTGAGGCATACCGGCGTAACCGGAACCACCTCGCCGATATGTTCGAGAAGGTTATCGGCAAAGCCTTTCACGAGTGAAAGCCGTTCCTGGCGTTTCAATTTGAAAAAGTTTTTATGTTTATTGAGAAATTCTGAAATCTTCACCGGATCTCCAAAGCTTACGCTTGCGTATCCATGGCGGCGGAGCCTGCCGGTCATGTATCTCACCATGTTGGATAGTATGATGACAGGCGTTTTGATTATAATGCGGAAAAGCGACCTCATGTTTTCCCTGAATCCCGTTTTCTCCTTATGCTCCTTCCATTCGTTGATAAGTACGCGGTCCTCGAGTACCCAGTCATAATTTATGCCGACCGGAACGAATACAATCTCATTCTTGAATTCCGGATTGTCTTTTATCTTGACTATATAATCAAGGAGACCGATCTTGGAGTCGCGGAATTTGCCGTCACGGGTAAGTCCGCCTTCAATGAAAATACCCTGGGTTATGCCCTGGCGGCTTATCATCTGGATATACTTTTCAAGCACCAGGTGATACAGTTTCTCGCGGTACTGGCGCCTGAGGAAATACGCTCCGAAGGATTTGAAAATATATTCCAGCGGCCAGACGCGCGCCCATTCGCCGACAGCATAGCTGATGGAAATATTGCGGGCCAGCATGTATGCCACCAGGACGTAATCAACGTTGCTGCGGTGGTTCATGACGAAGACAACCGCCGAATTTCTGGGTATCCTTCCGATTTTATCCGCGTTTTCCACATCAATGACGACCTCATACAGTATGTTGAGAAAAAAGTTAGCTACCCAGAATCCGATTTTGTAATACGACAGGAGATTGAAAAAAGGTACTATTTCTTCAATATAATCCTCAACAAGTTCATCCACCTGCTGGATGCTGAGTCCGTTATCACGGGCATGAAGCAGTATGGCATTGTGTATTTCATCATCGTTCATGAGTTCCTGTTTCACGATGAATTTGTTCATGAACTTGTATTTATCAAGCTTGATGTTGTATTCCGAGATATAATTTTTCACTGACCGGTAAAGGCGTTTCAGTATTTTGTCTTTTATTATGAAGCGTAGCACTTCATAAGCAAGAATAGCGCTGATGATCAGCAGGGTGTATTTGATTATCTGTATAATCATTATGGATGCCCGGTCATTTTACGATATTTAGCATAACCGTTAGTGATGAAAAAAGTCAAGTTATATTGATTTTGCATAACCTGTCGGCAGCGTTCACCTTTAAAAAATGCTTGCCATTGATATATTGAGCAGTATGATGAATTAATTATCATTCAAGGAGAATACAATGTCCAGATCATTTACCAGGGAAGAAAAAATGGTGCTTATTGCAGTCATGAAATATATCGTCAGCACTGATGGAATTATCACCGAGAGGGAAGTTGATGACATCAATGATATAGCGGAAGAGAAGGGTTTTGAAGATTTCCAGAATATTTTCAATGAAGTTGACAGTACCATCCGCTCAATGAGCGATCTTAAGAACCTTATCAAAAAGATCGAAAGCGTCGAAAGCAGAAAAAAGATCCTTGAATACGCCGTTGAATTTTCAAGGGCGGATGCCGATATGAATCCCCATGAGATTGAAATATTGCAATTTATGAGCAAGGAATGGCAGATAAGTTTGAAGACCCTGCTGGGTGAAAAATAATCCTTTTGAAAAGCATAATGATAACTGGTCAACTTTGAGGTTTCCGGTAAAGGAAAATCCGGTCATTGAAAAACTTATTCGTATATGCTTAATTAATATTCATATGTTTGCCAAACATTTGTTGACATATTGATTATATTATGTATACTGTGACTAATTTTTTATCATAGAGGGTCACGGTATATGGATGCGATAAGAAAATTCATTGAATTAAAATTCAACCGGGAACTCCGGGCAGGATTCAGCATTGATGGCAGGGAAGGATCATTTGCTGATTTTCCCGTCAACCTCGATAACGAACTTGCAAAAATTCTCGAGAAGCAGGGTATAACATCACTGTATACCCATCAGGCCGATGCATTCAGGAAGATAGAAAACGGTTACGATACCCTGGTCGTGTCTCGCACAGCAAGCGGCAAAACACTTTCGTTTTTTCTGCCGATTTTAAACGAGTACCTCCACGCTGTACAGCCTTTCACCGTGATGCTCCTGTATCCAACAAAGGCCCTTTCCCGCGACCAGGAAAACACGTTCGGGAAACTGATGGCGGCTGCCAATAAAAACGGCATGCTGGGGACTTTTGATGGCGATACTCCCCGCGATGAGCGGGACCGTATCCAGCGATCAGCTGATTTTATCGTTACCAATCCCGATATGCTTCATAACGGCATCCTCCCCAATCACAACCGGAAGTGGCGGGGATTCATGTCTCGGCTGAGGTATATCGTGGTAGATGAAGTGCATATCTACCGGGGCGCGTTCGGTTCCCATGTTTCCAATATATTCCGGAGGTTGCAGCGCGTCTGTGCCGTTCATGGAAGCACTCCGGTATTCGTCTGTTCCTCTGCAACAATCCGCAATCCGCAGGAGCACGCGCGTCTCCTATTCCACCGCGATTTCAAAGTAATCGATTACGATTCATCGCCCCAGCCTGAAAAGCATTTTTACTTTCTCAATCCACCGCTGGAGCAGGGCCTCGGGCACGCGGCGTACCGAAAGGGTCCGGCTTCCGCTTCAATACCGCTTATCCGAGAAGCAGTACGGAGAAAAATCAGAACCATTTGCTTCTGCAGGGCACGTCAGGAAGTTGAACGCCTCTACCGCGCCGTTGTTGATGATTATCCTGAACTGCAGGCCTTCGTCAGGCCATACCGCGGCGGACTGCTTCCCAATGAGCGAAGGCAGATCGAGCGAGATCTGGCGGAGGGAAAAATCCTCGGCATTATCACGACCAATGCTCTGGAACTCGGTATCGACATCGGAGACCTTGACCTGTGCATCCTTTCCGGACATCCGGGAACCATTGCCAGTTTCTGGCAGCAGTCGGGAAGGGTGGGGCGTAAGGGAAAATCCCCGGTAATCGTTTATATTGCCAAAGACCGTCCCATTGACCAGTTCCTTGTGAATCATCATGACTTCGTCACAAGCACGCCGGTGGAACAGGCGCTTCTCAACCCCGACAATCCCTACATACTTCTCCAGCACCTTCCCTGCGCGGCCCAGGAGCACCCATTGAGTATCAGCGAAAAAGGTTTTGATCCTGATATGTACGCCGAAGCTCTGAACATACTCAAGGCTGACAAGTCAATCGTACCCTATCATGATTCTTTCAGGTATGCTCTCCAGGATTATCCGGCTCGTGGAGTCAATATCAGGGGTATGACCGATTATAACGTTGAGATATACTGCGGCACCGAGGTGATCGGAGAGCTGGACCCGATAGGTGCACGCGGGACCCTGTACAAGGATGCCATTTACCAGCACCTTGGAAGGAAATACATGTCCATGGACCTTGATCTGGATAAAAAGCTGTGCAGGGTTGAGCCTGTTGAGGTTGACTACTATACCGAGGCTGTATGGGAAGGTAGGGTAGATCTTATCGAGTCTGAAGAGATCCACTTTTTCAACAACGCCAGAATTGAATTCGGCGTCATCCGAGTAAACAAACAGCCGAAGCTCTATAAGAAGATACGGGAGCGCTCCTATGAAAATATCGGTTACGGTCCCATCACTCTTTCCGCATTCGAATATGACACTACCGGATTCAATATCGTCGCTCCGCCGGATTGGGTCCGGACGCTCGAAGAGAATAACAAGCTTTTCACGGGCTCGGCATATTTCGGGCTCAGCTATATTCTCCGGCACGCTTCAACTTTATTCTGCATGTCCGATATAAAGGACATCAACACTGATATATCACTCTATGAAGCTGAACCGGGGAAATGGCGCAGCGCTCTTTATCTGTACGACACGATTGAAGGAGGGGTGGGTTACGCCGAACGCATATTCGAGCGCGTGGAGGAGGTATTACGATTCTGCAGGGATATCCTGGACAACTGCGATTGCCGTTACGGATGCCCGTCCTGCGTGCCGCCGCTTCCTCCGGGTGTTGATAGCAGGGAACTGGAGGAATTTCTTGTTGAATCAAATGCCGCTGTTGAATGCACGAAGAGCCTCCTCATTTCTCTGCTGGAAAAAACCATACGCATTCCTGATATTACTACAGGCAGAACTCCTCTTGCCGTGCGAGATGCTCCGCCGGAAGATATGGAAAAGAAGCGCATGAGTCAGAAACTGAACCGCGCTGCAAAAATTCTTCGCGACAATTGCGAAGTGGTGGTTGTAATCGGGATCGGCGGAAGCTACCTGGGTGCAAAAGCTGTGATTGACGCACTTTCCAATAGTTTCGACTGGCTGCAGACCGA
>CAZZHU010000017.1:31949-36425 GCA_964654045.1 uncultured Leptospirales bacterium
ATTCTTCGCGACAAGCGTGAGAGGCTCCATTGATACAGGGCTGTTTCCAGCATCTTCGCGGGATCGGGCCCAAGACCGCTTCATTATTGCGTGAAAACGGAATTTTAACCTGGTATGATTGCATCGCCAGGGAGGCATCGATCCCTTTTAACGGGAAGCGTCGCAGCGGGTTCGTGGATGAAATACGGAAAAGCATCAACTGCCTCGAGGCCGGTGATATAGCTTTTTTTACCTCGTCATTGCCTACTTCTGAGCAGTGGCGCATCCTGGCGATGTACCTGCATTCCGCTACCTTTATTGACCTGGAGACCACCGGCCTTTCATGGAACTACAGCCACGCGTCCGTAATTGCCGCTTACCATCGCGGAAAGCTTTATTCTTTTGTCTACGGTGAGAACATGGATGATTTTCTTGATCTGGCTGATGAAGCGGAACTTCTCGTAACCTTTAACGGCAATAGTTTTGATATTCCCTTCATCGAAAGGACTTTCAACATCCCCTCACTCGCCTGTCCCCACGTGGACCTTCGCTGGATAGCCTGGCACAGGGGATACAGAGGCGGACTCAAGTCGATCGAACGTCAATTGGGAATCCGACGACCTCCCCGTATCGATGGAATAGATGGATTTGAAGCTGTCAACCTTTTTTACCGCTGGCAGCAGGGCGACACGGAGTCGCGTGATCTTCTCATAAGCTACTGCCAGGCCGATGTCCTTGCCACACGCATGGTTGCTGAACGCATATGTAACGAATACGGGTGCTCTATTGAAATGATTTCTTCCGAGGATTCTTTCAGCATGATCGTATAAATGCAGGACCGGTTAGAGCGGAACTATTTCAGTAAATCCATCAACACCTTCAAGAGCCATCCTGGCTTCCCGGACATTTTCTGACAATACGCGCAGGCACACCCCGCAGTCAGAGCTTATGTGGCGCGGTACCGGGATCAGCTTGTGCTGGATTCCCTTCTCTTTAAGCATTTTATCGGCCCACATGGTCTGGTTCACAGACTTGAACAATACCACGTGATATGTTTTGGTAGAAATCATATATTAATGGTTGATGGAGATGACAGCATTAATTCCTTGATCTCGTACATGTTCGAAACGGAGCCCGCCTTAAGCTTATCTTTAATCTTGAAGAAATCAAGGCATGTGCCGCAGGCAAGTATCTTCTTCCCTTTACTTTCCAGTATCTTTATATCTTCGAGGACTTCAGATCCGTCAACAACAAGCTTAACTCCGCTGTTGAAAAATATAATTGTATCGGGCGAAGGATCAGTTTCAGCGAGTGTATGGAAAAAGCTTTTCATGAGGATAGTGCCGAGAGCATCATCGCCTTTGCCCATCACATCCTGTGAAATAACGAGGACCCTGGAGCCTGTGGATGAGCAGGTATTCGAGTATTCCTGTTCCCACGCTGATGATGATCCAGATTTTTCCTGTTTTTCAATAACAATGTATATGCCGTCAGATTTCTTTTCATCCTTAAAGCTGCAGTTTTTACTTTTTGCAAGCCGTTTTATATTTTCCCGGGCCGTGGCATTGTCAACAATTACAATAATGCTATCATGTGTTTCAAGCGCCTTCGTGGCATTAATAACCGGCTGCGGGCAGGCAAGCCCCCGTGCATCAATTGTGTTGATCATTTATTTATCTCCATGTTAATCAATAATACTAGTATTATTGATTTTTCACGAACACAAATTGTCAATAATTATAATAAATATAGAATATTTATTATATGAAATATATAAAGTACTATATTTATGTTGACTATATATGTTTGTATATTATAATGTACTATATGATGATCAGAAAAATCATACATGTTGATATGGATGCTTTTTACGCATCAGTTGAACAGAGAAATAACCCTTCGTTGAAAGGTATACCCGTCATTGTGGGCGGCAATCCAGGGAGCAGGGGCGTCGTTGCGGCATGTTCATATGAAGCTCGTAAATACGGGATACATTCAGCCATGGCATCAAGCATTGCCGCGCGGCTCTGCCCCCATGCCGTCTTCATCCATGGAAATTTCGATGAATACATTGCCGTTTCGGATCAAATCCATGAAATTTTCCATGAATATACCGACCTGGTAGAGCCAATGTCCCTTGACGAGGCGTATCTGGATGTTACGGACAATAAAGTCAATTGTCGCTACGCCACGATTATTGCCCGTGAGATAAGAAAAAAAATATTCCAGAGGACAAAACTTACCGCTTCTGCCGGGGTATCATACTGCAAGTTCCTTGCCAAAGTAGCTTCCGATCATGATAAGCCTGATGGGTTAACCATTATCACCCCTGATGATGCGGATGTTTTTATCGAAAATCTTCCCATAGCCAGGTTTTACGGTATTGGAAAAGTAACTGAAAAAAAAATGAAACAGCTCGGCATCCGTACCGGTTATGATTTGAAACAGGTCTCCAGGGATGACCTCATAAGGCTTTTCGGCAAGGTCGGAGAATATTATTATGAAATAGCCCACGGTCTTGACGATCGGCCGGTTGAAACAGACTATATTCGTAAATCCATAGGCAAGGAAGAAACATTCGAAAAAGATATCGATGATATTGATCAAATGGCATCAATACTTTCAAGGATCGCCGGAAGGGTAGCCATGGCGCTCGAAAAGCATGAAGCAGAAGGAAAGACCATAACCCTGAAAGTAAAATTTTCCGATTTTACCTCTGTCACCCGCAGCATTACGATAGACCGGCCCTGCTCCAATTATGACATTATCCTTATGCACGCCGTGAGCCTTCTGGCCAAAACGGAGGCCGGCGAGAAAAAAGTCAGGCTCCTCGGCATATCAATATCCAACCTCGACTCTGGAGATTCCGAACCTTCAGAACGCCAGCTCGTCCTGCCTTTTGCCGTATAATTGTTTCATGAGATTTATTACAGGGTCACGGATAGTCCAAGAAGCGTATACATGGTAAACCCGATGGAAACTTTATTGTAATCGTCAAGGCCGAGAAATATCCCAAAATTCACCTTATCGAAATTTAGGAGATCGGGATAAATGTTGAGACGAAGCTTGTAATTTTCCGTTCCATTGATGATTAATGAAGCAAGCAGGTTCCCGTTACGGTCATAAAATATGCCGCCGCAGGTCCTGAAGTTTTTTACCGCGTCATCGGTTGAATCATTGTTGGGATCAAATCCTTTCATTACGGCAACTCCGGCGCTGAGCGTGATAAAATCGGTATCATTCACCCTGAAACCGAAACCGGCAATGTAGTGATAGCCCATGAAAAAGAAAAATCGCACCATGTTTTTATATATGAAAGGACGAAACACGTAGTTGCATGATGCGTTGTATATCCTGGTCTTCCTCACATCAAACATCGGCTGACCCATCCAGTTGCGCATCTGCAGTGTATCATGAAAAAATCTTGCCACATCATTGCTCAGGAATATTAATTTTCCCACCCAATCGAAAAAAAGGAGATCCGCGAGTGGATCGTGCGGTGTAAGGTTTCTATTTGAATTTTCGAGCGCTTCATTGCTCAGGTGGCCGGCATAGCACGTGATAAATGAAAAGAAGTATGGCGCCGGAACATTATTATACTTATAGTATTCCGCGATCAACCTGAAATCATATCCGCCCCCTATGATATGCAGCGTGTAGTTCGGGATTGCCCGCGTGGTGCCCCATTCATCGGCAAAGAATTTTTTCCAGCCGCCGCCTTTCTTTATCGAACTCGGTATATGGGCAAAAATATTGTAAATATTTTCATATCTCTTGAAATAACCGGCCTGTTTGAATGCCGTGGGAACCTGGACACTGTCGAATGCTGAATTAAAATAATAATTGAGTGGCAGCAGGAAATTGCCGGGTGTTCTTTTTTCTTCAGTATAAATTATGTATTTTTTATATACAGCTTCATCTTGATTAATAGCATCCTTGTCGGCTTCCTTCGCCGGAATAACATATGGAACAAGCAGTATTAATATGGTTGCTGCGCCTGAAAATAATAAATTGTATAATGTACGTATTTTCATGTCCCGGGCGATCTTCAGAATTCAAGAGTTTTTACCGACCTCGGAAAAGGTATAACGTCCCTGATATTCTGCATCCCCGTCACGAACTGTATGACACGTTCAAAACCGAGGCCGAAACCAGCGTGGGGGACCGTGCCGAAACGGCGGAGGTCGAGATACCACCAGTAATCGGCCGGGTTGAGGCCGCATGCGATGATTCTGTCGGTAAGCTTCTTATAATCGGCCTCCCTCTCGCTGCCTCCGACGATCTCGCCGAGACGCGGCACAAGGATATCCATGGCACGAACGGTTTTATTGTCCTCGTTCATTTTCATGTAGAAGGCTTTAATCTGTTTCGGATAATCTGTAATGATGACCGGTAACCGGTAAATTATTTCCGTCAGGAATTTTTCATGTTCGCTCTGCAGGTCGATGCCCCAGTCGACAGGGAATTCGAAATCAGCCCTGGCCTTTATGAGGTTAT
>CAZZHU010000018.1:0-36421 GCA_964654045.1 uncultured Leptospirales bacterium
TGGGCCTCATCATGATAGGTCTGGCGCGCTGCATCGCCATGGTGATCGTGTGGAACGACCTCGCAAAGGGCGACACGGAATACGCCGCAGGTCTCGTGGCCTTCAACAGCATCTTCCAGGTCCTGTTCTTCAGCGTGTACGCCTGGTTTTTTATCACCATCCTGCCGCCGATTTTCGGGCTCAAGGGAAGCGCAGTAAACATTACCATCGGGCAGATTGCTGAAAGCGTTTTTATATACCTGGGCATACCGTTTATTGCAGGTATTATAACAAGATTCTCACTTATTAAGCTCAAAAACAAGGAATGGTACCAGACGAAATTCATTCCCAAAATAAGCCCCATTACTTTAATCGCCCTTCTCTTTACGATTCTGGTAATGTTCAGTTTGAAGGGCGAATATATCGTAAAGATACCCCTCGATGTAGTGCGGATCGCCGTTCCGCTCCTCATCTATTTCGTCGTCATGTTCCTGGTGAGCTTTTACATGAGCAAAAAAATCGGCGCAGGGTATCCGGTTTCTGCCACGCTTTCATTCACCGCTGCCAGCAACAATTTCGAACTGGCCATTGCTGTTGCGGTCGCTGTTTTCGGCATCAACTCGGGAGCAGCTTTCGCCGCCGTCATCGGGCCGCTGGTTGAAGTGCCGGTCATGATCGGACTGGTGAACGTGGCGCTTTATTTCAGGAAGAAATTCTTTTAAAAAATGTGCGGGGTGCCATGCTGAAAACAAAGAAATGTATGGAACGGCTCAGACAATAACAATATAGGATGAATAATAAATAGGTGAATTTTATGCCTTCAGAAAAAATTAAAATCCTCTTCCTCTGCACCGGCAACTCCTGCCGGAGCCAGATGGCAGAAGGCCTGGCGCGTCACATGAAAAGTGATCTTGTCGAGGCGTATTCGGCCGGGACAGAACCGAAGGGCATCGACCCGTGCGCAATCACCGTCCTTAAGGAAATCGGGATCGATATATCCGGCCAGCGCTCAAAGCATGTAGACGAATTCGCCGGTATGAAATTCGATTATGTCATCACCCTGTGCGGGGGCGTGACCGAAACCTGCCCCTTCTTCCGCGGCAGCGCAAAATTCCTGCACCGGGGGTTCGATGATCCGCCCGGGCTCGCGCGTAACGCCGCGAACGAAGAGGAAGCTCTTTTTCATTACCGCCGCGTCCGCGATGAGATCCGGTCATTTATTGACGAGATGCCCCGATCCCTGGAGCATCCGGTCACAACCATGACATGAAGAAGATGCATTTCCACGAGATCTGAGGATGATAAATCAGGGCGGTTATTCCAGGCCCGGGTTATCGTGGTCCGCCCCTGGCGCGCGCCGGGGCCGTTTATAATTTCTCCATCGGTATCTCGATACGGTAGACCGTCCCGGCACCTTTCTCAACGGAGAGGGTGCCCTTGAGCTGCTGTATCATCATCCGTATCAGCTGGCTCCCCATGCCCTTTGAGGCTTTTTCATCGAAATCAAGAGGGATCCCCCTGCCGTCGTCAGAGACCTCGAGCAGCAGCGTGTCGGTCCCGGCCTGAAGGGTTACGGTGATCAGCCCCTGCCGCCCGTCGGGGAAGGCGTACTTCAGGGCATTGGTCAGAATCTCGTTTACCGCAAGGCCCAGGGGAATGGCCGATTTCACCCTGACGCGCACTTCACCCATCTGCGCGGTCAATTTGATCCGGTCACTATCGGAAACATACGATTCAAGGATAGACCGGCAGATCTGTTCCAGGTAGTGGTCAAGGCGCACGTCTCTTACGTCTTCGGAACGGTAGAGGAGGTCGTACAGGTTCGACAGAGACATGATCCGGTCCCGGAGCTGTTCGAGGACCAGCTGCGTCGCGGAATCTTCAACACGGTGCGATTCGAGATCAACCAGCGCGACGATGAGGGTCAGGCTGTTCTTCACCCGGTGCTGGAGCTCTCGCAGCAGGGCTCCTTTTTCCTCCAGCGATTTGGCGAGCTCCGCCTCCACCATCTTTCTCTCGCGGATGTCCCTGGAGGCCCCCTGGATGCCGACAGGCTCCCCTTCTTCATTGAAGATCCAGCTGGTGTTGACCTCTATATCGATTGCAGAGCCATCCTTGGCGAATTGCTGAATTTCCAGGGTTTTTGTGTGGATGCGGTCCTCACGCGGTTTCTGCAGTTCCCTTCTCAGCTCCTCGATGACGCCGGGTATGTATTCCGGAAGGATATAACTGCTCAGGGGTATATTTTTGACCTCATCAACCGTGAAGCCGGTAAGCTCCGTCACCGAGGGGCTCACGTACTGGAAGCGGCCGTCCATTGACATGGTCCAGATAACGTCCGAAGAATTCTCGGCGATGAGCCGGTACCGCTCCTCGCTTTCCCGCAGCGCCGCCTCTGCCCGCTTCCGGTCGCTTATGTCCTGGATCAGGGCCAGAATGAAATCAGTGGTACCGTCAGGATTGCGGACACACCCCACGGCCAGGCTGGCCCAGACAATCCCGCCGTCCTTCCGGATAAAACGCTTGTCCATGTAGTACGACTCTATCTCGCCCCTCAGGAGACTGTCGAACTGCTCCAGGTCGGCGGCGAGGTCCTCGGGATGCGTCATCTCCTCCCAGGTTATGTCCCGGAACTCCTGCCGGGAGCGCCCCATGATTTCGCACAGGCGGTCGTTGACCTCGATCCAGTACTTGTCCATCGTGGTGATTGCAATCCCGGTGAGGGACATCTCGAAATAGCTGCGGAACCGCGCCTCGCTGATCCTCAGGTCCGCCTCGATGAGCTTGCGGTCGGTAATGTCCTCGGCCGAGCAGACCAGGTATTCAACGTTACCCTGCGCATCCAGCTTCGGGGTTTTGATAACCCTCACATAGCGTAATTCAAACTGTCCATTCGTGTACCATGATTCATACTCGGCGCGTTTCCCGCTTGCAAACACCTCGCGGTTGCTCTCGATGCGGTCCCGCGTTTCATCCTCCGGCAGGAATCCCTCCAGGTTATGATAGCTCACGTCAATGACATTGCGCCCCAGGAACGCGGCATGGGCCTCGTTTACCATGCCGTAGGTTTCCGGGTTGGTCAGGAACCAGATCTGCGTTCCGATAGTGTTCAGAAGCAGGGATTGTTCACCGGCCACCGATTCCATTATTTCCTGCGTCTCGCGGCTCCGGCGCTGCGCCGAATAGAACAGGAGCACCATGCAGGAAAAAAACATCACCATAAGGATCGTCCGAAGGCGTTCTGCTGCTATCATCTTATTCCATTTCGATGCCTCGATATCAAGCCCGAAGAATGCGATAATCCGCCCGTCGTTAGAAAACACCGGCGCACTGCCGGATACCCAGGTCCCCCAGCGGTCACTCGCGGGACCGGTGATAACTGTTTTTTTTGAATTAAGTGCAGCACGATAATGCGGATCAATTTCCTCGTAAACCTGGCCCGGGGGCGAATAATCAGGGGATCCTTCCGGCTCGGAATCGACCAGGAATATTACGGTATCGTTCACCATGCTCATCAGGTAATAAAAGCGGATGTCTTTCACGGCCTTTTTCATCTCGGTCAGCTGTTTTTTCAGACGCCGGTAATCAGGGCTCACAAGATCGGCCGCAGTGCCGGTCAGGCGCTCGACTTTTCTCGAGTCCAGGGCCGCAGTGGCTGTATTTGTCAAACTGAGAACATTATTATGCTGTTCATCTTCCCTTGCCTTGCCTGACAGATCAGTGATAATCCATCCACCGGTAACAATAATAACGATGGAGGATATAAGCGTAATTTCACGGATTATCCGGTGCCGCCTCGCCGTCGGTGACAGCTTCGGCTGCTGGACCCGGGAATATCTCCAGGCAGCCAGGGATGCGGTAATCCCTATGATTCCCTGAACCAGCTGTATGGGAAAACCGGCGACGGACATGAATACGGCTTCATTCAAAACAGATGCGGGAAAGAAGAGCGCCGGGGGAGGTACCGCGGCCAGGGCCAGCGCGAATAACACCGCCAGCACCATGGCGGCCATCACAATAACTCTCTTCTTTTTTGTCAATAACCGGTAGCGCCAGAGACCCCACCCGATCCACAAAGCTCCCGGAAATCCAATGAAATAGCGGACAGATGCGTTCAATCCCTCGATACCGAAAATACCGCCGGCAAGCGCAAAGGCAAGGAATGGCGCATGGATCCACCTGCCGGGTATCCTCGTGTTGAGAACGGCTGTAGTGGCGCGCCCGAATTCGAGCAGGACTGAAAAACTTATGAAATACAGGGTTGTCCTGACAACCTTAAACATCACGCTATCGTGCACCCCCATGGCAATGACTTCGAGCCATACGGTGAGGCCATACAGAAGGCAAAAAACCGCGCCATAGATAAATGGTATCAGTTCTTCTTTTCTGCGTGCAAGGGGAAACGTCAGCGTGGTCAATATGATAAAACTGATCCCGCAGAAGAACAGGCAGTAGTCGTAGTTTATTGAAAAAAATTCAGCCATAGCATAGCAGCCGCGTAGTTGGTACCGGGCCATTGCTATTAATATACTGCCTCACAGCAGACCATGGAACAATAATTATAAAAAAATCATTCATTTCATGATTCAATCATTGATAAATATTAACATTTCAGGGGATAGTATCAGTAATTTTAACGATTAGAAAAAGGACAGTACGACGGTTTCTTATGTCGGGCATCCGGCAGCGTGACCTGCGAGAGGAAAAGGAGTCATGTAACGCCATTTTCCATATCACCCTTCCGGCATCTCCGATAGTCCCTCCTCCTTGAGAGACGTAATCTTTTCCCGCAGGTCCTTCGCCATGGATGCAATGTCGCGGGAATGGCCCGTGATGTCCTCGGCGCGGGCGGCGTTGGTCTGCGACAGCTGGTTGATGTCGGTGATGGTGTTCATCACCTCCAGTGCCGCCGTTTTCTGCTCCGCGGAAGCGGTCGTGATCTCCTCGGAGCGCTCCTTCACGGTAATGACGGCGCCGTGGGCCTCGCCCGTGTTTTCAATGGAGGTATCCATGGCGGCATTGACCGCCTCCATCATGCGGTTGGATTCCTCCACGCCGGCCAGTATCTCCCGCATGATCTTCACGGTGTCCTGGACCGCGCCGGCCCCCTTGCCCACCTCGGTTTCGCTTTTGGCTATGAGCGCGGCGATATCCTTGACGCTTGACGACGTCTGGTCCGCGAGCTTGGCTATTTCATCGGCGACAACTGCGAATCCCCTGCCGTAATCGCCGGCGCGGGCGGCCTCGATGGCCGCGTTCAGGGAAAGGAGGTTGATGCGGTCCGATATGTCGTTGATAATGCCGAGTATCCCCGTCATTTCCTTCGATGTCGAGCCGATCTCGCTCATGCTGGCGTCCATGCGCCCGATGTAGCCCTCGCCGGCCCGGGCGGTCGCGGCGATGGCGTCTGTCCTTTTGAGCGTCGCGGTTATGCGGGCCTCCATGTCCCGCGCCAGGCCCAGCAGGTCGTTCATCCGCTTCATGAGGGCGTCCATCAGCTCGGACTGACGCTGGGCGCTGACGCTCACCTGCTCCGCGCCGGACGATATCTGCTCCATCGTGGCGGTGATTTCCTCGATGGAGGAAGCCTGGCCCTGGATATTCTCGGCGAAAAGGATCGCGTCCCCGGACAGGTCCCGCGAGGAATTGTCAAGCCGCTCCGACACGCTCCGCATAGACCGGATCAGTGTTTCATTGACTTCACGCTGGGCCCGCTGTACCCGTTCCGCGTCCTCTTCCTTCAGCCGTTTCGATGTGGCGTTGATATTGTTCATCAACAGGGCTATGACGAACGAGATAATGAGGGTGATGCTCATCGAGGCCGTGACGACATATTTGACGGACGGGTCGACGATCTCGGATGAAAGAACCGTGTAGAGTATCGCCGCCTCGGCGATTACCGACACGGCAACGAGGACCCATCTTCTGCAGAAGAGCAGGGAAAACATGACGGGCATCATGAAGGCAAATTCACTGACCAGGAAGCGCTGCGCCGATCCCGACGCTGCTGTCCCGAAGACGTTAAAAATCAGGCTGCCCAGCACGCCGAAGGACATGATCGTCACCGCGGTATTGTAATAACCGCGGGCAACGAGGGCCATGCTGACCAGGAGTATCACGAATATTCCGGCAATGATAAGGTTCAGCGCCTGGAATAAGCCGCGCTGGAGGAGGATATTCATTATAATTAAAAAAACGAGAAGCAACGGCAGGATTATCATGAAAAAATACCATATAGCCCGCACCCTCCCGCGAAGGTCGTACGACTTTTCGGCATACCTCCGCAGGACAGAATCAATTCCGATATTCACGAGGCACCTCCATGCATACTGCGTGTCCGTGCGACTATTGCACTGGACGGGAATCAATAAACTACGGAGAAAGTATACCAGAAGGACTTCAATCTGTCAAGATGAAGTAACGCCTGCATTAAATAACTTGGAAGCGCTGTGCCGGTATTACAGGAAGCGCCGGTACACGGCTATGATCTCGCTCACGGCCTTTTCCCAGACAAAATGCCGCTTCACCCGCTCGATGCCGGCGCCCCCCATGGCGCGCATCCGCTTCGGGTCGCCGATGAGGCCGTTTATGGCGTCGGCAAGGGCTCCCTCATCGCGCGCCGGGACAACTACGCCGGCGTCGCCGACCACCTCGGGGAGCGCCCCGCCGTCGCTGGACACGACCGGCACGCCGCAGGCCATGGCCTCGGCAGCGGGGAACCCGAAGCCCTCGTACACGGAAGGTACAACGGCCAGTTCGGCTTCGCTGTAATGGCGCACCAGTTCATCGTTGGAAGTCTTGCCGGTGAACACGACACGGCCCTCGAGGCCGAACTTTTCCATGAGCCGGTCCGTGACCTTGTGGTGCGGTGAGCCGCCCTCGACCGCGGTTACGGTCACCCGCCGGTCGATGCGGGACATGGCTTTCAGGAGATAGGCGAACCCCTTTTTACCGTCCTCGATATTGCCCACGAAGATGATATTTCCTTTTTTCTTTTTTACCCCCGGCAGGGGCCGGAACACGTCCCGGTCGATGCCGTTATACACGACGGTCTGCTGTTCCAGGGGGACGCCGAAATCACGGTGTATCATTTTTTTCGAGTCCTCGGACACGGTGATGATGTGGTCGAGGCGCTTCGACACCACCGCCTGCATCAGGGTGGGGTAGAACATCACGGTCTTCGCCTTGTTCTTGAACTTCCGGGTGCGTTCCAGCACGTTCACCAGGTCGATCGACAGGGGATGGTGGATGGTGGCGATCACCGGGATCCCGAAATACTTCATCATGAGGAGGCCGTAGCCGACCGACTGGTTGTCATGGATTACGTCGAAGGAATGCCGCTCGTGGAGCTTCCGCAGCAGCAGGTAGGCGCGCCACCCGAAGGTGCTGATCTCGGAAAAGGCCCCGGCGCGGCTCGCGAGGTATTCGTAGAAATTGAACGGCCTGAGAATGGCGAAGGGATCGTCCGCCTCTATGATGCCGAGCTTCTTCCGGACAAAATACTGGTTGTTGTGGATCGCGTGGAGGGTGACGCCCTTCATCGGGAAGGGATAGGGAGGGCCCACGATGGCGTGCACCTCGTGGCCCTGGCGTACCATCTCGTCGGCGATGTACTTGAGATAGATCCCCTGCCCGCCCGAATAGGGGTTGCCCCGGTAGCAGAGAAGGCATATCTTGAGGGGGCGCGCCGCATTCATTGCCGCGCCCCGCGCCGGATGGTGATCGGCGGCTGCCGCATCTGCTTCTTCCTCTCCCACTCGCCCTGGAGGATCACCATTTCCGGGTCGAGATGCTTCACCACCCGGGCCGGGTTTCCGGCGACGATGACGTTGGGGGGCACGTCCCTGGTGACCACCGCCCCGGCGCCGACGATGGAATTCTCCCCGATGCGGACCCCTTTCAACACGATGGCCGAATCGCCTATCCACGCGCCCCGCTCCAGCACGATGGGGGAACTACCGCCGGGCATACAGGTCCGGTCATGGATGTCGTGCCAGTCGGAATCGGACAGGTAGCAGAAGTTCCCCAGCATGCACCCGTCGCCGATGGTGATGGACGACGCGGAGCTGACCCGCACGCCGTTCATCACCAGGACGTTATCGCCGATGGTGATGCTCCCCTCGATATCGCCCAGCTTGATCGTGGAGAGGTTGGTCCGGTAGCCGTCGGCGGCGACGATGACCACGCCCTTGCCGAGGCTGATGTTGGGGCCGTAGACAACGACGTTCCAGATCCCCCACACGTTGGGGACCGCGGCGATGCGGGTGAACTTTTTCTTGAAAGAGAGCTGGTAATAGAAAAAGGACCGCGCCAGATAGAGAAATGACTTTATATACGTAAAAACTGTCTTCTTTGCGTCAGTGTCAAACATGGTTCATACCTGCACCCGGGGCGCGCAGCGGCCGCCCGGTTATCGTGTTCACATGAATCTGCGGAGTATCGGGAATACGCGGCGTTACCGGTCTTCTATTCTCGAAAAATCCATGAGCGTCGTAAAATGCTTTAAAATCCCTTCCAGGACTGCGAGCCTGTTGTCCCGGAGCTTCACGTCCCTGTCCATGACCAGGACCTTGTCGAAAAACCTGTCGATGATAGGCTTGCCCTCGATCAGGAGCTCGAACAGCTCGATGTAGTTGCTCGCCGCTATGCGCGCGTCTATCGCCTCCGACCGGGAATCGAAAAACCGGTGCAGATCCTTTTCCTCGTCGCACTGGAAGAGCGACGGGTCGGAGGAAAGCGCGTAGCCCCCGTTCTCCTTCCGGAACGCGGACACGATATTGTTCATCCTCTTGAAGCTGAGGAGCATCTGCGAAAAATTATCGTTTTTCCTGAACTCGTTGATGCTCTTCGCCCTCCGGAAGAGCTCCAGGTAATCGCTCGAGCCGGTCGAGAGGCACGCATCGATCTCGTCGTGGGAAAGCCCGTTTTCGGAATAAATAGTTTTTGCCCGGACCGCGACGAAGTCAACGATCTTGCCGGCAAGCTCCCTGCCGCCGCGATAATTGCCCGCCACCGAATCCAGCAGGTCTTTCAGGTTAAGATTTATTTCATTTTTAATGAGCAGCTCGACAATGGCGTTTGACTGGCGCCGGAGGGCGTACGGGTCCGCGGATCCCTTCGGAATGTTGCCGACCGAGAAAGAGCCGAAGATGTTGTCGATCTTTTCCGCCAGGGAAAGGACGACGGAGGTCATGCCTGACGGCTGCGGCTCGCCGCTGAAGCGCGGCTTGTAGTGGTCCTCGATGGCATCGGCCACATCCGCCGGCTCGCCGTCTTCCAGGGCATAGATCTTCCCGATATGCCCCTGGAGCGAGGGGAACTCGAACACGACCGCCGTCATCAGGTCGGTTTTGCACAGGTCCACGGCGTGCGCGATGCGCCCCCGCTGCGCGGCGTCCAGGTCCAGGCGCCCCGCGATATACCCGGCGATCGCCTGCATCCTCGCCACCTTGTCATGGATGGACCCCAGCTCCTTGTGGAAGAGGACGGTCTTGAGGGATTCGACGCGGTCCGCGAGCTTCATCCTGCGGTCCTCGGTGTAGAAGAAGCGCGCGTCATTAAACCGCGCGGATATGACCCGCTCGTTCCCCGCCCGGATGTTCGCCGTGGGCGGGTTGTTTGACACGACCAGGAAGGCGTCCGTCAGCTTTCCCTTATTGTCGACAACGGAAAAGTATTTCTGGTGTTCCCTCATCTCGGCGATGAGGACGATGTCCGGGAGCGTCAGGAACTGGCGGTCGAAGCGGCACACGCAGACGTAGGGATGCTCCACGAGGTAGGTCACGATCTGCAGAAGCTCATCATCCTCGAGAAGCTTTCCGCCGGCCTTTTTCGCCTCCGCGGCAAGCTCCTTCCGGATCATTTCCTTCCGCTCATCCTGGTTGACGATGACCCCGTTCTTCTTTAATATTTCATCATAGGCGCCGATAGCGTTGATCTCGACCATGCGGTTATTCTGTATATAGTGCCCCCGGGTCCTGCTGGACGAGGCGATGCCGTCGATCTCATAGGGTATCACCCGGTCATTGAACAGTATCACGAAATACCGGATGGGGCGGGGGAACGTGACGCTCTTGTCGCTCCACCGCATTCTCTTGGGAAAGGGAATGGCACTGACGATCTGGGTTATGATGGCGGGGAGCAGCTCATCGGTTTTTTTGGTGTCCAGCTTTTTCTTCGCGAACACGTAGGACCCTTTTTCCGAGTCCCTGGTGAAGACATCGGCAAGGGCAATGCCGTTGCCCTTGATGAATCCCTCGAGGGCCTTCGTCGGCTTCCCCGACGCATCGTAGGCCGCTTTCACCGAAGGGCCCTTCAATTCCGCTTCCTCCTCGCGCTGCGACGCCGCGAGCTTCGATATAAGCACCGCTGTCCGCCGCGGCGTCGCATAGACCTCGATTGATTCGAAATCTATGCGGCTGTCCCCGAGGTTCTCGAGAAAAACCTTTTTAACGGCTTCAATCGCGTGCGGGATATATCCGGCGGGTATTTCCTCGGTGCCTATTTCCAGTAAAAAGTTAGCGTCCTTCAGCATGTAAAACTCTCCGGTGCAAGATTATGGCGGCGCCCGGGGCGGCATATCCCGGCACGGCTGCACATCTGCCTGTGTATAGAGGGAGGCCCGCTGTAAAATGAGTCAATACATTTTTTGGGAGACGATGACGAAACGTCCGCGCGGGACGGGCAGGGCCGCGAAATAACCGGGCCCGTTAAAACGAGAAGGTGATCGATTCAGTAACGCCGTAACGGTGGTCCTGCCGGTTCAGGTAATCGGAATTGCCCGCCTCCAGGTAATGCAGGAACTGGTACCTGAAACCCACGGAAATGGCCGTGCGGATTTTCTCCAGGTAGTAGGAAACAGGAAGGAGCGCCGTCACGCCAACGGCGATGGGATGGCTCCTGCGGGAATACCCGGGATGACCGGTCGCGTATCCGTACAATGCAATGAACGATACCTCCGGCAGGATACAGAGGTTTTCCACGAGGCGGATCGTGAAGGCCCCGCCGGCCCGGCCGCCGACCATGTGCATGCCCTCCTTCTGTGACAATGAGGAGAGGAGACTGGAATTCCGCTCCTTGAAGGTATACCCCTGGTATACGGGCCCGAAGGAAAGCCTGAACCAGGACGCGAAGCGATAATGCGCCAGTACCTGGCTGTCGAACACGAGTGAATCGACCCTGTACTTGACGTATTCGGAAGGCGAGAAGGGATTGGTTGTAATCGATGTGACCATGACCGACGCGTCCGTATACCGGCCGATGATCAGCCCGGCCGACAGGCCCCACCGCCCGGGCAGGTCCGCGTCAAGCCGCGCCCCCCAGAGCAGGGCCGGGTCCACGGAATATTCGCGCGAGGGTGATACGAATTTAAAGTACGGGCCGGCCCTGTTCAGCAGCATGTACACGAGCATGTCCCCGGTCTGGTTGATCCTTCTCCAGAGCGGGTCCCACCACGCGTAATCGACCGACACCCCGATGCTGACGCGGGCCTTGTCGGCCTTTGCCTGATTTGACTGTTCAGCGCCGTCAACCGTTTCACCTCGTGCGGGCACCGCGTTGCCCGCGAGGAGTGCCGTTCCAAGAATGACAGTTAGTATCGGTTTTCGTATCATGTCTATGGCCTCGCAACCATGTAAATGGTATATACGCCATTGTCCATCAAATGGTAGTAAAGCCTTTTCCCATCGTACGAGATGGACGGCGCTTCCACAAAACCGGTTATGACACCGATGCGTGCGGGAGCGCCGAAGGCATCTGCCGTCGAGGCCCGTTTCGCCACCAGGATCTCTGACGTGACGGTGCAGAGGTTCAGCCTGGTGAAGAAAAGCTCGAGACCGTCCGTGCTGATGGAAGGGGCGTACTCGAGGCATTCGGAGGTATTCACGTTCTGCATGATCACAGATGAGTTCGCCGCGACAGTATAGTCGCTGCCCGACGGTACGGCTGCGCCGATGTCCGACTGGTCCGGCACGGACCCCCCGGAAAAATGGGCGTTCACGAAATAAAGATAAATCCCGTCATGACTGATCTCCGCGTCCATGACAAGCCATCCGGGAGACATGTTGTAAAAATCTCCCGCCTGTACCGCCACTCCTGTCACAGTACCCCCTGCAAAGGTCCCGGTGTAGACGGTGAAATGATCGGTAAAGTATGAACGCGTGGAGATAAAATAAAATTTATTGCCTGTCGTCATGCTCGCGACAGCATCGAGATGGGGCGGCGACCCGTTTACGCCCCCAATTACATCAACATATGTAAATGTGTAATCATTGACACCTTTGGCCGCGTAATGCAGCGAAGTATCCACCCCGTCATTCAGGCTGTTAAAAAAAAGAACTTCATCAACAGGATCGACTTCGCGTGTAATGAACGGCTCCATGGCATGGCCGGTATAGCCGCTGATGGTAACTTTTTGCGGGTTCGAAAATTCAGTATTGACCGCTACCTGATGGATGGAGTTCATGCACCTGAGCAGCGTGATAAGGGGGCCCGGATCGCCGGTTTCCATTTTCTTGGCACACCCCGCGTATATCAGCAGGGTCATCAATAGAAAGGTAATAAACCGGGCACAGCCTGGCACAACAGACGTAACTGGCAGTATCATGGTTAGTGTGTACCCCTCTTTCATGCGTCAGATGACGCATGGATGCCAATTTTGGCCAACCATGTGAATATACACCGAACAATCAGCGGCGGCAACAAAATTTTATCATTACCTGCTGCGGAGATTCATCGTAGTGAAACAAAGGCGGCACAACTGTGGAGAGTGATTATCTTGAAGCATAAAATTCCCGGGACAGTTCAAATTTCAATTAACAATGTCCCGGGAATTGCCTGCAGTTATTGCGGTTTGGTCTACAGCTCCAGGCGTTTTGCTATTACTTCATTCATGATCTCGTGCGTCCCGCCGCCGATGGAAAGTATTCGTTCGTCCCGGTAAAGACGCTCAACGAGGTATTCCCGGCAGTATCCGTATCCTCCATGGATCTGCACCGCGTCATTCACTACCTTGTGGGCCACGTCCGTTGCGAAATTCTTGGCCATGCAGACTTCTTTGTAACAGTCCGCGCCGTTTCCTATCAATGCTGCCGCGCGGTAATTAAAGGCCTTCGCGGCCTCGGTCAGCGTCGCCATTTCGGCGATCTTGTGCCGCGTGACCTGGAACTTGGATATGGGCTTCCCGAAGGCCGTCCTCTCCTGGGCGTATTTAATCGACTCGTTGAGCGCCAGCTCGGCGGTAATCTGCGCCGCGATGGCGAGGTAGAGCCTTTCTTTCCTGAAATTAAGCATGGCGCCTATGAAACCGGCCCCCTCGGAGCCCAGGAGGTTTTCCGCCGGAACTTCACAGTCGGCAAAGGCCAGTTCCGCCGTATCCGAGGCATGCCATCCCATTTTCTCAATTTTATTGGAGACGCTGAACCCGGGGAAATCCTTTTCAATGATAAGAAGGCTGAGGCCCCCCGCGCCGGGCCCGCCGGTCCGGACGAGGGCGGTAATTATATCGGCCCTTGTTCCGCTGGTGATAAAGGTCTTGGAGCCGTTGACAATATACCTGTCGCCTTTTTTCACGGCCTTTGTCTGGATGTTCGCCACGTCCGATCCTCCGCACGGTTCGGTAATGGCCAGCACGGCGATCTTGTCGCCAGCCAGCGCCGGCGGAACGTATTTCTGTTTCTGGGCTTCGGTGCCGAGGTTCACGATGGGGGGAAGCCCGATACCGATGCTGCCGAGACTTGCCACGAGACCGCCCGATCCGCACCGGTTGATCTCTTCAGCGAATACCACCTCGTGGAAAATATCACATTCGGTCCCGCCGTATTGCTCGGGAAAGCCGATGCCGAAAAATCCCGCGGCTCCCGCTTTTTTAAAGAGCTCCCGGGGAATGATGCCGTCTTTCTCCCACTGGTCCACAAAGGGGGCTATTTCTCTTTTCACGAATTGTTTTACTGAATCCCTGAGAATCTCATGGGACTCGGTAAAATAATTGTCATACATATGCGCGCTCTTCTGATCCATTGCAATCCTCCGACAAATTTTAACTGCTCCTTTCATGCCATGTGAAAGGGAAAGATATAGTTAGATTATGATTTTTTACAACTGGTCCATTACAATTATGATACTTGCAAATGTAAAGTATTTTGTTGCCGCATGGTGCTTGCTGCCGGAAGAAATTGAGCTGGATAAATTTCATGGGCTTAAAATATCCGATGCGCCATGTCGCACAAAAAGGACTGGACGTCAGAAAAATATTTTACCCGGAATCAACCAGGTTATGCGCAAACCGGATTCCCGCAGTAGCGGCCTCTGAAAACCGGTGAGCACCGCGGACAGGTCTTCTATAGCCGCCTTTCAATATGGTTATGGATTCAAATCCTGTGAGTATCATGGCTTACCGGAGATTATCATAAAGACGGGAACAAGCATTTTACGCCTGTAAGACGTACCGGCATTGACGAAATGCCTATCGTCACACAATATATGATTTGACTTCTTCATGCCCCTTCTATCTATATATTTAAAATATTAGACTTGTTGCAATTCTTAATCAATTAAAAGGGGTCTAAGGTCGAAGCCCCTTAAAAAGCCCCCGCAGGGGCCCCATGCGCCCAACAGGATGTTGCAGTGCAGACGCCGCACAGGACGTGCAATAAGGCGTCTGCCGAGCGCGAGACGCCAGTTTCGCAACATGTCTATTTATATTCCAAATATTGTTCGTGAGGTGTAGTGAATGGAAATAATAATTGCGAAAGATTATGACGAAATGAGCCGGATATCAGCTGAAATTATTGCGGGGGAAGTTAAAAAAAAGTTTGATCTGACTCTGGGACTCGCGACAGGAGACACCCCGGTTGGCACCTATAAAGAACTGGTCAAGCTTTATAAAGAGGAAGGTCTTGATTTTTCAAAGATAACCACCTTCAATCTGGACGAATATGTCGGCCTCGCGCCCCTCCATGAAAACAGCTATAACCACTTCATGAAGGAAAACCTGTTCAAGCACGTGAATATCAATCCTTCAAAAGTGTTCGTGCCGCAGGGAAATACCAATGACCCCGAGATATTTTGCGAATGGTATGAAAAAAAAATCACGGAGGCCGGCGGGATCGATCTGCAGATCCTCGGTATCGGGCGGGACGGCCATATCGCTTTTAACGAGCCCGGGTCTTCTTTCGCAAGCCGTACCAGGGTAAAGGCCCTGTACAAGGAAACCATTGAAGACAACGCCAGGTTCTTCAAAAGGGAGGAGGATGTGCCGCGCTTCGCCATTACCATGGGTATCGGTACGATCCTGGAAGCGAGAAAGATCCTCCTGATCGCCAATGGCAAGAAAAAAGCCGAAGTCTGCGCGAAATTCATCGAGGGTCCCGTCACGTCCATGATAACGGCATCAGCCTTGCAGCTTCACTGCCACGCGACGGTCGTCCTCGACCAGGAAGCGGCCTCCATGCTCACCCGCACGGAGTATTACAACTGGGTCCGCGACAATAAAAAACTTGTGCAGAAAAAGATCGGCAGGTAAAAATATAACCAGGCGAGAGATGGCAATGTCAAAAGAACTTGATATCCTGACAGGCAATGTCCTGGAAGAGTCCGCATTCCTCAAAAGCATTGAGCTTTTGAAAAACGATCAATCCAAAAGCAGGCTTTTCAAGGATGCCGTCAGAAAACTGCGCGACGAAGAAATCGATCAATTAAAGGACCAGGGCAATGTCTGCGATGACTGGGACGCCGTGCTGGTAGCGGATGGATTTACGGCTGCCGTCATATTCCACAGCGCATTCCAGGGGTCCTGCCGTCTCGGGATACTGGACGGGACCCGGGTCGGGATCGACGGATCATTTTTTCTCCCGGCGGGGATCTATCGCAGCACCATCATCAATTCTGAAATAGGCAACGGATGCGTCATCCATGATGCGGGCATCATCTCGAACTGCGTGGTGCGTGACGGGGCGGCGCTGGTGAAGAACGGGTCAATATCCGCGTCCGGCGCATGCAGCTTCGGCAACGGGGTGGAAATAGCCGTCGGCAATGAAACGGGCGGGAGAGAGATACTGTCGTACGCGGAACTGACTGTTCCCGTTGCCGAGGCGGTCGCCAAAAAAAGGTCCGATAAAAAATTCCTGGATGATTACAGGGAATTCATCGGACGGTATCTTGAAAGATGCACCGCACCGTCGGGGTATATCGGGAAAAATGCGATTATCAGAAATTCCTCCACTATCGAAGACTCCTATGTCGGCGACGGCGTCGTCATCATCGGCGCCACGCTGATTAAAAACTGCACCCTCCTCGCGACCCCTGAAGAAAAGACGGAAATCAGCGACGGCGCGTTTGTAAGAGACTCGTGCGTGCAATGGGGAAGCGAGGTCTCCTCCATGGCCCTTGTCGACAAATCCGTGCTGTGCGAACACTCGCATGTCGAGCGCCATGGCAAAGTGACATTGAGCGTCATAGGGCCCAATACGGGCATAGCCGAGGGCGAGGTGACGTCATGCCTGCTCGGACCCTTCGTCGGGTTTCACCACCAGTCGATGCTCATCGCCGGCATATGGCCTGAGGGCAAGGGTAATATAGCGTACGGTGCGAATATCGGATCCAACCACACATCGAAGTCCCCGGACCAGGAGATATGGTGCGGTGAAGGTCTTTTTTTCGGCCTCGGGACGAATATCAAGTTCCCATCTGATTTTACGAAGGCGCCGTATTCGATTATCGCAACCGGTGTTGATACGCTGCCCCAGAAACTGGCATTCCCGTTTTCCCTGATAAACAAGCCCGCGGCGCCGGCGCCGGGCGTTTCCCCCTCTTTCAACGAGGTTTCCCCCGGGTGGGTGCTCTCCAATAACATTTATTCGGTGAGAAGAAATGAAGGCAAGTACAGGAAAAGGAACAAGGCCCGCCGGTCGGAATTCACTTTCGCGGTATTCAGGCCCGATATTCTCGACCTGATGGTAGGCGCGAGAGACGCGCTGAAAAGCGCAGGTTCGTTGAAAGAGATTTATACGGACGCCGATCTTCCCGGTCTCGGAAAAAATTTCATGTCAGAGGAAAACAGGAGGAACGGCATTGAGGCGTATGAATTTTACATCGAGTACTATGCCCTGATGCAGATGCTGAACCGCATATCATCTTTCCAGTCGGAGCGGAGGCCTGATACCCTCAACGGCATCTATGATGAAGCGACGAACGATCGGGAATGGGAACATGCGCGGAAGCTTATCGCCGTGGAAGGGTACGGCCGCAAAACCGTCCGGGACAATCTTACCCGCCTCATCGATATACTCAATACTGTTTCAGCCAGCACGCTCAGGTCAAAGGCGCGCGACGATGAAAGAGGCAGGAAAATCATACCGGATTATAGCGACGTCAATACCCTGGCGGAAAATGATTCATTTATCAGGGAAACGATCAGGGAAACCGCGGGTCTGACCGAACGGATCGAAGCCATCATTAAAACAATGAAATAATTCTGATGGCGAGTCAGCATGTGAACGTGATCGAAGCGCAGGCCGGTATCGGAATCCGTATCAGCCTTTTTTCTTGCGGAAATAAATGTAGGGATTGATGGTCCTGCCGTTTTTGATGATCTCGAAATGCAGGTGGGCGCCGGTAGAACGGCCCGTGTTGCCGCTAACAGCGACAGTCTGACCCTGCTTGACATACTGGCCGCCCCTGACCATGATCCTCGAGAGATGGGCATACACGGTCTTCCATCCGCCGGGATGCGCGATGATGACTGTCCTGCCGTAACCGCCCAGCCACCCCGTATAGGTTACCTGCCCGTACTTGGACGCCCGGACCGGCTGGAATATGCAGCGGATATCAAGACCGGGATGGAACTCCGTGTGGCTCGGGTCCCAGGGATCCCTCCGCCATCCGTACCCGCAGGTGATGAACCTCCCGTAGGCGGGCCAGAGGAAACCGGAAAACACGTTCAGCGGCTTTGCGTCAGGAATGAAAAGAACCGTGTTCGAGGCGACGAAATCAGGGTTCCTGATATTGTTCTCTTCGATAATTTTCTTCAGGGAGACCTTGTACCTGCGGGCAATGGAAACCAGTTCGCCGCCTTTCTGCATCTTCAGCAGAAGGCCGTCCTTGTTGGGGATCTTTAAAACCATTCCATCTTTCAGGACACTGTCAGCGGTGAGATTGTTGTTTCCCCTGATGGTATCAACCGACACGCCGTACTTTTTCGCTATTTTCTGCAACGACTCCCTGTTCCGGACGCGGTGCTCGCTGATAACCAGTTTCTGCGATTTTTCCGGGGATGAATAATCGGTCTGTTTCGATTGGAGCAGGTTCTTCTTGATCACTTCATCATCGACAACGACGGATTCCTTCTGCTTTGAAGGATACAGGGAAAAAATAAAAATGATCGCCACCAGTGCAACGCCAAGGGCCGCGGCTAGTTTTTTCCTGTGCGCTGTCATTCGCGGATGGCCCAACAGGGAGATGCGCGGAAACTTGAAACGGGGCTGCCGGATCTTCGGCGTCCGCCGCTGGAACAGTCTGAGGGCCGGAATCTTCATCCTGATGGTTTTGATGAATATTTTCTTCTCACCGATATGAACGATGACGATCTCGTTGGAAAATATCGAAATGGTAAATTTGCCGAATTTAATCGTTTTAGAAAATATCTTTTTCATATCGTCGTAAAAGCTGCTATTGTTTCAATAAGGCGAAGATCGCCTCCCATTTCTATTTCGGCAGAATCGACAGAATTATTTACCTGTTTAATGATATCGGCATGCGATGCGGGAGCGGCATCTGATGTTCCATCATCCGGCAGTGACCCATCATGACGCCGGTCCTTCGGCCTGTATTATCGGGAACCTATATTTCTGACTTCGGAAGTTTCGCTCGGTGAAGAGCCGCCATGATAGGATTCCTCTACGACTTTCTTCGTGTCTTTTTTATGTCCGCCGGTAATATTGAAATTTCCGGAAACGACTACCCCTTTCTGCAGCACAATGGACGGGGCGTTGATGTCGCCCAGTATCTTGCCGGTCTCCAGCAACCGAACTTCATTCCGGGCGGTTATGTTGCCTATGAGCGTGCCGGCTATGACAACTGATTTGGCGACGATATCGGTCTTGACCTTGCCGCTCTCGCCCACGACAAGCTCTTCGTCGGTCTTGATCTCACCCTCAAACTTGCCATCGATCCGGAGCGACCCGCTGATATAGAATTTACCCTCGAAGACCGAACCTTCCCCGATGGTGCTGTTCATTCCATCATTTTTCGACGCCATATCATTACCCCGCATGCCTGTTTAGGATTTTGTTAATTTACTAAAAGCACCTTGCAACAAAGTAAAGCAAAAAATAGAAAATGATAAAAATTTTTGACCGGCCAGGAATAAGAGTCCCGCACAGACGGGATGTTACGGGTTTCTTTAAAACGAAATGCATGTTTCAGGGATTTTCAGGTCTGCCAGTTTTCCCACCGATACGACTGACAATTTTCTGTTCCCGAAAATACGGTCGCATACTCTCCTGAAATCATCCAGGGTGACCCGGTTGATGCTGTCGACGACCTCGTTGAAGCTGAAGCTGCGCCTGAAGGTTATCTCATCCTTGGCCAGCTGTCCCATCCGCACCTCGACGCTTTCGAGGCTCAGGGCCAGGTTCCCCTTCATGAAGTCCTTGGCGTCTTGAAGCTCCTCGCCGGTAATCCCCTTCGAGACGATCTCGCGGCATTCGGCCGCGATCAGGTCAACGGCCCGGACGTAATTTTCCGGCAGCGTCGCGCAGTAGACTCCGAAAACTCCGCTGTCGCTGTAGGATGAATGAAATGAATAGATCGAATAACTTATCCCTTCCTTTTCGCGGATATTCTGGAAGAGACGCGACGACATGCTGCCGCCCAGGACGGTGCTCATGATATAGAGTCCCCACCGGTCATCGTCATCCCGCTTGATCCCGCCGGTGCCGAGGCAGAAATGGACCTGTTCGAGGTCCTTCTCCTGATGGAAGTAATCGACGCGGCTGGGCTGTTCCGTCTTCCCGGCCTGGCCCGGTGCCGTGCCATTTGCCCGGGAAAAATATTTCGTCACCAGCCCCTCGGCCTTTTCCCTGTCGAAATTTCCGGCAATCGCCAGTATTACGTTATCGTTTCGGTACTGGTTCTGAAAAAATTCCACGAGCTTCGCGCGCGTGATCCCGCGTATGCTCGCAAGGGTTCCGAGAATGGGATGGCTCAGGGGATGTCCCTTGAGCATGTTTTCCATGAACATGTCATGGATGAGCTCATCGGGCGCGTCCTCGTACATCCTGATCTCTTCCATGACCACGTTCTTTTCCTTATCAAGCTCGGCGGAATCGAACAGGGAATCGTAGAAGGTTTCGGCAAGAAGCTGCATGGCCAGTTCGATATAGTCCGAAACGACATTGATGTAGTAGCAGGTGTATTCCCGGTTCGTCGCCGCGTTGTGCTGTCCGCCGACGCGGTCCACGATCCGGGCTATGTCCCTGGCCGTATAATTCTTCGTGCCTTTGAACAGCATGTGCTCGATGAAGTGCGCGTACCCGTGCTGGTCCTCGGTCTCGTTCCGCGACCCCGACTTGATCCACAGGCCCACCGAAACCGAAACCACGCCTTCGATGGGCTCGAGTATCACGGATAATCCGTTATCCTGTTTATATCTGAATACCATCTATGATCCGGTTCACTTACATCGCGTCCTTTCTGCTCAGGTCGATCCGTCCCCGATCATCGACCTTGATGACCCTGACCTTGACCCGGTCGCCGATATTCACGACGTCCTCGACCTTGTTGACCCGCTTGGTATCCAGCTTGGAAATGTGTATCAGCCCTTCCTTGCCGGGCATTATCTCCACCATGGCGCCGAATTCGAAAATGCGCCGCACCGTTCCCTCGTAGACCTTGTTGATCTCGACCTCTTCCGTGAGCCCCATGATGTAGTCCTCGGCCTTGGCGACCGATTCCTGAGAGGGGCCGGTAAGGGTCACCGAGCCGTCGTCCTCGACGTTGATATCCGTGCCGGTTTCCTCGATAATCTGCCTGATCACCTTGCCGCCCGGTCCTATGACCGCGCCGATCTTCTCGGGATTGATCATGATGGTCTTGATGAGCGGCGCGTAGGGCGATATCTTCTTCTCAGGCTGCGGCATGACCTGGTTCATGATGCCGAGAATATGCAGCCGTCCCTCCTTCGCCTGCTGGAGAGCTGTTTTCATTATTTCCGGGGTTATCCCCTGGATCTTGATATCCATCTGGAAAGCGGTGACGCCCTTGTCGGTGCCGGTCACCTTGAAGTCCATGTCGCCCAGGTGGTCCTCGAGGCCGAGGATATCGCTCAGGATCGCGTACTTGTCACCCTCCTTCACCAGGCCCATGGCAATGCCCGCCACGGACGCCTTGAGAGGAACCCCGGCATTGAACATCGACAGCGAGGCGGAGCAGACAGACGCCATTGAAGACGAACCGTTCGATTCGAGAATTTCAGATACCTGGCGGATGGTGTAGGGAAAATCATTCTTTTCCGGTATCACGAACTGGAGAGCGCGCTCGGCAAGCATGCCATGGCCGATCTCCCGGCGCCCCACGCCGCCGTGCCGCCCGGTCTCCCCGACGGAGAAGGGCGGGAAATGGTAATGAAGCATGAAGTGCTTCTCGCCCTCGCCCTCGATGTCATCCATGCGCTGAACGTCGTCCACCGACCCCAGGGTCGTGACGCCGAGGCTCTGGGTCTCACCGCGGGTGAACACAGCCGAACCGTGCGCCCGCGGCAGGATGCCTACCATGATATCGATGGGCCTGATCTCTTTCAGCCCGCGGCCGTCGGCGCGCTCGCCCTTTTCCAGGATGCGCTTGCGCACGAACTCGCCGTCAATTTCGTCGATAATGCCGGACGCCTGTCCGACCGTATCCGGAAACTGTTCGGCCAGTTCCTGCTTCGCCTTCTCGATGACGGCGATCTTGGCGTTCTCACGTTCATGTTTGATCCGGTACTTCACCAGCTGGTCGATATCGTCCAGGTAGCGGTTCCGTATCTCTTCCTTCAGTTTCGCGTCGCCAACAAACGGCGTGTACTTGAAGGGCTCCTTGTTCACCGCCTTTTTAAGCTCCTCCTGGGTCGCGCAGATCTTCCTGATCTGCTCATGGGCGATCTCCACGGCGGCGATCATGTCGTCCTCCGTGATATTTTTCGCCGAACCCTCGATCATGGTCACGGCGCTTTTCGTGCCCGCAACGACAACGTCAATATCGCTTTCATCGTCCTCGGCGAAGGTGGGGTTCACGATCCACTGCCCGTTCACCCGGCCGACGCGCACCGCTCCCACGGGCCCGTTGAAGGGTATCCCGGAAACGCAGAGTGCCGCGGACGCGGCGTTGATGGCCACGATGTCGTGCTGGTTTTTCTGGTCAGCGGAAAGAACATAGATGATGATCTGCACTTCGTTGACGAAATCGCTCGGGAACAGCGGCCGGAGCGGCCGGTCCGTCAGCCTGCTGGTCAGCACTTCCTTGTCCCTGGGACGCGACTCCCTCTTTATGAAGCCGCCCGGTATCTTGCCTGCGGCATAGGCCTTCTCACGGTAGTCGACGGTCAGGGGAAAGAAGTCCTGCCCCTTGTCAACCTCGCGTGATACGACCACCGAGGCAAAAACGACCACTTCCCCGTATGAAACCGCGACGGACCCGTCGGCCTGTTTTGCCAGATACCCGGTATTGAAACTCAGTTTCTCTTTTCCAACCTCTACATTAAAATCAATAGACATACGCATTACCTCTTTGCATAACTGATGGCTCCACCGGGATGTCGTCCGTGAAAATGATCGCGCCAGAATATAGAGGTCAGATAGTGCCCTAACGGCGGTTATGGCGCTGTCTGGCTCCTATATTCCGGACTGCCTGCACAACCATCTCCAGCGGATGCAGCAACATCTCCGCGGAGCTTAAATCCAGGCCCGGTTATCTCCGGATGCCCAGTTCCTTGATGAGACCGCGATAACGGTCAAGGTTTTTCTTCTTAAGATAGTCAAGAAGCCTTCTTCTCTGACCGACCATTTTCAGCAGGCCCCTCCGGGAATGAAAATCCTTTGCATGGACCTTGAAATGCTCGGTTAACTGGTTGATGCGGTCAGTGAGAAGGGCAATCTGAACATCAGGAGAACCTGTGTCCTTCTCATGAGTTTTGAATTTCTCGATAATCTCTTTTTTCTGATTCATTTTTTACTATCCTCCCAATGAGTTGTTTCGGGTAAGTGCGTGATAGTACGCTCTCCCCTAAGGGGTCTGAGACAGCCCCGTATTATATTATGTCCCTTTTCAGGAATTGAACACATTTAAATATTTAATATGCCATTTTTGGATATCCACATCCGCAATTGCAATAAGATTTTCACTTTCATCCATAATAATGAATATTTTTCCTCCCCTGTCATCGATCGACACGGCCCCCTCCCTTGGAAAAGCGGACCCGTTCAGTATCCTGTCCCGCACGCAGATTTCCACGATAATCCTGCCGTAACCGGACAGCGCTTCCGGCGGAGAGACCCTGAAGGGACGGTCCGGCCCGCCGCTCCTGACATAGGCGTCGAGTTCCTCCAGGGTGACGGCATCCTCAATCCTGAAAATCCCGGCCCCGGTCCTTCGCAGGCTTTCCAGGTGGGCCCCGGTTCCGAGCATTTCGCCAAGGTCCCGCGCCAGGGAGCGCACGTAGGTGCCCTTGGTGCAGTGGACGCGGAAGGAAAAACGTCCGGAATCGAGATCAATGTCAAGGACCTCGAAATCATGGACCCTTATCTTCCGCGGCGAGAGCTCGATTTTCTCGCCGTCCCGGGCCCGGTCTGACGCCCTCCTGCCGTTTATCTTCAGCGCCGAATACAGGGGCGGCTGCTGGAGCAGTTCGCCCGTGAGCTTCCGGACGCATGCGAGTATATCTTCGCCGGTTACGGAGCCGGTGGGCCGCTCCGCGGTCACGGTTCCCTCGCGGTCATCGGTATCGGTGCTCACCCCGAGCCTGACCGTCCCGGCATAGCTTTTGTCGTCCTCCAGAAGATAACGGGCCAGCTTCGTCGAACGGCCGTTGCACACGATGAGGAGCCCCGACGCGAAGCGGTCCAGGGTCCCCGCGTGGCCCGTCTTGTCCGCGCCGGTTATGCGCTGCACACGGCTTATCGTTTCATAGGAGGTTATTCCTTCCGGCTTGTCTATGAGCAGTATATCGTTCTTCAAATCGCGCGCCCCGGCACTGGCGGGATGAGACTGCTCCCGCTCACTCATCGTCAGGTTCACCATCATGGCCCTCTCCGGGTTCATCCGCCCCTTCATGCTTCTTCTCGGTCTCCTCCAGGGTATTCAGGAGATTCACCATGTTCACTCCTTCGACAAGGGATGAATCGAGAAAGAACGAGATTCTCGGGGTGACCCTGATGCCGAGGCTCTTGCCGACCCGGTGCTGGAGGTAGGGCGTCGCCGACTGCAGACCCTCCAGCGTCTTCCGCATGGCGCGGGGGTCCCCCAGGACCGATATTCCGATCTTCGCCGCGGAATAGTCCCTGGCGAGCTCAACGCCGGTAACGGTGGCGAACCCGATACGCGGGTCCTTGATATCGCGTATCAGCAATTCTGACACGATTCTCTTTATCTGCTCTTCAAGCTTTTCTCTTCTGTAGCTCATAGTGTTATATTAATGGGAGAAAGGATTATCGCGCATTCCGGCGAAGCTGGAATGAAGGTATAAGAGATACTACCTGGAATGAATTTCCTCTCGATATAGTTATCCGCCGTGCTTCCGTGTCATATCGTCTTGGCGATTTCAACCAGCCTATAGGCCTCGAAGCTGTCGCCTTCCTTCATGTCATTGAAACCGTCCAGACCAAAGCCGAACTCCTGCCCCGCGGGAACCTCGGACACGTCGTCCTTGTACCGTTTCAGGGACTTGAGGGCTCCGTCGAAGATGACCACGCCGTCCCGGACGAGCCTCAACTTGCAGCTCCGCTCGATTTTGCCGGTATTTAAAATGGCGCCGGCGATCGTACCGATCTTGGATATCTTGAAGACCTGCTTCACGTCGCCGGAACCGGTGACCTCTTCCCTGATCTCCGGGGAGAGCATTCCCTCCATGGCCAGCTTGATGGAATCCGTCACCTCGAATATGACGTTATAGAATTTGATTGACACATTTTCACGCTCGGCGATTTCCGAAACCTTGCCGGTCGGCCTCACGTGATAGCCTATGATGACGGCATTCGACGCCGAAGCCAGCATGACGTCCGATTCGTTGATGCCGCCGGTTCCCGTGTGGATGACCTTGACCCGCACCTCGCCGATGGACAGCTTCTCCAGGGACTCCTTCAGCGCCTGGCACGAACCGTCGACGTCGGCCTTGACGATGATCCGCAGTTCCTGCACCTCGCCCTCGCGGATCATCTCGTTCAGCGATTCCAGCGTGACCTTCTTGACCTTCTTGGCCGATTCGGCCCTCTTGTATTCGAGCCGTTTCTGCGATATCTGCTTGGCCGTTTTGTCGTTCTCGACCCCCTCGAAGGGGTCACCGGCGGACGGCACGCCCGATATACCCAGGACTTCAACCGGCGTCGCAGGGCCCGCCACTTCGAGCGGCTTGCCGAGGTCGTCGAACATGGCGCGCACTTTACCGGAAAATACGCCGATGACAAAGGGATCTCCCACGTGGAGGGTCCCGTTCTGGATGAGGACCGTTGACACGGCGCCCCGGCCCATGTCGAGCTTTGATTCTATGACCGTGCCCTTTGCAAGAAGCTTCGAATTAGCCTTCAATTCAAGCATCTCCGACTGGATGAGGATGAGCTCCAGCAGGCTATCTATATTCTTCTGAAACTTGGCGCTGATCTCCGCGAAGAGGGTGTGGCCGCCCCATGATTCCTGGACCAGGTCATACTTCGCGAGTTCGTGCTTCACCTTGTCCGGGTTGGCCTCGGGGAGGTCGACCTTGTTGATGGCAACGATGATGGGAACTCCCGCGTCCTTGGCGTGGTTGATCGCTTCAATGGTCTGCGGCATGACGCCGTCATTCGCAGCAACCACGAGAACAACGATGTCCGTCACCCTGGCGCCGCGGGCCCGCATGGTGGTAAAGGCCTCGTGACCGGGCGTGTCGAGGAAGGTTATCATCTTTTCGCCTATCTTCACGCTGTAGGCGCCGATATGCTGTGTAATGCCGCCGAATTCCTGGTCAATGATATTGGTCTTCCTGATGGCATCCAGGAGCTTGGTCTTTCCATGGTCGACATGGCCCATGACCGTTACGACCGGCGGACGCGTCAGGTTGTCTTCCGGAAGGTCCTGCTCCACGTGCTTGATGACCGTCTCATCATAGAGCGAGACCACCTTCACATTGGTACCGTATTCTGACGCGAGGATCTCGGCCGTCTCGGCGTCGATGACCTGGTTGATGGTCGCCATGACCCCCAGGTTCATCAATTTCGCGATAACGTCGGCGGCCTTGATATTCAGCTTCTTGGCCAGCTCGCCGACCGATATGTTTTCGGTTATATGGATCTCCCCGGGATGCTGTGCTTCACGCCGCCTTTCTTCAGCGGTCTTCTTCCGGAGGGTAATTTCCTTTTCTTCTTGTTCTTTCTTATATTTTCTTTTATCTTTTTCTTTCTCTTTGGTTTTCTTCCTTTTCTTATCTTTGCCTTCTCCAATGGTTGCGGCCGGTTTATCTCCGGCTCCGCCCCCCCCTGCCGGCCGTGCGCCGGGACCGCCTTCTCTTCTCGGTCCCCCCGGCCGTGCGCCGGGACCGCCTTCTCTTCTCGGTCCCCCCGGCCGTGCGCCGGGACCGCCTTCCCTTCTCTGTCCCGCCGGCCGTGCGCCGGGACCGCGCCGTTCCGCTGCCGGACGGGCCGCTTCACGCTCGGGCTTTTTAGGCTCTTCTTTCTTAACAGGCTCTTCAGCGGCTTCGGCTTCCTTCCCTTCTTTCGGGACCTGCACCTTCCGCTTCAGCTTGATCTTTTTGCCTTTCTTGCTGTCCTCGATCTGCTGCGCCTTTCTTTTTTTAATGGCTTCTATTTTTTTCTCGATGAGAAATATATTTTTTTCCTGAAGATCAGATTCTTCGGTCTCGCACGCGATTTCCAGTTCCCGGCACACTTCCATCATATCCTCCATCGAGATATGATTTCTTCTGGCTATTTCAATGGCTTTCATGTATCAGTTTGTCTTCCTTGGTTTTTATAATTATGGGAAACCGAGTCCCCACAGGCGCTCTCGCGCGAAAAACCCGAGCGTTCCCGCCCAGGAGCTTATTCCTCCTGCTTCGGTTTTTCCTGCTCGTCCGTTCCTTCTTTCTCTCCGGATTTCTCTGTGCCTTCTTCAGAACTTTTTTCTTTGCCGGAATCCTCCCCTGATCCTTCCTTTGATCCTTCTTCTGATCCTTCCTCGGACTCATCAAAATCAACGCTTTCCGCGATAATCTCAAGTATTTTTTTGGCGGTTTTCTCGCCGATGCCGTCAATGGCCATAAGCTCCTCGAGCGATTTCTCAACCAGGTCTTCCACGGAGAAGACGCCGCCGTTCTCCAGGAGCTTAATGGTGCGCGTTTCAAGGCCGGGCAATTCAGAAAGCGGCGTTTCGTCCTCGTTGACCTTGGAGAAGAGCTGCTCCACGATGGCCCGCGACTCGCTCGAAGAGAGGAAATCGCGGTACGCGTCCTCGGTCTTGATGTCGATCTCGAAACCGCAGAGCTTCGACGCGAGGCGGACGTTATGACCCGCCTTGCCCAGCGCCAGGTGCTTCTGGTCATTGTCGATAACGGCTATGACGCCGCCGTCCGACTTCTCGACAATCTCATGCACCTTGGCGGGGGTGAGGGCATTGGCCGCCATGATTTTCCGGTCCTCGAACCACTCGACGACATCGATCTTTTCGCCCTCCAGCTCCCGGACGATGGACTGGATGCGGATGCCCTTCATGCCGACGCAGGCGCCGACGGAATCGACATCGTCGCGCTCGCTGGTGACGGCCACCTTGGTGCGCATGCCCGGCTCGCGTACGACCTTGATGATGCGAACAACGCCGTCGTATATCTCCGGGATCTCCATCTCAAACAGCTTTTCAATGAAGGTGGGGTGCGTGCGCGACAGGATGATGCTGGGCCCCTTCGAATTTTTCTGCACGGTGAGGATGAGGGCCTTGACCCGGTCTCCCACCTTGTAGTGCTCGAGGGGGTTCTGCTCCCGCGCGGGGAGTATCCCCTCGGTGCGGCCCAGGTCGATATAGATGGCGTCCTTGGTCTTGCGCTGGAGGAACCCGTTGATCAGTTCGCCCTCCTTGTCGACGAACTCGCCGTATATGATGTTCTTTTCCGCTTCCTTTATTTTCTGTATGATTACCTGTTTCGCGGTCTGCGCGGCAATCCTTCCAAACGATTCGAGGGGATCCTCCTCGACCTCGATATCGTCCCCCAGCTGGGCGTCCGGCGCGATCTTGGCCGCCTCGCTGAACGGTATTTCCTCGGCCCTGTTCCGGGCGGTCTTCACGACCATCTTCTTGGACACCACCTTGACGCTGTTCTTGTCCCGGTCGAAAACGACCCGCACGTTGTCGATCATGCCGTACTGCTTTTTAAAGGCTGAAAGCATCGCCGATTCGACGATCTGCTCGATATATTCCCGGGGGATACCCTTGTCGGTCGCTATTTCATGTAATGCCTCAAAAAAATTCTTGCTCATGGCTTCTGCACCTTTTTTAATAATCAAGATTGGCGTTGGTTATTGCGTCGAACGGGATTGTCACGTCTCCCTTTTCAGAAGAAACCGTCACCGCGGTATCGGTCATTTCCCCGATGGTTCCCTTGACGACTTGGCGGTTCCCGCTCTCTTCGTAGACAACCTTCACCGGGGCCCCGGGAAAGCGCCTGAATTCGGAGCTGTTGCGAAGCAGGCGGTTCAGGCCCGGCGATGATACTTCGAGGGAGTAGTTCGGCAGGGCATCCTCGGCGTCAAGCCTGTCCGACAGCTCCCGTGAAAACTTCTCGCAATCGAGGTGCGAAATTCCGGTGAGGCTGTCAATCTTGACGTGAATCTGGGAATTCTCTCCTTTATAAAGGATTGAAGATTCGTAAATCAGGTAGCCGAGCTTGCCGGCGGTATCCTCGATAAGCTCCAACATTCTTTCTTTAATCTGCACGACGGTATATCCATACTAAAAGAGAGTGGGTGGCCCACTCTCCTGTCAATCGCTCATCAATAAACACAACATCATCGTAACTGGACCACTATCAATCATAGCCATATAGATTGCAAGCTTTTTTTGCGGGCAGGAGTTTTACTCCTATCACAGCGATTTCCTCTTTTTGACCTCACCCGCGCTCTGCGCGCCCTCTCCTTGAAAAGGAGAGAGCTTCAGTCAGAAATATATTTCATTCCTCCCTCCTCTCCATACTAAGGAGAGGGGGACTAAGGGGGTGAGGATAGTATAGGATTGAGAAGATGCGCTCCGGAGCAGTGGGAGATAGATAAGCGCCCCTCGGTGTCCGGGGTGGTCTTTACGGGACCTGCTCTATGACGATCCTGTTCCGTCCCGTCTCCTTTGCCCTGTACATGCGCTCATCGGCGATCCTGACAAGATCCTTGGCGGAGCCTTCCCCCTGCTCCAGATCCCGGTTATCGGCAATGCCTCCGCTGAAGGTGATATGGATCAGTTCGTCCTGGAAGCGGTACCGCTCATGGTCGACGGTGTCTTTTATCCTCTGCAAAATTTCGCATGAATCATTCCGGCTGCAGTCCTTGAAAAGAATGATGAACTCCTCGCCGCCGTACCGGGCCACCATGTCATAGGGGCGTATGCTTTTCTGTAAATAACCGGCGAGCTGCGTAAGGACGAAATCACCGGCCTGGTGTCCCCTGGTGTCGTTGATATTCTTGAAGTGATCGATGTCAATCAGGGCTATGGAAAAGTTTTTCCGCGTGTTTCTCCGGGCGTGTTCCACGATTTTATCGAGGTATTCGAAAAAATAGCGCCGGTTATGTACCCCGGTCAGGGGATCGGTGATAGTCATCGCGCGCAGTTCCAGCTCCTGCTTTTTTTTCAGGAGGGCCGACCGGATACGGGCGCGCAGCTCAATCTCATTGTAAGGCTTCTTGATATAATCCACGCCGCCGGAGGCGAATCCTTTTTCCACGTCCTTCCCGGCATCCTTGGAGGTTATGAAAATTATCGGGATGTCGGCGTATTTCTCTATGTGCGACAGCCTTTTCGCGATCTGGAAGCCGTCTTCACCGGGCATCACCACGTCCAGGAGAATGATCGACGGGATCTCATCTTTCAGGACGTGCCACATCTCATCGCCGCAGGAGGCGCTGATGATGGAATAATCATCAAGCAATTTTTTGATAACCGTTATATCGAGACGGGAGTCATCAACTACTAAAATCTTTTCAGCCAAGGGACGGTCTTCCTCCTGACACATACAATCATGCCTGGGAAACAGACGCGGAGTAACCGCGCTGCGATGATCACAAATGTTGATTCCATGCCGCCTTTGTCAAATAGTAAAAGGATAATTTTAATTAATTTGGAGGCCGTTCGTATATCATCTAATAAGACCTCATCCCCCGGGTCCCCCTCTCCCACAGGGAGAGGGGGAGGCTCAAGAAAATTTATTTTTTACTGGAAGCCCTCTCCCTGCGGGAGGCAGCAGCCAGTACATCCATGTACGCTGCTGAATGCGCGACATCCTGTCGCTTAGTGATCGCCGGAGGCGGGGTGAGGTCTGGGGCAACCCCAAACAGTCATTTGAAGCGGCAAATTTTATATAGTACTGTTTTTTCTTCTTGCCACAATACCGGGAGAGGAAGAATCTGCTGTATATTCAATATAAGGAACCACAATGTCCATTCTCGAAAACCTCAACGAAAACCAGAAAAAAGCCGTCATACACACCGAAGGTCCGCTTCTCATACTGGCGGGGGCGGGTTCCGGCAAGACCCGGGTCATTACCCACCGGATCGCATACCTGGTAGGCGAGAAGCGCGTCCCCCCCACGGGAATTTTCGCGGTCACCTTCACGAACAAGGCGACCGAGGAGATGAGGAACCGGATCATACGGCTCATCGGCCCGCAGGGGTCCAGCGTCTTCATCAAGACCTTTCATGCCGCCTCCGTGTACATCCTGCGGCGGTACGGCGAGCGTATCGGCGTTCCTTCCGCGTTTTCAATTTATGACACCTCGGACCAGGCCACGCTGGTAAAGGAGATACTCCTCCAGATGCGCCTGGACCCGAAAAAAATCCGTCCCGAATCAATCGTATCGAAAATTTCAGAGGTGAAGGACAAGGCCGAACTGATCGACGGCGTGGACCCGGAACAGCTGACGCAGAAGACCCATTTCTACGACTTCCAGGAAATCTACGACGAATACCACCGCCTGATGGCCAGGAACAACGCCCTTGATTTCAACGATCTCCTCATCAAGACCGTGCAGCTCCTCCGCTCCGATGCCGAGGCGCTGGCGAGGCTGCAGCGGCAGTGGTCGTACTTCATGATCGACGAATACCAGGACACCAACTACGCCCAGTACCTGATCGCGAAATACCTCGCATCGGCCAGCAAGAACATCTGCGTCGTCGGCGACGATGACCAGTCGATCTACTCGTGGCGCGGCGCCGACATCCGCAACATCCTGAACTTCGAAAAAGACTACCTGGGCGCCGCCGTCATCACCCTGGACAAAAACTACCGGTCACGCCAGCCGATCCTGACAGCCGCCTCGTCGGTGATCAGGAACAACGTGAACCGCAAGGAAAAGAACCTGAACGCCGACAAGGGTGAGGGCGAACCGGTGGTGTGGTGCAAGACAAACAATGAATACGGCGAGGCCGAGTTCGTGGTGAATACGATCATGTCCCTGAAGCACCGGGAGAACCTCTCCAACAGCGATTTCGCCATTTTCTACCGTACCAACGCCCAGTCCCGCGTGTTTGAAGACCGCCTCAGGAAGGAAAATATTCCCTACCGTCTCGTGGGGGGAATGAAGTTTTACGAGCGGAAGGAAATCAAGGACATCCTGGCCTACCTGAAATTCATCGTGAATCCCCTTGACCTGGTTTCCATGCTCCGCATTATCAACACTCCGTCGCGGGGGATCGGCCGGGTGACCATCGACAAGATCCGCGACCACGCCGCGCGCGGCGGCGAGTCTGAATGGACCGTCATCCGGGAAAACCGCCTCGGCGAAAAGCTCCCCAAGGGGCTCGTCGATTTCCGCGACATGATCGTGAAAAGCCATGAAGCCGTCAGGGAAATACCGCGGACCAAGCTTTCAGATTTCGTGAGCCTGGTCCTTGACCTGTCCGGGTACATGAAAAGCCTCGAGGACGATGACACGATGGAGAGCCGTTCCCGCCTGGAGAACATCAGCGAGCTCATGAACAGCATCTACGATTACGAGCAGGCGTATCCGGAGGCGACCCTCGACCAGTTCCTTCAAGACATATCCCTGTATACATCGGAGGAGAACCCGGAGGAAAATCCCGACAGCAGGAGCAACATGGTGACCCTGATGACCGTGCACAACGCCAAGGGGCTCGAGTACCCGGTGGTGTTCCTCACGGGCATGGAGGAGGACATCTTCCCGCACCGGCTATCCTCGGATACCGAGGAGGGGATCGAGGAGGAACGTCGCCTCTGCTACGTGGGCATCACGCGGGCCATGGAGCGCGCCTACATCACCTGCGCGGAGCTGCGGAGGACCTTCCACGAGATATTCCACAAAGAGCCGTCGCGGTTCATCTTTGAAATCCCCCCGGATCTCCTCGAGATGCAGGAATTCTTATCAACCGGCTACCAGAACGGGGCTTCCTTCCGCAACCCCTTCGGCGTGAAGAAGATTTACACGGAATCGCACTTTTCCGACATAGAAGAAGATGACGCGAGCCTGGGGGAGGAATCCGCCGAGCACACATCCGCGGCCGGTCGCAGCGACTCGAAGTTCAAGGTCAGGGACAATGTGCTGCACCCGAAGTACGGCGTCGGCCGCGTCCTCAGCATCGAGGGCTCCGGCGACAACGTGAAACTCACCATCCTCTTCGGCAGGTCAAGCAAGACGTTCCTGGAAAAGTACACGCCCCTGGAGAAGGCGGATTAGCGGCGGATTTCAACCCGCCGTGCACGGTGCCGTCTCCACCCGCTCCGCTATTCATTTCTTAGGAGGTTTATAGTATCCTCCACCCGACGTTCAGCATGAACGAGACGGACTGCAGCGGTTTCCGCGCCGTTGAGACGAGACTGTAGCTCACATCAACGCCCACCAGGAGCCCTTTCCAGGCATCGTAATAACAGCCGGCGGAAAGGCCGAAGATGTTGAGGTTCTCTACAATGTTCCTTTTCATCATTGGCAGGTACGGGTCCCGGGATTCGTAATAAATCCTGGACAGTCCGTCCCACACGCGTCCGTACACGGTCAGGGTGTTCCTCGGCAGCTTTATCGGGTAGCGGTACACGATCGCGGGATATGCCTGCACCTGGGAGAGGCTGGCACTGTATCGCAGGGGGTCGTTCCGGTAATCCATGGTTGCGTACCGGACATGGACTTCCGGGGAGAGACCCAGGAAATTAATGTAATAGATCCCGGCGGTGAATGATACCTGGTGTCCCGGTTTATATACAGTTCCATAATCCGCGACCGGGAAATAACCGCCATAGCCTACAAAGAGAGCGACGTATTCCCTGCTTGAAGGATCAAAAAACGTTAACCTGATCTTCCGCGCTTTTCCTTCATCTTGCTTTTCATTATAATGCTGCAGATCTTCCCTCTTTTCCGGCGCTTTGATCAGTGTATCATCGGACAATTCTTCAATATCATTCCCAGGATCGGTATCGCGGGCATGATCCTCCGCGGTATCGGTACCCGGATTAATATCAGCTGCGGCCCTGATATTCGAAGTAATCAGTAAAAATGACAGGGCCGGTATCAGTATGCCGATAATAGGTACTGTTTTCACTATCTTCACTTGACAAATGAGCTTATTGCGTCCGGGTTTCTTTACTGGAATCATGCACAGTCCATAATTTGCTTACCATTAGCTGCTTTCAAGCCGAAAATTAATATTAATCATGCTCCCAAAAACAGGACAATGAAAAATTTTTTTACGATCATATTCATAGCTGTGGCGGCCTCCTCCTGCGCAATCGCGCCGATTCCCGGCAACGAGGGCATGACGCCGCTGAAAAACCTTTTCCAGCTCTGCGAATCAGACCTGGAAAAAGCGAAAAAAGTCATCATCGAGCGAGACCTGATAAAAATGCTCACGCACCTGCAGCGCATGGACAGCGGGGGCGATAAGTATTACCTCCTTGAAAGGGAAAGCATCACTTCAATGATCAAATCCGTCACCGAAGGGGTGTATTCTGATTTTATCATTATTAACAAGGAAGGAACTGTTGTCTACACCATGAAGAACGACGGGATTTTCGCCAGGAACGTCAGGACGACCCTGGGGAATACAGCCCTCGGCCTCTGCTATGTCAACAGGGAGACAAAGCCCTTCATCGCCAGCATGGCCTCGTCGCCGCTCTACTGGGACGGGTACTATATAGCTGTTTCATCGGAAGTAAGCGCGCCTGACACCATGCCGGGGATATTCATCCTGATGTTCGACATGGAAAAAGTCCAGCGACTGGTGGGCGGAAAATCATTCATAGTCGGCCCGAAAGGCACCTACGAGGTCGCGGAAGACCGCCAGAAGATCAATACCGCCTACGGCGATTTCACCAGGATCGACCTGTCCGGAACACCCGATGAATTCGCGGTCCGCCGCTTCTCCCGCTCCTCGGGCGGAAGCGCCCAGTACCGCCTCTTCACCTATAGCAACCTTCGGTGGATTATTATTACAGAATAATTATTGTTGATTGCCCGGTGCCCGGGTCGGCAATTTTTCGGGGGAGGAGGTAGCACCGCGGCTACCTCCTCCCCCGCACCCCCACCACCCGCGCCGCTCATCGCCGCGGGGCTCAGTATTGATGTTGTTTGTGATTTCCAGGTTTATCTGTTTTTGAAAGTGGGTTATTATATTTGGCTTTTTAAGAAAGTAATAAATACCTGTTGGCTTTCGCTCCGGAAGCCACATCGTGTGGCATCCTCGCACCGCCGGGCGTCCTGCCCGGCGACTGATTTCAGTAATACCCGTGAAACGATTTGTTAATATCATGAAGTGATGAAGTGACCCAAATTTCCCAAAAAAGCCGGGCAGGACGCCCGGCTTCAAATATAAAACGCGCCGAGGATGGCGCCAGAATCCACGACAGATTATACACAATCTATAAATAGCTTGATCCAAACAGCTTTAATGAGTAAACGAGTATCAAAAAACAGAGCAGTAAAGAATTGCTCTGAAACTCAAACCTTAAGCCACCGCCGGCGTTTGAGGCGGCACGCGGGGGGTTGATAGGGGGGCCTTCGTGCAAAGGCCCCCCTATCCCATTCCCGACCCATATCCGGGTCAATTCTTGGAATTGTCTTGCGAGACTATTCTATACACTTTCTCATGGATGTCGCTGAAGAGATGGGGAAATTGAAAGTCGTCCGACAGGAGGGCGACCAGTTTTTTCGAGTATTCCACCAGTTTCGCGTCATTGATAAATCTGATGCCGGCTTCAATGATGCCCCGCAGTATCCCGGGGTAGATGGCCGCCAGGTCGGACAGGTCTCTCCTGATGAACTCGCGCACCCCCTTGCCCGATATGACTTCCATGTCCGGCTCGTCGTCGCCCATGAAGGAAATGACGAACTGGCCGGGGCGTATCTTCCGGTATTCCTCGAGTTCAAAATTGTTTTTCAGAAGGACCGTGATATCGGCGTTGCCGAAGATATTCTCGGCAGTCGTCGCCAGGCCGCCCTGGTTTTCCAGGGCCAGCATCGATTTTTCACTGTAGTCGAAACCGAGTATCCTCCGGAACCCGATCTTGTCGAGGACCCTGGCGAGGCGCACGGCGCTCAGGTCGATGCCGATGAAGCCGACGGTGGTTTCCTCGGCCTTGATCCGGTACTTCATCATGATCTTGATGACGAGGACCAGGAGGAAGAGAGGGACATCGTCATGTTCCAGCGAGACCACCGGTATGGTGAGGTCCGAGAAGAGCATGTCATACAGCATGACCGAGGCCTCATCGATACGGGTAACGCGGACCGCGGAATAATTCTGCTCAATCTTCTTCAGCACCTGTATGACGTCTTCCGGGTGCTCGAACCGCACCGTCAGGGGAAACCCGTTGAGGCCTGTGAACCTGTTGATGATCACGGCATCGCGCTCAGTGCTGACGTATTCATGGAGGAGGTGCGCCTGGACCGACTCGTCCGTTGACCGGATGCCGGCAACAAGCCCCACGTTCTTCGAGATGCTGGTAAAACGCTTCCCTTCCTCGCTCTTGATTTTTTCCTGCATCAGGTCAGCGGCGCCCAGCACCGAGGTGTTGAAATCGGTGATGTTTT